>NZ_JBSFUY010000024.1:0-105962 GCF_053592055.1 Streptomyces sp. NPDC002817
ACCGTCGGCGACATGTCCTGCACCGGCGCCGTCGACTCCGACGCGGTGACGCTGGACGACGTCATCGTCGAGATCGCCGCCTCCCGGCTGACCGAGCGGGGCGCGACCCGCGCCGACGACAAGATGTCCGAGGCCGCGATGGAAGACCGCAAGCGCGAGGGGTACTTCTAAGCATGAGCACGACCACGGAACTCTCCGAGACCACGCTCCTGCGGTTCGCCACCGCCGGTTCGGTCGACGACGGCAAGTCCACGCTGGTGGGCCGACTGCTGCACGACTCCAAGTCGGTCCTCACCGACCAGCTGGAGGCGGTGGAGCGCGTCTCCGCCTCGCGCGGCCAGGAAGGCCCGGACCTGGCGCTGCTGACGGATGGTCTGCGCGCCGAGCGCGAGCAGGGCATCACCATCGACGTGGCGTACCGCTACTTCGCCACCGCCAAGCGCCGGTTCATCCTCGCGGACACCCCGGGGCACGTGCAGTACACCCGCAACATGGTGACGGGTGCCTCCACGGCCGAGCTGACGGTGATCCTGATCGACGCCCGCAACGGTGTCGTCGAGCAGACCCGCCGGCACGCCGCCCTCGCGGCGCTGCTGCGGGTGCCGCACGTGGTCCTCGCCGTGAACAAGATGGACCTCGTCGACCACCAGGAGTCCGTGTTCGCCGCGATCGCCGAGGAGTTCACGGCGTACGCGCTCGAACTGGGCGTCCCGGAGGTCACCGCGATCCCGATCTCGGCGCTCGCCGGTGACAACGTGGTGGAGCCGTCCGCGAACATGGACTGGTACGGCGGCCCGACCGTCCTGGAGCACCTGGAGACGGTCCCGGTCACCCACGACCTGAGCCACTGCCACGCGCGCCTTCCCGTGCAGTTCGTGATCCGTCCGCAGACCGCCGAGCACCCCGACTACCGGGGTTACGCGGGCCAGATCGCCGCCGGTTCGTTCCGTGTCGGCGAGGCCGTGACCGTGCTGCCGTCGGGCCGTGGCTCGCGGATCGCCGCCATCGACCTGCTGGGCGAGCCGGTCGACATCGCCTGGACGACGCAGTCGGTGACGGTTCTCCTGGAGGACGACATCGACATCTCGCGCGGCGACCTGATCGTGCCCAGCAAGGACGCCCCGCCGACCACCCAGGACATCGAGGCGACCGTCTGCCATGTGGCCGACGCGCCGCTGACCGTCGGTCACCGGGTGCTGCTCAAGCACGGCACCCGCACGGTGAAGGCGATCGTCAAGGACATCCCGTCCCGTCTCACGCTCGACGACCTGTCCCTGCACCCGCACCCGGGACAGCTCGTCGCCAACGACATCGGCCGTGTGAAGGTCCGCACCGCGGAGCCGCTGCCGGTGGACTCCTACGCCGACTCCCGGCGTACCGGTTCGTTCATCCTGATCGACCCGAACGACGGCACCACGCTCACCGCGGGCATGGTCGGCGAGTCGTTCGCGTCCCCGGAGCCCGTCAAGGACTCGGCCGAGGACGACGGGTGGGACTTCTGACATGAAGGCCACCGACTACTACTCCACGTTCGCGAAGGAGGGCGGCCGCGTCGGCAGCGGTGCGCTCGGCAGCGGGCAGGGCGGAGTGGCGCGATGTGCGCTTTGACGTACGCGCACCGCTTGCGCGCCCTCACCCCCCACCGCCGTAGACGCAGACCTGCCGACCTCCCGGCCACGACCTGAGAGACCGTGACCGCCGGGCCTCCGAGAGGAACACCTCCCGTGCCTGCTACACCCGCTCTTCGTCGCACCCTCGCGGTCATAGCCGCGCTCCCCCTTCTCACCCTCGCCGCCTGCGGCTACGGCTCCGAGTCGAAGGACGAGGGCACCGCCAAGGTCGCCGCCGGGGCCAAGAAGATCGACGGGCTCGACTCCGTCAAGATCGGCTACTTCGGCAACCTCACCCATGCCACCGCGCTGGTCGGCAAGCAGAAGGGCTACTTCCAGAAGGCGCTGGGCGCCACGGAAGCGAAGTACCAGGTGTTCAACGCCGGTCCCTCCGAGATCGAGGCCCTCAACTCGGGCTCCATCGACATCGGCTGGATCGGCCCCTCCCCGGCGATCAACGGCTTCACCAAGTCCAAGGGCACCAACCTGCGCATCATCGGCGGTTCGGCGTCCGGCGGCGTGAAGCTCGTCGTCAACCCGGAGAAGATCAAGTCCCTGAAGGACGTCAAGGGCAAGAAGATCGCCACCCCGCAGCTGGGCAACACGCAGGACGTGGCGTTCCTCAACTGGATCTCGGACCAGGGCTGGAAGGTCGACGCCGAGAGCGGCAAGGGCGACGTGTCGGTGATCCGTACCGACAACAAGGTCACCCCGGACGCCTACAAGTCCGGTTCCATCGACGGCGCCTGGGTGCCGGAGCCGACCGCGTCCAAGCTGGTCGCCGAGGGCGGCAAGGTGCTCCTCGACGAGGCTGACCTGTGGCCGGACAAGAAGTTCGTGATCACGAACATCATCGTGTCGCAGAAGTTCCTCAAGGCGCACCCGAAGGCCGTCGAGGCGGTCCTGAAGGCCTCGGTCGAGGCCAACAAGTGGATCAACGCCAACCCGGACGAGGCCAAGGCCGCGGCGAACAAGCAGCTGGAGGCCGACTCGGGCAAGGCGCTCCCGACGGACGTCCTGGACCCGGCGTGGAAGTCCATCCAGTTCACCAACGACCCGCTGGCCACCACCCTCAACACCGAGGCGGAGCACGCGGTGAAGGCCGGTCTGCTGGAGGACCCGCTGCTGGACGGCATCTACGACCTCACGCTTCTGAACAAGGTCCTCGAGGCCGCGGGTGAGAGCACGGTCGACGACGCCGGTCTCGGCGTCAAGTAAGTCCTGACCCCCTAAGTCCCCAGGAGGTGACGACCATGGCCACCGCGGTTGCCAAGGCCGAGCAGGCCGAGTCAGTCGAGTACGCCGCCCGGATCGAGCATGTCTCGAAGTCCTTCGCGGGTCCCGCCGGGCAGCAGCTCGTCCTCGACGACATCACCCTCGATGTCGCACCGGGCGAGTTCGTCACCCTCCTGGGGGCCTCGGGCTGTGGCAAGTCCACGCTGCTCAACCTGGTCGCGGGTCTCGACGACCCGAGCGCGGGCAGCATCAAGACGGACGGGCGCCCTGCCCTGATGTTCCAGGAACACGCTCTGCTTCCGTGGCTGACGGCGGGCAAGAACATCGAACTCGCCCTCAAGCTCAGGGGAGTTCCGAAGAACGAGCGGCGCGAGAAGGCGGAGTCGCTGCTCGAACTCGTGCGGCTGCAGGGCGCGCACGGCAAGCGGGTGCACGAGCTGTCGGGCGGTATGCGCCAGCGCGCGGCGCTGGCCCGGGCTCTCGGCCAGGAGAGCAGCCTGCTGCTGATGGACGAGCCGTTCTCGGCTCTCGACGCCATCACGCGGGACGTGCTGCACGACGAGCTCACCCGTATCTGGCAGGAGACCGGGGTCTCCGTCCTGTTCGTCACGCACAACGTGCGCGAGGCGGTGCGGCTCGCGCAGCGCGTGATCCTGCTGTCGTCGCGGCCGGGCCGGATCGCCCGCGAGTGGACGGTCGGCATCCCGCAGCCGCGCCGCATCGAGGACGCCCCGGTCGCCGAACTGTCCCTTGAGATCACCGATGTACTGCGTGGGGAGATCCGCCGTCATGGCCAGCACTGACACGACACCGGTCCAGGACACCGGGAGCGTAGAGGCGGGCCTCGACGCGCTGGACACCCAGGTCACGGGCCGGCCGCCGTTCCGGCAGACCTTCCGCGAGAAGATCTTTCCGCCGCTCGTCGCGACCGCCGTGGTCCTGGTGATCTGGCAGGCGCTGATCTCGTTCGACATCGTCACCGACCCGACCAAGCTGCCCTCTCCCGGCGATGTGGCCGCCGAGTTCAAGGACGCCTGGCTGGAGGGCAAGCTCCTCGGCTACATCTGGACCAGCGTCGAGCGCGGTCTGCTCGGCTTCCTGCTGGCGCTGGCGATCGGCACCCCGCTGGGTCTGGTCGTGGCCCGGGTGAAGTTCATCCGTGCGGCGATCGGACCGGTCCTGTCGGGTCTCCAGTCGCTGCCGTCGGTGGCGTGGGTGCCGCCGGCGGTCCTGTGGCTGGGCCTGAACAACTCGATGATGTACGCCGTCATCCTGCTCGGTGCGGTCCCGTCCATCGCCAACGGTCTGGTCTCCGGCATCGACCAGGTGCCGCCGCTGTTCCTGCGGGCCGGCCGCACGATGGGCGCGACCGGATGGAAGGGTGCCTGGCACATCGTCCTGCCTGCCTCGCTGCCCGGCTATCTGGCCGGTCTGAAGCAGGGCTGGGCGTTCTCCTGGCGCTCGCTGATGGCGGCGGAGATCATCGCCTCCTCGCCCGATCTGGGCATCGGTCTCGGCGCGCTGCTGGAGAACGGCCGCAACGCCAGCTCCATGCCGATGATCTTCGAGGCCATCTTCCTGATCCTGTTCGTCGGTATCGCCGTCGACCTGCTGGTCTTCAGCCCTCTGGAGCGGCGGGTGCTGCGCAGTCGCGGTCTGCTGGTGAAGAGCTGAGGTTCGCATGCACGACAAGCCGGTCCGCCCCGTCCTTCTGGTGATCGCCCACGGCAGCCGTGATCCACGGCACGCCGCGACGGTGCACGCCCTCGTCCGCCGGGTGCGCTCCATGCGCCCCGGTGTACGGGTGGAGACCGGCTTCCTGGACTTCAACGTCCCCTCCGTCCAGGGGGTGTTGGAGTCGCTCGCGGCGGAGGGCGTCCGTGATGTGGTCGCCCTCCCGCTGCTGCTGACCCGCGCGTTCCACGCGAAGGCGGACATCCCCGCGGTCCTCAGGGACGCTCCGCCGCAGCTGCGGATCCGCCAGGCGGAGGTGCTGGGCCCGTCCCCGCTCCTGCTGTCGGCGCTGGAACGGCGTTTGTTCGAGGCGGGGTTGACGCCCGCCGACAAGTCCTCGACCGGGGTCGTACTGGCCTCGGCGGGGTCCACGGACCCGGAGGCGATCGCAGTGATCGCAGCAATCGCGCGGGAGTGGCGGCGCACCGGTTGGTGTGCCGTGCGGCCTGCGTTCGCCTCCGCCGCGTTGCCCCGCACGGAGGACGCGGTCCGCGAACTCCGTTCCCTGGGCTGCCCCCGGGTGGCCGTCGCGCCGTACGTCCTCGCTCCCGGCTTCCTGCCGGACCGGATCGCGCGGGGCGCGGCGGAGGCGGATGTGCTCGCCGATGTGCTCGGCCCGTCGCCGGAGGTGGCGCGGGTGTTGTTGGAGCGGTACGACGAGGCTCGGGTGCCGACACTGGCGGTAGTGGGCGCGTAGCCGTCCGCGGGGCGGTGGGGGCTGGTCGCGCCCACGCGGCGGAGCCGCAAATCGATACAGCCCCGCGCCCCTGGGCAGGTGCCGGCGGAGTCCGCTCAACGGCACAGGTCGTCTCCGAGCCTCGTGCGCGCATACCGGACGACCCTCCCGCTGCGTGTCCTGCTGAGCAGTCCCGCGTCGTAGAGCACCGCGAGATGCTGACTGACCGCACCCGGCGTGACGTTCAGGCGGTGGGCCAGTTCGGTCGTCGAGGCGGGTTCCGCGAGGAGCAGCAGGAGTCCGGCCCTGGGGCGGCCCAGCAGACGTGTCAGGGCGTCGTCGGTGACCGGGGGCGGTTCCTCGGAGAGGGTGGCGCGGCCGCGGGCCGGGTAGACGAGGGTCGGCGGGCGGTCGGGGTCGATCAGGGGCTGGGCGCCGCGGGCGAACATGGTCGGCAGCAGTACGAGGCCGCGTCCCGCGATGCTGGTGTCGCCCCATGGCGCCTGCTGCATGAAGTCCTGTGTGGACAGCGTCAGTCGGCCGTCGGTCCAGGAGAGCCGCCGGTCGAGGTCCTCGAACATCGCGCCGGCGCCCTGCTCCGCCAACACCCGCCCGTAGTGGGCGAGATCGGCCTCCAGGATGCTCTGCACGCGCGGCCACCAGTCGGTGACCAGGCAGGTGTGCCAGTAGGCGGCGAGTGCGTCCGCGACCCGGGCGAGGAAGGCCTCCGGTTCGGCGAGGCCCCGGGCCACGACGGGCGGCAGCGCGTCCTCGGTCCGGTAGGCGGCACGGAAGTCGGCCTCCAGGACGTCCCGGGGCGTACGGCGGACCCGGTCCAGTTCGTCCGCGAAGGCGGGGCGGGCCCGTTCGGGGCGCGGGGTGAGGAAGTCCGGCACCCACAGCCAGGGGGTGGTGAGGGCGGTGAGGAGTTCGTGGTCGAGGCCTTCGAGGCGAGGGCGCATCCGGCGCAGCCACGGCCGGTGGTGCGGGTAGCGGGCCGGGTCGTGCAGACAGCGCAGCGAGAACACCGTCTCCTGGAGCGGGGAGTACGCGAAGGAGGTGGTGGCGAGGTCGCCGACCTCGAAGCGGAACTCAATCATTTAGTGCCACGCTAAATCATTGTCGGCGCGGGCCGGCCGCCGGGTGGGATGTCCGCATGACCACGACACCCGCCGCCGTGCCCGCCTCCGCCGGCCGGGAGCTGCGTCCCTCGCGGCTCCCCACCGACCCGACGCTGCGCCGCGCCGCCCTGCTCACCGCCGTCAACTCCCTCGGCAACGGGCTCTACTTCCCGCTCGGCGTCCTGTACTTCACCCGCGTCGTCGGCCTCGACGCCACCTCGGTGGGGCTCGGGATGACGGGCGCGGGCCTGGTCGGGGTGGCGGCCGGGGTGCCGGCGGGGCGGGCCGCGGACCGGTGGGGTGCCCGGCAGGTGGGGGCGTGGCTGTGGGCGGGGACGGGGGTGGCGACGGCCGCGTACGTCCTGGTGCAGTCGTACGTCGGGTTCCTTGTCGCGGCGGTCTGCGCGACGGGGCTGCAGATGGCGAGCCGCGGGGTGCAGGGCGCGATCTACGCCGATGTGCTGCCCGCGGCGACCCGGGTGGAGGCGCGGGCCTATCTGCGGATGGTGACGAACGTCTTCATGGGCGTGGGCGGCGTGTTCGGTGCGATCGCCCTCCAACTCGACACCCGCGGCGCCTATATGACGGTGATCGTGGTCAACGCCCTGTCGTTCGCGGGCCCCGCCCTGCTGCTCCCCCGGCTGCCGCTGGCACCGCACGCCCTGGAGCGGACGGCCCATGCGCCGGGCGCCCCGGCCGCCGACCGCTGGCGGGCGGTGCGCGACCTGCCGTTCCTCGCGGTGACCGTGCTGAACGCGATCCTGGTCGCGCAGTACACGCTGAGCGAGGTCGGGTTGCCGCTGTGGATCGTCGAGCGGACCGAGGCGCCGCGCTGGACGGCGGCCCTGCTGATGATCCTCAACTGTGTGCTGGTGGCACTGCTCCAGGTACGGGTGGCCCGCCGGGCCTCCCAAGTCCCGTCCGCGGTACGGGCGATGGGCTTCTCGGGGCTGCTGCTCTCGGCGGCCTGTGCGGTGTACGCGCTGTCGTCGGGCCTGTCGCCGGTGTGGGCGGTGCTCGCGCTGAGTGTCGGCGCGGTCGTGCAGGTCTTCGCCGAGGTGCTGTCCGCGGCGGGCGGCTGGACGCTCGGCTACGAGCTCGCCGATTCCCGCGCCCACGGGGTGTACCAGGGGGTGTTCGGCGCGGGCATGTCGGCGGGCATGATGGCCGGCCCCGCGCTGGTCACGGTGACCGCGATCCAGCACGGTTCGGCGGGCTGGGTGGTGCTCGGCGTCCTGTTCGCGGCCGCGGGGCTGGCGGTGGCACCCGCCGTCCGCTGGGCGCAGCGCAACGGTGAGTGGCGCGGTGACAAGAGCTGACGTATCCCTCCTGTCGCGGTCGAGGCGCCGGGCGGCACCGCCCGGTCTTCAGCGTTCCGCGTCGTCGGCCAGCCGCATCAGCTCGGCCACCGGCATCGCTCCCGCCGCCCGGCGCTCGCGGGCGAAGGTGTTGGCGAGGCGCTGGAGCAGGTCGTTGAGCGGGGTCGGTAGGCCGTGGAGGCGGCCGAGAAGGGCGATCTCGCCGTTGAGGTAGTCGGCCTCGATGGTGCCGGTGCCGCGGGTGAGGGACTGCCAGGAGGAGCCGCCGCCGCGCGGGGTGCCGTGGAGCGGGACGAGGAAGACCTTGTCGCCGCGGACCGCCTTCTGCTCCTCGGTGTCCGCGTACGGGATCCCGGCGGCTTCGAGGACGGCCGCGCCCTCGGCCTTCACGCGCTCGAAGAGCGCCACCGCCTCCGTGCTCTCCATCGGCCCGGTGACGGCCTCCAGCGCGTTCCCGAGGTTGGCCAGCAGCTTGGCGTACTGCCAGCGCGCCACGTCCGGCGTGACCGGCGCCTCGAAGTGCGACTTCTCCAGGTCGGCGGCTACCAGCCGGGCGGTCTCGTCGGTGCCGTGCGGGTAGCGGCCGAGGTGGAGGATGCCGGTGAGCGGGCTGCCGGCGGCGCTGACGACGCCCGGTTCGATGTAGGTGCAGGGCAGCCAGACGCAGACGCCGTACACGTTCCGGAAGACCCGCAGGGCGAGCCGCTGGCTCTCCACGCCGTTCTGGGCGCACAGGAGCGGCAGCCGCTCGGCCGCCGTACCGCCGCCCGCGACCGGTGCCGGGCCCCAGATCTGGAGGGCGGCCGCGCTGTCCTGGGTCTTCACGGCGAGGACGAGCACGTCGTCGGCGCGCAGCTCACCGAGCCCGGTGGGCTCCTCGACGACCGGCAGCCGGTACGTCAGCTCACCCTCCGGCACCCTGAGCCGCAGCCCGCCCTCCTCCAGCGCCGCACGATGGGCGCCACGCGCGACCAGGACCACCTCGTGCCCCGACCCCGCGAGCCGCCCGCCGATGGTCCCGCCGACCGCCCCTGCTCCGATGATGATGTAACGCATGGGACGAGCCTCGCACGCTTGACCTTGTCCTTGGGTAAAGGCCGAGGCTCCCCGGCCATGGACAGCTACCTGCACCAGACCCCGTACAGCGACCCGGGGAACCTGGACCTCACCGGCCTGCCGCGCGATCCGGCTGAACTCACCCGTCTCGTACGGGATCTGATCATCCATCGGCTGGAAGGCCGGCGCTTCGGGTACACCGTCCCGGAGGAACGGCTGCACGAGGACGCCGAGTCGCGGTACGTCACCGAGATCCTGCGGATCCTGCGCGAACGCCGGGACGCGCCGCTCACCGAGGCCCGCGCGCCGCACGAGCGGTTCGTGGGCACCTGCCGGGACTTCTCCCTGCTGTTGTGCTCGCTGCTGCGGGCGACGGGGACGCCCGCGCGGATCCGCGGCGGCTTCGCGACCTACTTCGTGGCGGGGTTCCACGAGGACCACTGGGTCACCGAGTACCGCCTCCCGGACGGGAGTTGGCGGCTGGTCGACCCGCAGGTCACGCACCCGTCGTACGGCATCCCCTTCGACCCTCTGGACGTACCGCGCGATCGCTTCCTCCTGGCCGCGGACGCCTGGCGGGCGTGCCGCGACGGGGCCGCCGATCCCGCGACGTTCGGGTTCTGGAGCGTCGCGGGGCTGAGGGGGCTGTGGCTCGTCCGGGCCAGGCTCCTCCAGGATCTCGCGGCCCTGAACGGCGTGGAGCCGCTCCCCTGGGACGGCTGGGGCCCGCGGCAGGTCATGGACGACGCGGATCTCACCGCCGACGACCTCGCCCTGATGGACGCGGTCGCCGCGGGCGAGGTGCCCGACGGGATGTCGTCCGTGCCGGACACGGTGACCTCGTACACCGTCCACTCGGGTCCACGACAGGTCACTCTGCGGCGGTCATCTCCACCAGCTTGACGACGGTGTTCCAGTTGCGGGTGGTGGCGATCAGGCCCTTGTTCACGCGTGGCTTGGCGAGCTGTTCGGAGAGTTTGGAGCGGCCCAGGCCGGTCGGCGCGTAGAGATAGAGGGCGCGGTCGCCGAGCCTGAACTCCTCGGGGAGGAAGGCGCCTTGGTCGATGGCGGCGAAGCGGTCCGCGTCGACGGGCCCGGAGAAGTAGGTGACGTGGAGCTGCTTGCCCTCCAGTTCGGCGGCCGGGAAGGGGCAGGCGTCGGCGATCGCGGCGAGATAGGCGTGGTCGCGGACGATCACGTCGACCGAGAAGCCGAAGTGCTTCTCGACCGCGGCCGTGAGCTCGGCGGCGAGGGACTCCTCGTCGCCGTGGCCGGCGGTGAAGACGGCCTGGCCGCTCTGGAGGTAGCTGCGCACGCCGCCGTGGCCCAGGCCCTCGATCAGCGTGCGCAGTTCCACCATCGGGACCTTCTTGGCTCCGCCCACGTTGATCCCGCGCAACAGCGCCGCATACGTCGTCATGGGCACACCCTAGGGCGGCCTCTCCCCGATGGCCTCCCCGCAGAGCCGCCGTTAGGTGTAAGGGTCACCCTCCTCCTCAGTGAGGAGGGTCCGGGGGGTCCGAGCGGACGATCCCGCCCACCTCACTTCACCAGGCAGAACGACGAGATGGCTTTATCCGCGCCATACCTTCGAATCGAACGGTGTGCGGCACGGGTCGCCATCGTCTCGTGGCGGCAGGGGGCCGTCACGTCGATCAAGGGGGCAAGCCCGTCATGGGGAACGGAGAAACACGCGTACGGGGCCTCGCGGCCCGGGCCGGCGGCTGGAGCGCCCGGCATCGCTGGGCAGCGGTCGGCATCTGGGTGCTGTTCGTGGTCCTGGCGATGGGACTCGGTTCGGCGGCGGGCCGGGTCGACGTCGACGAGAGCGAAGGCCTGAAGGGCGAGACGCACACCGCCGCGACGATCATCAAGGACGCCGACATCGAGGAACCGGCCGGTGAGACGGTCCTCGTCCAGGCGAAGGGCAGCGGGCTGAAGGCGACGGACGCCGAGTTCCGGGCCGCCGTGGACGCGGTCGTCAAGGCCGTCGACGCGACCGGGAAGGTCACGGACGTCCAGTCGCCGTACACCGCCGACACGATCTCGAAGGACGGCCGCAGCGCGCTGGTGCAGTTCGACATGCGCGGCGACGCGGAGACCGCGGCCGAGCGGGTCGAGCCGGTGCTGAACGCGGTCGAGAAGGTCCAGCAGGAACACTCCTCGGTGCGGATCGAGGAGATCGGCAGCGCCAGCATGCAGAAGACGTTCGACGACGCGTTCGGCGACGACTTCAAGAAGGCCGAGTACTCCGCCCTGCCCGTGGCCCTCGGCATTCTGCTCGTGGCCTTCGGTGCCCTGGTGGCAGCGCTCGTGCCGGTGCTGCTGGCGATCACCGCGATCATGGCGACGATGGGTCTGATGGGCATCGTCAGCCATGTGATGCCGATGGGCGATGTCGCCAACTCGGTGATGCTGCTGGTCGGTCTGGCCGTCGGTGTCGACTACTGCCTGTTCTATCTGCGCCGTGAGCGCGAGGAGCGCGAGGCCGGCCGGGACGCCCAGACGGCCCTGCGCATAGCCGCCGCCACCAGTGGCCGCGCGATCATCGTCTCCGGTGTCACGGTGTGTGTGGCGATGGCCGGCATGCTCTTCACGGGGATCGCCGACTTCGAGGCGATGGGCCTGGCTTCGCTGATCGTCGTCGCCGTCGCCATGGTCGGCTCGGTGACCGTGCTGCCGGCGGTGCTGTCGCTCCTCGGCCATCGGGTCGAGAAGGGCAAGATCCCCTTCCTGCACCCGGAGAGCCGCCTTCGCCGCAACCGCGGGCGCGTCAACCGGGAGAGCCGGTTCTGGACGGTCGTCCTCGACGGCGTGCTGAAGCGTCCCATGGTCTCGGTCGTCGTCGCGGCCGGTGTGCTGCTCGCGATCGCGGCTCCCGCGGTCGGCATGAAGACCCAGAACCTCACGCTGGACCAGGAGTTCGGCGACTCGCTGCCGATCGTGCAGACCTACGACCGGGTCAACGAGGCCTTCCCGGGCGGCTCGGAGCCCGCCGAGGTGATCGTCAAGGCGGACGACATCAACGCCCCGGAGGTGACGAACGCGCTGGCCGCCTTCAAGCAGGAGGCGATCGCCTCGGGTGCCTCGCGCGGCCCGGTGGAGATCAAGCTGCACGACGCACAGAACCTCGCCTTCGTGTACGTCCCGCTGGTCGGCGGCTCCGACCTCGACAAGGCGGGCGAGAGCCTGGAGAAGCTGCGGGACGAGGTGCGGCCCGCCACGCTCGGCAAGGTGGACGGTCTCGAGGCACCGATCACCGGGCAGGTGGCCGGTTCGAACGACTTCAACGAGCAGCTGACCGGCGCGGTCGTCCCGGTCTTCGCGTTCGTCGTGGTCTTCGCCTTCCTGTTGATGCTGCTGTCGTTCCGCTCGCTGACGATCGCGATCACCTCGATCGTGCTGAACCTGCTGTCGGTGGGTGCGGCGTACGGCATCCTCGTCGCCGTCTTCCAGCACGGCTGGGGCGCGTCCCTGGTGGGCGCGGAGGGTGTGGGCGCCATCATCAGCTGGCTGCCGCTGTTCCTCTTCGTGATCCTGTTCGGGCTGTCGATGGACTACCACGTGTTCGTGGTCTCCCGGATCCGCGAGGCCCGGCTGCGCGGCCGTACGACGAAGGACGCGATCCAGCACGGTGTGGTCACCACCGCCGGTGTCGTCACCAGTGCCGCGGTCATCATGGTCGCCGTGTTCGGGATCTTCGGCACGCTGTCCATGCAGTCCATGAAGCAGATGGGTGTGGGCCTGGCGGCCGCGGTGCTCATCGACGCGACGATCATCCGGGGTGTGCTGCTCCCGGCGGTCATGGCACTGCTCGGTGAGCGCAACTGGTATCTGCCCAAGTGGCTGAACCGGCTGCCGGACCTCACGCACGACGAGGCGCCCGAGGCCGTGGTGGAGTCGGCGCGGGACGACGAGGGCGATCGCGTCCCTGTCTGAGTCCGCCCGTTGACTGAAGGCCCGTTGGTGTCCCGGGGGAACCAACGGGCCTTCGCCTGCCTCTAGTCTCTGGCCGAACACGGGCGTTCGAACACGGGGTCCGATCACGGGGGAGGTCACCACATGGACAGGCGAGGCCTGTTGAAGGGCGTGCTGGCGGGGGCGGTGGCCGGGCCGGCCGTCGGGCTGGCGGGCGCGGGGCCGGCGAGCGCGGCACCGGCACAGTTCGACGTCCTCATCGGGGACGTCAATTCGGGAAAGATCTTTCTCTTCGACCGCAACAAGCCGTTCACCGACGCCAACATCAAGTGGTCGCTGAACCCCGCCGGTTCGGGCCACCCCATGGAGCACCGGTTCCGCGACACGAACGGCGACGGCCGGATCCTGCTGGCCGTGACGGGTACGCCGACCAGCGGCACGGCGAGCATCTACCGCCGCTCGGACAAGAGGAAGCTGTGGGAGGCGAAGGTCCCGAACTACCCGCACGCCATCGAACGTGCCCGTGGCACCGGCGTGGTCGTGGTCGCGGGCCGCAGTCACGGCAGCGGCGGCGGCTCGGCGACGGGCGGCAGCCTGCATGTGTTCCGGCCGACGGACAGCCACAGCGGCTCACTGGTGAAGGCCGGCAGCCCGGTCCCGTTCCACCAGGCGCACGGCCTGCTGTGGGACCCGCAGTCGGAGCGGATGTGGGTGACGGGCGGGAAGCGGCTGACGGCGTACCGGATCGTGACGACGGGCGGCACGGCCAAGCTGGTCGAGGACACCGACCGTCGCCTGGACGCCTTCACCCGCGCCCACGACCTCCAGCCGGACCACCGGAACCCCGGCCGGCTGCTCGTCACGGACACCTACGGCGTGTACGCCGTCGACAAGGCGACCATGACCAAGAGCGCCCCGCTGCACAGCCGCCGGCTGGTGAAGTCGTACGTCCACCACTCGTCCGGCGAGCGGATGTGGACGGGTGCCGTGGAGGGCGGGAACGCCTTCGGCACCCAGTACGTCCACTTCGATGTGAGCGGGGTCGCCCGGGCCCGCAACGGGGCGATCGTCTACAAGGCGCGTCTCGACACGCCGAACTACCTCTAGCGGGTGGGAAGTTCGGCCTCGATGAGGTCGGCGGCCCGCTGGGTGCCGCCCTCGTCGGCCATCCGGGTCTGGATGTCCTTCAGCTTCCGCGCGACCTCGGGGTCGTCCACGAGGGCGAGGGCGGCGGTCCGCAGGGTCTCGGCGGTGGCCTCCTCGGTGGGGATGTGCCGGGCGACGCCGAGCGCCTGGAGCATGTCGGCGTTGCCGAACTGGTCCACGGCCTGCGGTACGGCGATCATCGGCGTGGCGGTGGCCAGCCCCTCCTGGCTGCCGCCGGCGCCGGCGTGGGTGACGAACAGGTCGGCGTGGCGCAGGATCGCCAACTGCGGGACCCAGGCCCGTACTTCGACGTTCGCGGGGATGTCGCCCAGTTCGGCCGGGTCCACGCTCCTGCCGATCTGGAGCACCAGATACCAGCCCGGCAGGTCACCGAAGGCCTTCAGGCACTCCCGGTAGAAGCCGGGCTGCTTGGTGAAGGACGACCCGAGCGACACCAGCGCCACCTTCTCGGCGTCCGCGGGCCGCTGCCAGTCGCCCTCCGCGCCGCGGTCGCCCTGACAGGCGCCGACGAAGCTGTGAACGGTCTCGTCGACCCGGTCGGCGTTGGGCTGCAGCGCCTCGGGGATCAGGACGATGGAGCGAGGAGGGCGGCCGGCGAAGTCGTCGGGGTGCTGGGTGATCCCGTTCTCCTCCAGCCAGGCGTGGAAGCGGGCGTAATAGACCTGTCCACGCTCGGTCTTCTTCGGCTCCGCCCACATCGGCTCGGCGACCTCCTCCTCGTAGCCCTCCCAGGCGACGAGGTTCGGCGAGAGCGAGACGGCGGGCACGCCCCAGCGATGGGCGAGGACGCGGGCCGGGTACGAGGTGATGTCGTGCAGGACGAGATCCGGCTCGTCCCCGTCGTACGCCTCGATCAGCTGCGGGAGCGCCTGGACGGCATCGGCGAGGAACGGCTCCACGTTGTCCAGCAGTGTGCTGCCCCACACCTCCGGGTCGGCGCCGGGGCCGGGCAGGGTGGAGTTCCAGAGCTTGGGCTCGGCGCCGGTCTCGGCGACCTTCTCCGCGAAGACCGGCGGGATGGCGTAGGTGACGCGGTGGCCGCGCGCGACGAGCTCCCGGATCACTTCCAGGCTCGGGTTCACGTGGCCGTGGGCGGCGATGGAGAACATGGCGATGTGTGCGGGAGTGGTCATGGCGTCGACCGTAGGCGAGACGATACGTCTCGTGCAACCTCTTTTCGTGAGCCTCACAGCTAGCGCTGATAGCGGGCGAGCACCAGATTGCCGTCCTTCTCCAGCCGCTCACGCAGCTCGTCGAGTCCGATCGCCCCGCTGTAGTACTCCTGGAAGGCCGGCGTGGCGACCTTGTCCTTCCACTCGGGGTAGCCGCGCACGGACTGGGCGGGTGCCGAGCGCAGCCGGCCGGCGAGCGCGGTCCCCGTGGCCCAGTCGTTCTCGCTCGTGCGCAGGGCCGGGTCTTTCAGAGCCTCGGTGCCGGTGGGCAGCATCCAGTCGCCCAGCGCGAGGCGCACCATGTTCTTCGGCCGGAGCAGGAAGTCGACGAACTCGACCGCCGCCTTCTTGTGCGGGCTGTCCTCGGCGACGGAGAGGGTCTGCGGGCTGACGCCCTGACTGAGCCCGTCGGCGCCGGCCGGGGCGGGCAGCACCTGCCAGTCGAAGCCCTTCGGTGCCTGCTGGACGATCTGCTGGCGGTAGGAGAAGCCGAGCGGGACCATCGCGTACTTGCCACCGAAGAAGCCGGGCAGGGTGTCCGAGCCACCGCTGCCGAGAGTGGTGGGCGAGGCGCTGCGGTCGGTGTTCGCCTGGTCGTGGACGGTGCGCGGCACGACCTCGTCGCCCTCCTCGAACCGGATCGTCACCTTGCCGTCGGAGCCCCGGTGGAAGAGCTGTCCGCCCGCCGACAGGGACAGGTTGAGCGTGGCCGAGACGGGCTCCTTGAGCGGCCAGGCGACGCCGTACTTCCCGTCGCCGCTCAGCTGGTCGGTGATCTGCCGGAACTCCGGCCAGGTCCAGGGGTCGTCGGGGGTCGGGATCCGTACGCCGGACTCCTTCAGCCACTCGGCGTTGGCGATCAGCACCCGCGGCTCCTGGAGGAAGGGCACGCCGTAGACACCGTCACCGAAGGTCGTCGTGTCCCAACTCCGCTGCGGGATGTCCGACGTGAGCCGGGCGGGCAGCAGGTCGGTCAGGTCGGCGAGATAGCCGCCGTACGCGAAGTCCGCCAGGTCGTCGGAGGCGTCATGGATGATGTCCGGCGCCTCGCCGCCCTCGAAGGAGGTGAGGAGCTGGTCGTGGACGCTGTCCCAACTGCCCTGGACGTACTCGACCTTGACGTCCGGGTCGGTCGCGTTCCACTCCTTCACCAGCTGCCGGTTCGCCGCTACGGACTCCTCCTGCCAGGCCAGGGACTGGAAGCGGAGGGTGACGGTGCCGTCGTCGTCGCCTGCACCGCCGCCGGTGCAGGCGGTGAGCAGCAGGGTCAGGCACAGGGCGACGATCCATCGCGTTCGCATCAGCTCTTCACCGCCCCGGTCAGCATGCCGCCCGTGATCCGCCGCTGGATGATCGCGAAGACGACCAGGGAGGGCAGGGTCGCCAGGAACGCGGCGGCGGCCAGCGGGCCCAGGTCGGCGACGCCCTCCGCGCCGATGAAGTGGGTGAGGACGACCGGCAGGGTCTGTTTCTCCGGGGTCTTCAGCAGGACCAGCGCGAAGAAGAACTCGTTCCACGCCGTGATGAACGCGAACAGTGCCGTCGCCACGATCCCCGGCGCGAGCAGTGGCGCGGTCACCGACACCAGGGTCCGCAGCCTCCCGGCCCCGTCGACGGCCGCCGCCTCCTCCAGCTCGACCGGCACCGCCCGGACGTATCCGACGAGCATCCACAGCGCGAACGGCAGCGCCCACACGACGTACACCAGCACCAGTCCGAACAGCGAGTTGATCAGCTGAAGGTTCTTCAGCACCAGGAACAGCGGGATGATCACCAGCACCAGCGGGAACGCCTGGCTGACCACCACCCAGCCGGTCGCCGCCCGCGCGAGCAGCGTGCGGCGCCGGGCCATGACGTACGCCAGCGGGGTCGCGATCAGTACGGCGACGAGGGCGGCGCCGAGCGCGGCGAGCAGGGAGTTGCCCGCGGCGCGCAGCAGCGGCTGTTCGTCGAAGGCCTGCCGGAAGTTGTCGAGGGTGGGGTCCTCGGGGATCCAGGTCGGGTGCAGACTGCCCAGTTCCCGGGGCGACTTGAAGGCGGTGGAGATGAGCCAGAGGAACGGGAACGCGAGGAAGACGAGATACGCGAGCAGGGCGGCGTACTGTCCGACGCGGCCCGTGGTGCTGGTCCTCATGCCTTGTCACCTCCCCTGATCCGGCCCACCAGGAAGACGGCGAGGAGCAGGGAGATCACCGCGACCATCACACATCCCATGGCCGCCGCGTACCCGAACTGCCCGTAGCGGAAGGCCTCCTCGTAGGCGAAGAGCATGGGCAGCCGGGTGCGGCCGCCGGGTCCGCCGCTGGTGAGCACGTAGACCAGGGCGAAGGAGTTGAAGTTCCAGATGAGGTTGAGCGCGATCATGGAGAGGGCGACCGGCCTCAGGGCGGGCCAGGTGACCGTCCGAAAGCGCCGCCAGGCACCGGCTCCGTCGACCGCCGCCGCCTCGTGCAGTTCGCGCGGGGTGTTCTGCAGACCCGCGAGCAGGGCGACCGTGGTGGTCGGCATGCCGGCCCAGATGCCGACGACGATCACCGCGGGCAGGGCGGTGCCCAGACCGCTGAGCCAGTCACGGCCGTCACCGAGTCCGAGGTCGCGCAGGGTCTCGTTGAGGACGCCGGCGTCCGGGTTGTAGACGAGACGCCACATCACACCGACGACGACCTCGGGCATGGCCCACGGGATGATCGCCAGCGCACGGGCCAGCCATCTCAGCCGCAGGTCCTGGTTGAGCAGCAGGGCGAGCCCGAGGGCGAGCAGGAACTGCGGCACGGTCACCCCGACGGCCCACACCAGGCCGATCCGGAACGACTCCCAGAACAGCGTGTCGTGCAGCAGGTCCTGGAAGTTGAGGGTGCCGATCCACTGCGTGGAACGGGTCCGGCCGGACTGGGCGTCCGTGAACGCCAGCAGGATGCCGTACAGCAGCGGGCCGACGCTCAGCACCAGGATGGGGATCAGCGCGGGCAGCACCAGGAACCAGGCCCCGCGGTCCACCACCCGCCGGTCCGCGCCGGCGCGTGGCGCACCCCGCGTCGACCGTTCGGTCACGGTTGTCACGTGATCGGCTCCTTCGCACGGCTCGTGACGGGGACCGGCCAGGCCCCGCCCCCGGTGGGCCTCCGTCATGGTCGTGAAGGGGTTATGGGTCGTCAAGGCACAGCGCACACCGTCCGACCTGTACGAATGCGAGACTGGCCGACGGATGGCGGGAAGTCGACGCCGTGTGCACGAGCACATCGGCATATCCGGGACATCCGGCACGGGCAGGGTCGAGGAGACGGAGGCGGACGATGGACGAGGCACGGGCGCGGGACGTACTGGCCGCGGCGGGAGTGCTCCCCGGGCCGGTCGCCGAGGCACGGCTGCTCGCGCTGGGTGAGAACGCGGTGTTCGCCTCCGGTGACCTGGTCGTCAAGGTCGGCCGGGACGCCGAGCTCCTGGACCGGGCCCGCCGGGAGCTGGACATCGCGGCGTGGCTCGCCGAGGCGGATGTGCCGGCGGTGCGGGCGGCCGAGCCGAAGGCACTGCTCGTCGAGGGACACCCGGTGACGGTGTGGCACCGGCTGCCCGATCCCGTACGGCCCGCCGAGCCCCGGGATTTGGCCGAACTCCTACGGGTGGTCCACGCTCTCCCCTCCCCCGCCTTCACGCTTCCGCCCCGCGAGCTGCTGGGCGGTGTGGAACGCTGGCTGCGTCTCGCGGGCGAGGCGATCGACCCCGCGGACGCGGCGTACCTCCGAGAGCGCCGGGACGGTTTCGCCGCGGCCGCGGCCGCACTCACCCCGCAGCTGCCGCCCGGCCCCATCCACGGCGACGCACTCCCCCGCAATGTGCACATCGGCCCCGACGGCCCGGTCCTGGTGGACCTGGAGACGTTCTCCGCCGACCTGCGCGAGCACGACCTGGTGGTGATGGCCCTGTCCCGCGACCGCTACGGGCTGCCCACCGCGGCCTACGACAACTTCACCGAGGCCTACGGTTGGGATGTGCGCGAGTGGGAGGGCTGTTCGGTCCTCCGGGGCGCCCGCGAGACGGCGAGCTGCGCCTGGGTGGCGCAGCACGCACCCGTCAACCCGGAGGCGCTGACCGAGTTCGAGCGTCGGGTGGCGTCTTTGCGGGACGGGGACGAGACGGTGCGGTGGTATCCGTTCTGAGCCGTTCGCCCCGAGGGGTCAGACCGTTTCGTCCGCCAACTCCCTGAGCGGCCACGTCCCGTCGACCACCGCGTCCGTCTCGCCCTTGCGGCGCAGGAAGCTCTGGAAGTCCGCCGCCCACTCCGCGTACCACTCGATCTGTCGGCGGTGCAGTTCCGCCGGGCCGAGGGAGGCGATCTTGGGGTGGCGGTCGGCTATCGCGTGGGCGAGCCGGGCCGCGGCGAGGGCGTCCGCCGAGGCGTTGTGGGCGGCGTCGAGCGGGACTCCGTACTCCCTGCACACCGCTTCGAGGTTGCGCTTGCCGCGGCGGTAGCGGTCGACGGACCGGTCGATGGTGTACGGGTCGACGACCGGGGCCGGATCGACGCCGCCCAGGCGGTCCCGCAGCGAGGGCAGGCCGTGTCGGCGCAGCTCCGCCGAGAGCAGGGTCAGGTCGAAGGCCGCGTTGTAGGCGACGACCGGGACGCCCGTCTTCCAGTAGGTCGCCAGGACGTCGGCGATGGCGTCCGCGACCTGGTCGGCCGGGCGGCCCTCCGCGGCCGCGCGTTCATTGCTGATCCCGTGGACCGCCACCGCGTCCGCGGGGATCTCCACGCCCGGGTCCGCCAGCCATTCGCGGTGCCCTATGGGCTGTCCCGCCCTGACCTCGATCACGGCCCCCGTGACGATGCGCGCCTCGCGCGGATCGGTTCCGGTCGTCTCCAGGTCGAAGCCGATCAGCAGCTCCTGGTGCCAGCCCATGCGGCGGCCCCCCTTCTTGGTGGTGCTTTCCCCCAGTGGTCTCCACGATCCCATGCGCCACTGACAATCAGAGGACCGCGTTCCACTTAGGGAACTTTCAGGACACCGGTCGTGAATCCACCCAAGACGTCTCGAACTCCTCGCGGTAGGTCGGGAAGAGTCCACTGTCGTCGATCTCGCCCGGCTTGACCACTTTGTTCCCGTTGCGCAGCACCAGCACCGGCGCCTCCATGCCCCGCGACCGCCGCAGATAGGACTGCACGACGGCGACCCCGTCCGCGCCGTCCCCGTCGACGAGGTAGGCGGTGAAGCGCGGTGTCTCGTCGTACACCTGGATCTCGAAGGCGCCCGGGTCGCGCAGCCGGGACCGCACCCGGCGCATGTGCAGGATGTTCATCTCGACGGCACGGCTCAACTCACCGCGCTTGATACCGAGTTCACGCTCGCGCCGTTTGACGGCACTGGACGCCGGGTTCAGGAACAGCAGCCGCGCCCGGCACCCGGCCTCGGCGAGGCGCAGCAGCCGGCGGCCGGAGAAGTTCTGCACGAGCAGGTTGAGGCCGATGCCGACGGCGTCGAGACGGCGGGCGCCGCCGAAGATGTCCTCGGCGGGGAACTGGCGCAGCAGCCGTACCCGGTCGGAGTGGACGGCGACCACGTCCGCGTACCGGTCGCCGACGAGGTCCTCGACCGCGTCCACGGGGAGCCGGCGCGCGGACGGCACGTCGCCGCCGGCGCCGAGTATCTCCAGCAGTTTCGCCGAGGCCCGCTCGGCCTGGCCCAGGACGGCCTCGGACAGGGCCCGGTTGCGCGAGACGACGTTCCGGGTCACTTCCAGTTCGTCCAGGGCGAGTTCGACGTCCCGGCGCTCGTCGAAGTAGGGCTCGAAGCACGGCCAGTGCTGCACCATCAGCTCGCGCAGCTGCGGCAACGTGAGGAAGCTCAGGACGTTGTCGTCGGCCGGGTCGAGCAAGTAGCCCTTGCGGCGGCTGACTTCGCGTACGGCGACCGCGCGCTGCACCCACTCCTGGCCGGCCGGTCCCGCGGCGGCGACCACCCAGTCGTCGCCGTGGACGGGTTCGTAGATGGGACGCAGGACAGCGGCCACGACCGCGCGCAGCCGCTGTTCGACGAGGTTCAGCCAGATGTAGGCCCGGCCGGCTCGCTGGGCGCGCGTACGCACCTCGCGCCAGGCGTCGGCGTCCCAGTCCAGCTCCGGCCCGATGGAGCCGGCGGCGTCCATGGGCCGTGCCAGCGACACCGTGCCGGGCGGGACCTCTGCGGAGTTCCCCTCGTGACCCTCGTCACCAGGGGGCAACTCCAGCCCTCCCGAGCCCACCCGCGCACCGCCTTCCGCTCCCCCGAGCACTGCCCTTGCCAACGATCAAGGAAGGGTACTCCGGGAGCGGTCGGCGGTGCAGCCGGATGGACAGGGTCGTTTCTCAACTACCGCGGTTCCAGTCGCCGTTCTGCCCGGCGAGGGCCGCGGGAGTGAGCGGATTCATAGCCGTGACGTCGCGCGGGGCGATGGAGAAGCCCTGCCAGTGGACCGGCATCGGCTGCTGGTCCTCGTCCCGGGCGATGTGGTGGAAGCCGATGTTCATCCAGACCACGGGGTGGGTGAGGGCCTGTCCGTTCACGAACTTGTCGACGGACGAGCCCGATCCGGTGGCGCAGCCGGGCTGGTTCTCACTGGCGTACTTCTCGCACTTCTTGTACTCGGTGAAGTACACGTCGTGCTTGGTGAAGGGGCGGCCGGAGTACTTGCTGGTGGGTCCGGGGACGAGCTCGTACGAACGCGGATGGCCGTCCTTGTTCTTGCCCGCCGAACTCACCACGCGCCACCAGCGCATGTTCTTGCTGTCGCCCGCCAGTTCCTTGGTCACCGTGGTGCGGGTGGTCTTGGCGGTCGGGCCGTTTCCGGCGCCGGCCGGGGCGGTGACCTTCGAGTCGTACTGCTCGACCTTCGCCTTGGAGGAGCCGTCGAGGGCGAAGTCGAGCTTCCAGAAGACGTTGTGGCTGTGGCTGTCCGCCTTGGCCGCCGCGCCCTTGCCGATCGGCCAGCTGCGGCCGTCACCGGCGTCGTAGTCGTACGGCGAGAGGCTGCCGGTGGCGCCGACGTTCATGTTGACGGTGCCGTCGTCCTGGAAGCGCCACTCGGTGATGTACTCGTACCAGTCGACCTTGTTGACCGTGTAGACGAGCAGGTCCTTGCCCTGTGCCTGGTAGACCGTGTTGTTCTGGTCGTAGTTCATGAGGCGGTAGGCGTGGCCGCGGGTCTTGGTGGTGGTGCACAGGCCCTTGATGTTCGGGTCCTGGTAGTACGAGGTGTTCTTGACCTTGACCGTCTTGATCGTGCCGCCCGGGCACTCCGCGGCGGTCATGTTCATCAGACCGTCGCCGAAGTTGTACGTCGTCAGGTCGTTGTACTCGCTCCTGCCGTCGTCGTACGGCACGTGGATCTGGGCGAGCCTGGCGCTGTTGAGGACCTTGATCGGCTTGGTCTCGCCGGGCGGCTGGTAGGAGATGTCCTCCAGGACGATCCCGGCCTTGCTCTCGAAGCGCCAGCACATCCGCCAGGTCGTGCCGGAGGCGAGCTTCTTCTCTATCTGGTACGCCGTGCTGCAGTCGGCGGCCGCCGCGGCGGGGGCGGCCTTCGGCTGGGCGATGGCCGGGCCCGCACCGGTGGTCACGCCGGCCGCCAGGGCCATGACGGCGACACCCAGGAGCGTCCGCCTGCGGGCACGGCTCATTCTGTTCACACGCATGAAGAAATGACTCCCTTACAGGAGGTGCGAAGGGGAAAAGTGAACGGGCGGGCGGCTCAGCCGCGGACGATCTCGACGACCTTGCGGGTGCTCAGGTCGATGACCAGGTCCCGGGTGTCGATCCACGGTCCGTTCTTGACCTTCGGGGTGAGCGTCGCGCAGCGGTGCTCGCCGCAGGCCGTGAGCGCGGCGGGCCTGATCCCCGGGTTCGCCCTGAAGACCATGCTGTTCAGCTGGAGCTGGTCCGGCGAGGTGAGCTCCTTGCCGGTGGCGTCCTTGTAGTCGCCCTTCAGCCCCGCGGACAGCGGGTCGGCGAGCAGCAGCCGGGCCGCCTCGGCCGTCTCGGCCCGGCTCAGCGGCGGCTGCACGCCGTGGCTGGTGGAGGTCCCCTCGACCTTGCCGGTGTCGAGATTGACGGTCCGGGTGACGAGGGTGTCGTCCTTGTAGTCGTAGTACGTCACGTCGGCGCGCCGCGGCGCGTTCGGGTCGTCCAGCTCGCTCGTCTCGGGGTCGGCGAGGTCGATGCCGAGCTGCTGCGGGCCGCGGTCCCCGTCGACGTCCTCACTGGCGTTGAACAGCTGCCGGTTGAGGGCGAGTTTCGCGACCCGCTCCATCTCGTCGTCGGTCAGCGGGTCGCGGCCCTTGCCCTTGTCGCCCTCGGCGGGGGCTTCCTCGACGACGCCCGGCGCGGCGGCCGAACCCTGCGTCTCCTGGTCCTGCTGCTGCCCGGCGGCCGCCTGCCCGCCCCCCTTGGTCCCTCCCGTTTCGTCGGCCCCGGCCGTGCCCGGCAGGGTGATTCCGACCATCACGGCGGTCGAGGCCACCGCGATGGCCGCACCGGCCACCACCTTGCCAAGGTGGCGGCGCACTATTTCGCGCACGTCTTTCCCCCTACTCCCCCTGGTCACGGGAGTATGTGATTGCCCCACAGGTCTGTGCACACCACGTATGCACCGGTCGATCGGTAAGAGGGGCGTAAGTCATAGGTGGTTCCATCACTTTCGGGGAGACTCAAGTCCAAGGCGCCCCGGCGGCGGGCACGAGCTGAAAGAGTCGTATCCATGCAGGTCTGGCCTGGAGAGGCGTATCCACTCGGTGCCACGTACGACGGCGCCGGCACCAACTTCGCGGTCTTCACCGAGGCCGCGGACCGAGTAGAGCTGTGTCTGCTGCACGACGACGGCTCGGAGACGGCGGTGGAGCTGCGGGAGAGCGACGCGTTCGTCCGGCACGCGTATCTGCCCGGCGTGATGCCGGGCCAGCGCTACGGATTCCGGGTGCACGGCCCGTACACCCCGGAGCGCGGACAGCGCTGCAACTCCGCGAAGCTGCTCCTCGACCCGTACGCGCGCGCGATCAGCGGGGCCATCCAGTGGGGCGAGGAGGTCTACGGCTACCACTTCGACTCGCCCGACAAGCGCAACGACCTCGACTCCGCCCCGCACACCATGAGCTCGGTCGTGGTCAACCCGTACTTCGACTGGGGCGACGACCGCCGTCCGCGCACCGACTACCACCACACGGTGATCTACGAGGCCCATGTGAAGGGCCTCACCATGCGCCACCCCGGCCTGCCCGAGGAACTGCGCGGCACCTACGCCGCCCTCGCGCACCCGGCGGTCATCGAGCACCTGACGGAACTGGGCGTCACCGCGCTGGAGCTGATGCCGGTCCACCAGTTCGTGAACGACCACCGGCTGGTCGACATGGGCCTGAACAACTACTGGGGCTACAACACCATCGGCTTCTTCGCCCCGCACAACGCGTACGCCTCCTGGGGCGACCGCGGCCAGCAGGTCCTGGAGTTCAAGTCGGCGGTCCGGGCGCTGCACGAGGCCAATATCGAGGTCATCCTCGACGTGGTCTACAACCACACCGCCGAGGGCAACCACCTGGGCCCGACGCTGTCCTTCCGCGGCCTGGACAACGCGTCGTACTACCGCCTCACCGACGATCCCCGCTACTACATGGACACCACGGGCACCGGCAACTCCCTGCTGATGCGGTCCCCGCACGTCCTCCAGCTGATCATGGACTCGCTGCGCTACTGGGTCACCGAGATGCATGTCGACGGCTTCCGCTTCGACCTCGCGGCGACCCTGGCCCGGCAGTTCCACGAGGTGGACCGGCTGTCGTCCTTCTTCGACCTGGTGCAGCAGGACCCGGTGGTCTCCCAGGTGAAGCTGATCGCCGAGCCGTGGGACGTCGGCGAGGGCGGCTATCAGGTGGGCAACTTCCCGCCGCTGTGGACCGAGTGGAACGGCAAGTACCGCGACACCGTGCGGGATCTGTGGCGCGGCGAGCGGCGCGCGGTCGCGGAGTTCGCGTCCCGGCTGACGGGCTCCTCCGACCTGTACCAGGACGACGGGCGGCGCCCGTTGGCCTCCATCAACTTCGTGACCTGCCACGACGGGTTCACGATGCACGACCTCGTCTCGTACAACGACAAGCACAACATGGCCAACGGCGAGGAGAACCGGGACGGCGAGAGCCACAACCGGTCCTGGAACTGCGGAGCCGAGGGCGAGACCGACGACCCGGACGTGCTGGAGCTGCGCGCCCGACAGATGCGGAACTTCATCGCCACCCTGATGCTGTCCCAGGGCGTGCCGATGCTCAGCCATGGCGACGAGTTCGCGCGCACGCAGCGCGGCAACAACAACGCCTACTGCCAGGACAGCGAGGTGGCGTGGGTCCGGTGGCCCGAGGAGGGCGAGGTCTTCGGCGATCTGCTGGCCTTCACGCGCGCGATGGTGTGGCTGCGCCGGGACCATCCGGTCTTCCGCAGGCGGCGCTTCTTCCACGGGCGGCTCGTGGAGGGCACCCATGACGAGCTGTCGGACATCGCCTGGTTCACCCACGAGGGCGAGGAGATGACCCAGCGGGACTGGGACCGGGCGCAGGCGTCGGCCATCTCGGTGTTCCTCAACGGCAACGCGATCTCCGAACCGGGCCCGCGCGGGGAGCGCATCGGCGACGACTCGTTCCTGCTGATGTTCAACCCCTCGCACCGGACGCTGGACTTCGTGGTGCCGGTCAACCACGGCCGGCAGTGGGAGGTCGTCGTCGACACCGCCCTCCCCGACGGCGCGCCGCCGGGCACGGGTCCCAAGGTGCGGGCCGGGGACCGGCTGACGCTGGTGGACCGGAGCATGACGGTGTTGCAGCGGCCGGTCTAGGAAGGTCCCGGTCCAGGTCTGGGTCTAGGGACTGCCGGTGGGCACGCGCGCGTGGAGGGTGCTTGCGGTGACTCGGTCGTACGACGTCGGCCTCGCCGTCAGCGCGATCGCGCAGGCGAGCGCGGCCGCCACGCTCGCCGCGCCGAACGCCGCGGCGGGGCCGTACGACTCGGCGAGTCGGCCCGTGCCGGCGATCGCGAGGGCCTGACCGCCGACCAGGGCGCTCGTCGCGAAGGCCATCGCCTCGGCGAGCCGCGTCGGCGGCACCGCCCGCTCGGTGAGCCCGAACACCGTGATGAGGTGCGGGGCGTAGGCGACACCGAGGACGGTGACGACCACGTAGAGGGTGGCCAGGCCGTCCGTCCACAGCAGGGGCAGGGAGAGCGCGAACGCGGCGGCCGTGGCGACCCGCCAGCGGGTCGCGAGCGGTATGCGCGCGGGAACGGCGGCCATGGACAGGCCCGCGACGGCGCTCATCACCCCCATGGCGGCGTACACGAGCCCCGCCTGGTCGGATTGGCCGAGGCGCTCGGTGAGCGCGGTGATGCCGGCCTGGCAGGCACCGAACATGGCGCCCTGGAGGGCGAGGGCGGCGCGCAGGGCGTGGACGGAGCGGGGCATGCGGGGACGGGCCGCGTCGGCGGGGGACGTCGGGACGGGTACGGACCGTTGCGTCGCCGACGTCGGGACGGGTACGGACCGTTGCGCCACCGGCGTCGGGACGGGTACGGACCGTTGCGTCGCCGACGTCGCGACGGGACCGTTTCGTCGTGCTGCGGACGTCGGGACGGAACCGGGGCGTTGAGCCGCGGGCGTATCGACGTGACCGGTCCGTCGCGTCGCCGTCGGATGCAGCGCGAAGCCGCTTCCGCACACGGCCACCGACACCGCGGCGCCGCCCAGTGCGTGGGCCGGGTGGGCCAGGACCGCGGCGAGGCCGACCAGGGCGGGGCCGAGGACGAAGGAGATCTCGTCCAGGGTGCTCTCGAAGGAGAGGGCGGTGGCGACCGTGGTGTCGGGGGCGTCCGCGCGGCGGGCCAGGGCGATCAGGCGGGCGCGGGCCAGGGGCCCGATCAGCGGCACGGTCGCACCCGCCGTCGCGCCGAGGACCGCGAGGAGCGGTGTGGACAGGCCGGCCAGTGCTCCGGCGACCAGCGCCGTGATCGCCAGGGCGTTGACGAGGGAGAGGACGAGCACGACCGTCCGCTGACCGTGCCGGTCGGCGAGCCGGCCCACCAGCGGACCGCAGGCCACCTGACCGAGCGCCAGCGCACCGCCGGTCAGCCCCGCGGCGGTCAGCGAGCCGCTGGTGCGGGCGACGAGCAGCACGCTGCCGAACTGGATGGTGGCCGTCGGCAGTCTGCCCAGGAAGGACACGACCGGCAGCAGTGGCCCGGTCAGACCGATGACCTCACGGTAGGTGCGTCCCAGGGTCCCCATCGCTCGAAGCTAGCCACGCGCGCGAGGGGACGTGCACAGGCCGATGACACGAAAGACGGTGGGGCGGGTACGTAGGTTTGCATGACACCTGAGCGACCCGACCCGGTGGTGCCGACCGCCACGTACCGGCTGCAGCTGCAGCCCGAGTTCCCCTTCGCCGCCGCGGCGGCCGCCGTGCCGTACCTGGCCACGCTCGGCGTCTCGCATCTGCACCTGTCCCCCGTCCTGGAGGCGGTCCCGGGCTCCGCGCACGGCTACGACGTCGTGGACCACGCGCGCGTACGGGCCGAACTGGGCGGCGAGGAGGGCCTGCGCGCGCTGGCCGTCACCGCGCGGGAGCACGGGCTCGGGCTGATCGTGGACATCGTGCCGAACCACATGGCCATGGCCCCGCGCCACAACCGGGCCCTGTGGGAGGTGCTCAGGGAGGGCCCCAAGTCGCCGTACGCGCGATGGTTCGACATCGACTGGGAGGCACAGGGCGGACAGGTGCTGCTGCCGGTCCTGGGCGGCCCGCTCGGCTCGGTCATCGGTGACCTGCGGGTCGACGGCGACGTCCTGCGCTACCACGACCACGCCTTCCCGTTGCGCGAGGGCACCGGGGAACTGCCGCTGCCGCGGCTCCTGGACGCCCAGTGGTACCGCCCGGTGTGGTGGCGGCTGGCCCGCACCGAGCTCAACTACCGGCGCTTCTTCAGCATCTCGGAGCTCATCGGGGTGCGGGTGGAGGACCCGGAGGTCTTCGAGGCCACCCACGCCAAGATCCTCCAGCTGCTCCACGAGGGCGTCGTCGACGGGCTGCGGATCGACCACCCCGACGGTCTCGCCGACCCCGACGCGTATCTGCGCAGGCTGCACGAGGCGACCGGCGGCCGCTGGACGGTGGTGGAGAAGATCCTGGCGGACGGCGAGCCGCTGCCGGCGTCCTGGCCGGTCGCGGGCACCACCGGGTACGACGCCCTGCGGCACATCGACGGCGTGCTCACGGACCCGGCCGGGTTCGGTGAACTCCTCGGCCAGTACCGGCGGTTCGCGGCTCCGCAGACGGACCGGGGCGGACAGTGGGAGGCGACGGTGCGGCGGGCGGCGTACAAGGTGCTCGCGCACGAGCTGGCCGCCGAGACCGAGCGGCTGACCCGGGTGGTGGTCCGGCTGTGCGCCACGTCCCCGGAGCCCGCGCTGCGCGACCGGGCGCCGTGGGCGCTGCGCACCGCCCTGCAGGAGCTGCTGGTCCGCATGGAGGTCTACCGGCCCTACGGCTCCGTCGACGCCGCCTCCGTCGTCACCGAGGAGGCCGCGGAGGAGGCCCGGCAGGCGTTCGTGGTGCCCGAGGAGGCCGGTGCGGTGGACGTGGTCCGCGCTCTGGTGCTGGGGCAGGCGGGTGAGGGGCCCGAGCACGTGGAGTTCGGGACCAGGTTCGCGCAGACCTCGTCGGCGCTGCGGGCCAAGTCCGTGGAGGACACGGCGTTCTACCGCTATGTGCCGCTGCTGTCGGCGACCGAGGTGGGTGGGAATCCGGGCGCACCCGCGGTGTCCCCGGACGACTTCCACGCGTACTGCGCGCGCGTGCAGCGCGACTGGCCGGCGACCGGCACGGCCGTGTCGACGCACGACACCAAGCGCAGCGCCGACGTACGGGCCGCGCTGGCCGTCCTCACCGAGTGCCCGCAGCGCTGGGCCGACGTCCTGGCCGAGGTGACCCGCACCGGCGAGGGGGTACCGGACGCGCAGGTGGCGTGGGCGGCCTGGCAGACGGTGTTCGGGCTCGGCCCGGCGGATGCGGAACGGGTGCAGCAGGCGCTGCTGAAGCATGTGCGTGAGGCCGGGCTGTACACGAGCTGGACGGAGCAGGAGCCGCCGTACGAGGAGGCGGTGGCGGCCTTTGTCGCGGCGGGGCCGTCCGGGGCGCCGGGCGAGCACGTGGCCGCCTTCCGGAGCGCGCTGGGGCCGTCCGTCCGGGCGAACATGCTCGGCACGGCGCTGCTCCACCTGACCATGCCGGGGGTGCCCGACATCTACCAGGGCACGGAGGCCGAGTACCGGGCCCTGGTGGATCCGGACAACCGCCGGCCCGTGCGGTTCCCGCCCGGGAAGCCCGGCGAGAAGGGCGCGCTCACCGCGGCGGCGCTGCACCTGCGCGCACGACGCCCGGCCGCGTTCGGCGACTCGGCGACGTACGCCCCGCTGACCGCCGAGGGCCCGGCGGCGGCCCACTGCCTGGCGTTCGCGCGCTCCAGGGATGTCGTCACCGCCGTGACCCGGCTGTCGCTGCGGCTGGCGGAGGCGGGCGGCTGGCGCGAGACCCGGTTGCCGCTGCCACCGGGCCGATGGGCCGATGTCCTTTCTCCGGGACGGGAGTTCACGGGGCACGTGCGCGTGGCGGAGCTCTTCGAGGGGCTGCCGGTGGCGTTGCTGGAGCGGGTGGAAGCGGAACGCGACTGAACCCGGACCCGCGAACTCACCTTGGGCGCGGGCATCTTCACCGCACGCCGTCGTACGGCCCGGCCCCCGGCTCGTGACCGCGTGCGCTCCCGGAGCCCGGGCCAGGCGTCCGGCGCGCGGTGACGGGCGGCGGCGCGCGCTCGATCGAGGCCGTGAACGGCCACCGGAAAGGGTCCGGACGTGCGCGTCGGCGTCCGGGCACCGCACCGTCCGACCCCGGCACCCCCGCTGGCACCAACGGCTCTTCCAGCTGGCGGTAAATGCATCTGGGCGCCCCCTGGAGGCGCCCCCGTCGCACGCTTGACACTTCACAGAGGGCGTGGGGTACTGCGGATTGCGAAGCCGGGCGGATGTGTCGGGGGTGAGTCTCCTGCCGGAGCTGCGCTACCCCACAGTGTCCGAAGTCATCACGTCCGCAAGGGCGTTGGCCGCTCGTCGGCCCGCTCTCTGCACCCTGCGCCAGATCGGCCGGTCCCGGGCGGGCAGACCCCTGCATCTGCTGTCCGTGGGACATGCCCGGCGTGCCGTGCTCGTCGTCGCGGGCGCCCACTCCAACGAGCCGACCGGCGGTGCGACCCTCCTCGATGTCGCCGAACGTGTGCTGAACGAAAGGGAGTTGAGGCTGGGAACGTCCTGGCACTTCCTGCTGTGCGCGGACCCCGACGGGGCGAGCCTGCACATCACGCCCGCACCGCGCAGCCTGTTCGACTACCACCTCGGCTTCTTCCGGCCCGCCGGCCACGAGCAGCCGGAGTGGTCCCCGGCGGTGCTGCCGCCGGACCGGCTGCCACCGGAGACCCGGGCCCTGACCGGTGTCATCGACGAGTTGCGCCCCTACCTCCAGGTCACCCTGCACGGCACCGACCTGGGCGGCAGCTGGGTGCAGTTGACGAAGGACATCCCGGGTCTCGCGGAGCCGTTCGCCAAGTCCGCGGCGGAGCTGAACATCCCGGTGGAGACGGGCGCCTCGGACGCCGCGGGCTGGCCCGCGTCCGGGCCCGGGGTGCATGTGATGCCCGCGCCGGGCGCGGGGGCGGCGTACCCGAGCATGCCGGACGACGCGCGCAACAGCACCTGGTACCACGCGCATCGGTACGGCGGGCTGACCGCGATCGTCGAGGTGCCGATGTGGGCGAGCGACCTGGTCGACGACCCGGCACCGCATCCGGCCCCGGCCGTGGCGCTGCGGCGCCTGGCGGGGCGGCTGCTGCAGGACGCGCGGCAGGTGGAGCGGGTGCTCGCCGACGCCACGCCGCGTCTGCCGGACGTCGAGGGGCCGCTGCTGCGGGCCTCCAAGTGGGGCCTGGAGCTGGTGCCGGGGCTGGCCGCGGACTGGATGCACACCCCGCCCGCCGACAACACGCGCGCGTACGTGGGCAGCGTGGACGCGTTCGCGCGCCGGCTGCCGCTGCGGGCGGCGTCGATGCTGCTGCGGGTGCTGCTGGAGCACGACGACCGTGCGGCGCCCCGTCTGGAGCGGTTGGTGGCGACCTGGAGCGAGGCCTTCGCGGACCGTTTCCGGGCCCGCTGGGTGCCGTTGGAGCACCAGATCGAGCACCAGTCCCGCACGGTGGTGGCGGCGGCGATCCACGCGCGCGCGAGGGCGGCCTGAGTCCCGCCGCCACCGGCCGGACTCAGGTGGCGAGGCCGTCGAGGGCGAACACCGATCCGGTCCGCCCGGCCATCACACAGCTGTTGGAGAAGGTCTCCGCGTAGTCGACCGGCCGCCCGTTCCACTGCCCCTGCGCGCGTGCGGTGACCGGGGCGTAGTTCATCGGGCAGTAGGTGTTCTTCGTCGGCAGGGCGGCGAGGTCGCCGGTCGCCGTCTCCAGTTCCGCGCAGGCCTCGGCCGCTTTCCCGTGTCCCTGGGGCGGGTCGCACAGCAGCAGGGTGCCGCGGGTGTCGCTGGACCGGGCTTCGCCCTTGGCGACCGTGAGGAAGAGCCAGTTGTCGGTGCGGAAGTCCTCGGGCGCCGCCTGCGCGGGGGCCGTGGTGGCGACGAGCAGGGCGGCCGCGGCGAGCAGAGTGCCTCGTAGCGCCTTCGATGCGGTGCAGTTCTTCATTCCAGATGCATCGGCACGGCGGCCTGGGATCCCCACCCCGACTCACCCGAACGGGAGCTCACGCGCGCGTGCCGCCCGGCCAGTTCGAAAACGGTCTGCACCACCCGCGCCTGGTACTCCACCTGGCGTGCGACGGGGATCCAGCGTGCCCCGCAGCCGTCGCGGTAGTCGGCGCACCACTCGTCGATGAGGCGGTCCAGCTCGGGCAGGGCATCGACCGGATCGGTCCCGGCGGCCCTCACGAGCTGGTGCAGCAGGCCGGCGGTGCGCAGCGTCAGGCGGCGGCCGGAGATCCGCAGGGCGGCCAGGTGTGCGGCGCTGAGGGGCGGCAGCGGATGGGAGCCGTCGTCGACATCGGGATCCCAGGAGTCCGCGATGCCGGGACAGACCAGTAAATAGTCGTCGACCGGTGCGAGCAGCCGCTCCGCGTCCGGGGCGGCGGTGACGAAGGGGCGGACGCGCGCGAAGAGGCGCTCCAGGCGCTGGGTGTCGTGGCGCAGGGTGCGGCTGACGCCGCGCAGTACGGCGGCCGCGTCGGTGGGCGGGGAGCCGTCCTCGACGGCGGTCACGCCCCACATGGGCGCCTCGACGATCGCGGTCACGGTGCCGTACCGGTGCGGGTGGTACCAGGTCGACTCGACGGCGGCCTCGGTGATGGCTGCGGCCAGGTCGCCCCGGCGCGGCGGCGGGATACGGAAGACGGCGGGCCCCAGGGTCGGCCAGTACAGGGTGTCGTACGGGCCGAGTTCGCGCGGGATGCCAAGACGGGCCGCGTGGTGGGCGACGCGGCCCGCGAGGCCCGGCAGGTCATGGGTCAGCTCGACGAAGCCGCCGCCCACGTCGACGCCGTGCAGGGAGCACTGGAGGAAGGGCCGCAGTTCGTCCTGGACGTCGAGCAGGGCGCGGGTCTCCGGCAGGGTGACGGCGTCGGCGCCGTCGGGCAGCCACTCGGGCTGTTCCAGGAAGCCGGGCCGGAAGAAGTTCCGGAAGTGCCGGCCGAGGGTGTACGGACCGTGCAGCCAGCCCTCGTTGCGGCGCAGACCGTCGGGGTCGAGGCTGAGCAGCAGATTCCAGGTGGCGTCGGCGCCCTCGGTGAGCAGGGGGTCGGCGAGGGCGCGTTCGGCGAGCCGCAGGACGGTGCCGCCGCCCACGGGTTCGTTGGCGTGCGGGCCGGCGACCACGAGGGCCTGGCGGGTGCCGTGGCCGACGGACAGCAGCCACAGCGGTGTGCCCGCGCGGGACGTGCCGACCGTGCGGAGTCTGGCGTCGCCGGGGTGGCGGGCGACGAGTGCGGACGCCCGGGCGCCCAACTCGTCGACGGTCGGGTAGCGGAGGAGTGGCGGCAGGGCACACCTCCACAAATATGGTGCCGTCGGTTCACCTGATGTGCATGGTGTACGCACAGTGAGTCACGACTTGTGGGGTACGTCAACACCGCAGTCGGCAAAGGGATCTGAGCTCTCGACAGGACGTAAACCCCAGGCCAGAGCTAAGGTTCGGCTCAGTTCACGGACGCCCCGGCTCAGTCGGCGGAGAGCCGGAACCACATCCGTCCGAAGCCGATCTGGTCGCCCTCACGGACCACCGCGGCCCCGATGACACGCCGCCCGTTCACCGTCGTGCCATTGGTCGAACCGAGGTCCCGCAGCACCCACATGCCGCCCTGCCGGCTCAGCTCGGCGTGCACCCGGGACACCGTCTCGTGGGTCAGCCTCAGTCCGTTGGCGGGGTCGCGGCCGATCCGCAGCGGGTATCCGTTGCCGGGGTGCGGCAGCAGCAACTTGGGCAGCCGCTCGGCCTGCCAGGCGCGGCGCAGCCGCTGGGTGAAGCCGGAGACCGCCTCCACGGAGCCGAACACCAGCCGGGAGAAACGCCCTTCCGAGGGCAAGTCGGCGGTGAGCGCCGCGAGTTCGTCCGAGCGGCGGGCGGCGAGCGCCAGCTCCATGCGCCGGATGAACGTGTCGTGCGACAGCCGACCCATCGCGACGCCGTCACGGAGCACGTTCAGCGCCTTGTCGCGCTCCGCGTCGGAGAGCCGCGCGGGGTACGTGTTGAACTCGAAGGACGACGTCACGTTCGTGATTGTCGGGCAGTGAACGCCGGGTGTCCAGAAAACGTGAGAACAGCCGCCACGCGCGTGCACCTGACGCCACCTGCCACGACACCCGCCGCAAAAGGGAAGATTCAAAAGCGGCTCGGTCCTGTTTGAAGCACCATGGAAGGGCTACATCACGGTGAACAGACGAAGGGGAACCGTCCGTGCAGTTCGAGGTGTGGGCACCGCAGGCCGACCGTGTGACGCTCCAGTGCGACGGCGCCACGCGCGCGTTGGAACGCGATCCGGAACGGACCGGATGGTGGCGAGGTGAGGCGGAGGCGCAGGACGGCTCCCGGTACGGCTTCGCGCTGGACGACGGCCCCGTGCTGCCGGACCCGCGCTCGCGCCGGCAACCCGACGGCCCGGACGGGTTGAGCGCGCTCGTCGACCAGGGGCGGTACACCTGGCGCACGGAGTGGGCCGGACGGCCGCTGCCGGGCGCGGTCCTGTACGAGCTGCACGTGGGCACGTACACGCGTGAGGGCACCCTGGAGGCGGCCGCCGAGCGCCTCGGGCACCTCGTCGAACTCGGCGTCACCCACGTCGAGTTGATGCCCCTGTGCCCCTTCCCCGGCCGGCACGGCTGGGGGTACGAGGGCGTCTCGCTGTGGGCCGTGCACGAGCCGTACGGCGGGCCCGAGGGGCTGAAACGGTTCGTCGACCGGGCGCACGAGCTCGGTCTCGGGGTGGTCCTGGACGTCGTGCACAACCATCTGGGGCCGTCGGGCAATTACCTGCCCGCGTTCGGGCCGTACTTCACCGACACCCACCACACACCGTGGGGTTCCGCGGTGAATCTGGACGCGCCCGGGTCGGACGAGGTGCGGGCGTATCTGCTCGGCAGTGCGCTGGCGTGGCTGCGGGACTACCGGATCGACGGGCTGCGCCTGGACGCGGTGCACGCGCTGGCGGACACGCGCGCGTTCCACTTCCTGGAGGAGCTGTCGACCGCAGTGGACACGCTCGCCGCCGAGGCGGGCCGGCCGCTGTTCCTGATCGCCGAGTCCGACCTGAACGACCCGCGGCTGATCACCTCCCGCGCGGAGGGCGGATTCGGGCTGCACGCGCAGTGGAACGACGACTTCCATCACTGCCTGCACACCGCGCTGACCGGCGAGTCCCAGGGCTACTACGCCGACTTCGGCCGCGCCCCCCTCGCCGCGCTGGCGAAGACGCTCACCGGCGGGTACTTCCACGACGGCACGCACTCGGGTTTCCGGGGCCGCCGGCACGGGCGTCCGCTGGACCGTTCGCGGGTGGCCGGGCACCGGCTGCTCGGCTACAGCCAGACCCACGACCAGGTGGGCAACCGCGCCCAGGGCGACAGGCTCGCGGCGTCCCTCTCCCCCGGTCTGCTGGCCTGCGCGGCGGCGCTGACGCTGACCGCTCCGTTCACGCCGATGCTGTTCATGGGCGAGGAGTGGGCGGCGGGGACGCCCTGGCAGTTCTTCACCGACCACACCGATCCCGAGCTGGCGGAGGCCGTACGGCGGGGCAGGCGGCGGGAGTTCGCCGAACACGGCTGGAAGGAGGAGGACGTGCCCGATCCGCAGGACCCGGCGACCCGGGACCGCTCCTGCCTCGACTGGTCCGAGCCCGCACGCGAGCCCCACGCGCGCGTACTGGACTGGTACCGCCGGCTCCTCGCACTGCGCCACGAACAGGCCGACCTCACCGACCCGGACCTCGCCGACACGAAGGTGGCGTACGACGAGCGGGGGCGCTGGCTGGCCTTCCGGCGCGGGGACGTGCGGGTGGCGGTGAATCTGGCCGAGGAACCCGCCGCGATCCCTCTGGGGCCGCGGCAGGCACGTGTACTGGCCGCCTGGGAGCCCGTGGAGGGGCCCGGCGCGGACGGGGTGCTGCATGTGCCCGGGGAGTCGTGCGTGGTGCTTCTGCAGGAGTGAGGGCCGTGATGGTGAGGGGTCCGGCACGGCTCAGTGGCCCGGCACGGCTACTCCTCCTCGTCGCCCTCCCGCAGCTCCGTCACCCGCTCCAGCAGGATCGCCTCCCAGGCGTGCCGCAGCTGCACCCGTAGCTCCGGGAGCGGTGTGGCGCCGCGGCCCTCCAGGCGTTCGGCGAGGCGGACGACCGCGTCGCAGCGGGCGAGCCACAGACCGCGCAGGCAGGGGCGGGCGCCGTAGCCGGCGAGGGTGGCGGCCCGGACGGCGGCGGGGGAACCGACGGCGAGGGCGAGCCCCGCGATGTCCTCGGCGGGGTCGCCGACGATCGCCTCGGCCCAGCCGAGCACACCGCGTACCCGGCCGTCGGCGCTGACCACGAGGTGGTCGCCGGTGAGCCCGTGGTGGACGAGGACGGCCGTGCCGGGCTGGGCGGCGAGCTGGACGGCGGCCGCCGAGGTGAGCTGGTGGAGGCGACCCGGGTCGAACTCGTCTGCGGCACCGAGGAGTTGGGCGAAGCGTTCGGCGGCTCGGCGCAGTGCCTCCAGGGAGCGCGGGGCGGTGCGCGGAACGCCGAGGGTCTCGGCCTGCCGGACGGGCACCTCGCGCAGACCGGTGAGCAGCGCGGCCAGGTCTGCCTCGCCGACGGCGGAGACGTCGTGCTCGCGCGCCGAGCCGCCGGGGAGCAGGGCGTCGAGCGTGTAGGTCAGCCCTGGCGTCCACTCGCCGTGGGCCACGCTCGTCGGTACGGCGGCCGGGACATGCGGGCGGACGAGGTCGCGCAGCCGCAGTTCGCGGCGCTGGCGCAGGGCGGCCTCGCGGTCGGGGGCCAGGCGCAGCACATGGCGGGTGCCGACCCACCAGGTGGCGGGCTCGGCGCTCTCGGCGACGGGCCGGACCTCGGGTCCGGCGCCGGCCGAGGCGTCCTTGAGGAGGGAACGGATCAGCCGGCGGACGGTGTCCGCGGTGGGTGTCGGTGCCTGGGTCATGGTCGCGCCGTAGTCACTCGGGGGGTGTGCCGGGGCTCCTGATGGCTGCTCAGTCCACTATGACCATGTCGCGGGTCGTGTCGTTGAGGCGGCGGCCGCCGTCCACGGTGACCGTGACGATGTCCTCGATGCGCACCCCGAAGCGTCCCGGCAGATAGACGCCGGGCTCGACGGAGAAGCACATGCCGGGGACGAGGGGCTGCTGTTCGCCCTCGATCATGTACGGCGGTTCGTGGGTGGTGACGCCGATGCCGTGGCCGGTGCGGTGGATGAAGTACTCGCCGTACCCGGCGTCGGCGATGACCTTGCGGGCCGCCCGGTCGACCTCCTGGCAGGCGATGCCGGGGCGCACCGCGCGGAAGCCGGCCTCCTGGGCCTCGCGCACGAGGTCGTGGACCCGGCGTTCCTCGTCGGTGGGTTCGCCGACGTGGACGGTGCGGGAGGTGTCGGAGCCGTAGCCGTCCTTGAGGCCGCCGAAGTCGAGGACGACCATGTCGCCGCGCTCGATGACCCGGTCGCCGACCTCGTGGTGCGGGTTGGCGCCGTTCGGGCCCGAGGCGACGATGGTGAAGTCGACCTGGGAGTGTCCGAAGCGGCGCAGCAGAGCGGCGAGGTCGGCGGCGACCTCGGACTCCCGGCGACCGCCGAAGGGAACCTTGCGGATCTCCTCGAACGTCGCGTCGGCGGCCGCTCCCGCGGCCGCCAGCAGCTCCAGCTCCGCCGTGTCCTTGACGGCCCGCAGCATCGGCAGGGCGTCGGTGAGGGAGGCGTACGAGGTGCCGGGGAGCGTCTTCTGCAGGTTCAGCAGGTGCATCGCCCAGGTGTTGTCGCTGACGCCGAACCGGCCGCCGGAGTCCAGGAGGGCGGCGGTGGCGGCGTAGGGGTCCTTGCCGTCGGTCCAGTCGCGCAGGGTCAGCGCGGGCGCGCCGGTGGCGTGGGCGGCGTCCGGGGCCTCCAGGGCGGGGACGACGAGGACGGGGTCCTGGCCGGCGGCGAGGACCAGCAGGGTGAGCCGTTCGGTGATCGCGGTCGGGGTGTAGCCGGTGAGCCAGACCAGGTCAGGGCCGGGTGCCACGAGGATTCCGGCGAGTCCGGCGTCGGCGGCCGCCCGGGCGGCGCGCTCCATGCGGGCCCGGTAGTCGTCGGCGGTGAAGGGCGCGAGCGTACTGCCGGTCATCCGGGCCTCCCTGGGCGGACGAAGGGACAACGAGGGCTACGGGCAGCATCCTGCCCGGACAGCGGGGGCCGCGCGAGCCGGTTCGCGGTGTTTTCCGAGGATGCGGCGGGTGTGTGCGGGGGCCTGTCGGCCATGGCGTCAGTTCTCCAGGGCCAGGCGGACACCGAGCAGGAGCAGCACGCCTCCGGAGACCTGCTCCAGGCGCCGGCGTACTCCGGCACGGGACAGCACGGTGCGCATCCGGCCGACGAACCACACGTACAGGCCGTAGTAGCCGACCTCGTAGACGGCCCGGAGCGCGGCGAGTCCCACCGTCGTGGGCAGGTGCGGGGCACCTTCCGGCACGAACAGCGGCAGGAAGGACATGGCCAAGACGGCCGCCTTGGGGTTGGCCAGGTTGAGCAGCAGCCCGCCACGGCAGGCGGCCCAGCCGCTCTTCTCACCGCCCGCCCAGCCCTCGTCGGCCCGGCCCGCCGTGCTCCGGCGGGACTGCCGCAGCGCCTGGACGCCGAAGGCGACGAGGACGAACACGCCGGTCTCGTTGCCGAGCACGGTCAGAAAGCCGGAGCGTCTGCTGCGCAGCGACTGCTTGATGATCAGTACGGTGCTCGGTCCGGGTGAGGCCGCGACGAGTGTGCGGGCCCCGAGGAAGGCGATGAGGGTGCTCGGCATGGGGCTCGTCGTGGCCCGCGTCGCGGCAGCCGCCCACTGGTCTTCTCGCCTTAACGGTTATGGATTGCTCAAGCATTAAGCCTAATGCTTAGATTCGCGTACGCCATTAGAGTCGATCTCAGGGGAGGCATCCGACCGTGCTCGTACTCGCGCACATCAGCGATCTGCATCTGGACGGAAGCGAACGGGCCACGGAGCGCGCGGAGCGGGTGCGCGACCGGCTGTGGGACCTGCCGGGGCGGGTGGACGCCCTGCTGGTGACGGGGGACATCGCGGACCACGGCGCGGAGGCGGAGTACGAGGAGGTCGCGCGGATCCTGGGCGACGCACCGTTCCCGGTGCTGACCTGCCCGGGCAACCACGACAGCCGCGCCCCGTACCGCAAGGCCCTCTTGGGGCTGCCGGCGACGGACGGGCCGGTCAACAGCGTGCGGGGCTTCGACGACGCCGCGGTACTGATGTGCGACTCCAGCGTCCCGGGGAAGGACGAAGGGGCCCTGGAGGAGGAGACGTACGACTGGATCGAGGCGACACTGGACGGACTCGGCCGGGAACGGCGCGCGCTGCTCGCCTTCCACCACCCGCCGGCGGCGCTGCATCACCCGATGCCGGACTCGTACCCGTTGCGGGAGCCCGACCGGCTGGCCGCGCTGCTCGAGCGCCGCCCCGAGATCGCCGGGATCATCACCGGTCACGCCCATACGCCCGCCGCGACCACCTTCGCCGGGCGGCCGCTGGTGGTCGGCCCGGGGGTGACGTGGACGCTGCGGATGCCCTGGGAGGGCGAGCGGATCGCGGACCGGGACGCGCCGGTCGGGTTCGCGTTCCACATCCTCGACGACGCGGGGCGGCTCACCAGCCACTTCCGGGTGGTCATGTGACGATGCCGGGCACGGCGGTCAACTGCTGGTATCCGCCGCTCTGATGACGGACCGTCAACTTGATCTCCTTGCCGGGGCGGGTGCCGGCGACGACGCGGGCGAGGTCGGCGGCCGAGTCGACGCGGGCCTTGCCGACCTGGAGGAGTACGTCGCCCCGGACCAGGCCCGCCGTGAAGCCGGGGCCCGGCACATGCACGCCGACGATCAGGGCGCCCGCCTTCTCGGCGTCGACGGCCTCCACGCCGAGGGCGGCCGTGGGCGGGGCCGGCGCGGGGGCGGGCGACGCGGAGGACGGCGAGGGCGACGACGGGGCGGAGCGGGTCGAGACGGGCGGGGTGCGCTCCATCTGCCGCTGCATCTCGGCGAGTCTGCTCATGCCGATCACCGTGGCGCCGACCGTGCCGAGGCCGACGCCGGACAGGACCAGGACCGCTCCGACGAACAGCCCCAGCAGCAGGGTCCGCAGCCTTCGGCCGCGGCGGGGCGCGGCGTGCGGATGCCGGGCGGCACGGGGTCTGCTGCCGCCGCCGGGCTCCTGGCCGGGCATCGGCTTCGGACGCAACGCGGTCTGTTCCATGGCTTGCCTCCGGCTGGGGGCACCGCCCACGCCCTTGAGGCAGTGGGGGAACGGGGTCGCTCCCGGCTGGTGCTCTACCCGGGACAGCGGCGCCGGACGAGCCACGAACGAGTGAGACTGACTGGCGGTCAAGAACGGGAAGCCATGGGTGTTCGGGCCGATCGACAATACGCACGTTCGAGCTCAACCTGACAGCACGTCCGCCAGCGCCGCCGCCGCTCCCCGCAGCACCCCCGCGTGGACCAGTTCGGTGCGATGGACGACTCGCGGCTCGGTGACCGGAACCGCGACCGTGCCGGGAACTCCCGTCGCCGCCGAGCGGGGCAGCAGGGTCAGGCCCCGCCCCGCCGCGGCCAGGGCGGTGAGGGTCCGGACGTCCGTGCCGTCGTAGCGCAGTGCGGGGCGGAACCCGTGGCCGCCGTTGGCCGCGCGGAGATGGGTCAGGGGCAGGCCGGCGTCGGGGGCGTCCAGCCAGCGGGCGTCGGCGAGGTCGGCGATGCGCAGGCCGGGGCGGCGCGCGAGCGGATGCGTGTCGGGCAGCAGCACGCACACGGGCTCCTCGCCTGCGCCGCGCGTGGTCAGCGGCGCCACGTCGGGCAGCCGCAGCGGGTCGCTGGGGGCGGCCAGGCCGTCGACCAGGCCCAGGTCCGCGGTACCGGTGGCGACGGCCACGGGAACGGCCTCGCGGGCGAGCACCCGCAGGGTCACGCCCGCGGCCGGAAGCGCGGCCAGGACATGGGCCCCGAGCGCGGTAGGGGCGGCGGCGAGGGCCAGCCCGTGCTCGGGCGCGGCAGCCATCCGTACGACGTCCGCGCGGGCCGCGTCCAGACGCAGCAGCAGTGGGCCCGCGTGTTCGAGGAGCCGCTCGCCGGCCGCCGTGGGCAGGACGGGACGGCGGGTCAGCAGCGGGGCGCCCAGGTCCTGTTCGAGGGCCTGGATGTGCTGGGACACGGCCGACTGGGTGTAGCCCAGCTCGCGGGCGGCCTCGGAGAAGGAGGCGAGGCGGGCGACGGTGACATAGGTGCGCAGGAGGTGCGGGTCCATGCCCCCAGGGTCCCATCAGCTCTGCTTATCGGGAGTGCAGAAATCATCGTTGGACGCGATCCGGTGTCCGCGCCCAGGATGAGGCCATGACGAACTCAGCAGCCGTGACCGCCCGGATCGCCCTGGTCGGCGACCGCTCCCCCAGCGTCGTGTCCCACACCCGCATCCCCCTTCTGATGGACTCGCTCGCCGAACGCGACCGGATCGTCCTCGACGCCTACTGGATCCCGTCCGAGGACGCCGAGACGGAAGGCGCCGTCAGCGGGTTCGACGCGGTGTGGGTGGTGCCGGGCAGTCCGTACCGCAGCGAGGAGGGCGTGCTCGCGGCGATCCGCACCGCGCGCGTGGAGGGCATTCCGTTCCTCGGTACGTGCGCCGGGTTCCAGCACGCGCTGCTGGAGTACGCCCGTGACGTGTGCGGCCTCGTGCGCGTGGCGCACGCCGAGACCGACCCCGACGCCGAGGACCTGCTCATCGAGCCGCTGGCCTGTTCCCTCGTCGGCCACGAGGGCGTGGTCACCATCGAGCCGGGCTCGCTCGCCCAGTCCGTGATCGGATCGGAGCGCACGGTCGAGCGCTACTTCTGCGCCTACGGCGCGTCCCGCCACCTCGACACGCTGCGCGCGCACGGACTGCGCTTCTCCGGGTACGACGAGGACGGAAACGTCCGGATCGCCGAACTGCCGGGCCACCCCTTCTTCCTGGCCTCACTGTTCCAGCCCGAGCTGGCCGGCGACGGCTCGCGCCCGCACCCGATGGTCCGGGCGCTGGCGCGAGCCGCGGTGGAGCACGCCGTGCGGTACCGGGCTCAGCCGGTGTGACCCTCCCCGTGCCCGCCGTGGTGACCGCCGCCGTGGTCGAACTTCAGGGCCTCGGGCGGCATGACGACGAAGGGCCGCATCATGCCCATGTCCTCGTGCTCCAGGAAGTGGCAGTGGTACATGAACCGGCCGTACGCCCCGTCGAACCTGCCCATGATGCGCAGCATCTGGTTGCCCGGGACCCGGTAGACGTCCTTGTAGCCCAGTTCGTTGGGCGCCGGCGGAATCGTCCTGGTCGGGTCGTACGCGATCGGGGTGCGGGTGCCGCCCGCCGTCGGGTCGAAGCCCGTCACCACGTACGGGTCCCGTCCGAGCGCCTGGAAGTCGGCCAGGTGGATGTGCATCGGGTGCGGAATCGGCGCGAGGTTGAGGAAGCTCCACTGTTCGTGGCTGCCCTCGGCGATGGTGAAGCCCAGGCCGTCGTTGAAGGTCCGGGCCGTGCGCCGGTAGGTCTTCGTGGTGCCGTCCGGACCGGTGACCTGGATGATCCCCTCGGCGGGGAACCGGATACCGCTCGCGTCCTCGACCTCGGCCGTCTCCCAGATCTCCGGGTGTCCGCCGCCGCCCTTGGTGCCGGGCGGCGTGAGCACGATCAGCCGGTGGCCGTGCGCCACGTCGTGCGTCATCCGGCGGAAGGAACCCGAGAGCATCTCCGGCAGCTCGAAGGTGTCGGTCTCGCAGGACTCACGGACCCGGAACTCCATGACCGCCGGGTAGCGCACATCGCCCACCGGGTCGGGCACGCCCACGGGCTGGTTGGGACCCTTGTTGACCAGCCGGAGACTGCGGCCCGCGAGGCCCCGGAAGTCGACCAGCAGGTCGAAGCGCTCGGCCGGGGCGGCGGTCAGGGTGGGCAGCGCGCCGTCGAAGTCGATCGGCACGGGCCTCGGCAGCAGCCCGCCGTCGCTGCCGATCTGCTGCACGATGCCCGGCACCGGGTTGTCGTCCTCGTCCACCAGGACCAGGTCGTAGATCCGCGCGTTCGACGCGTTCACCAGGCGGAAGCGGTACCAGGCGTCGTCCACGTCGGCGTACGGCCAGATGCGGCCGTTGACCGTGGTGTACGGGCCGAGGAACGGTGTCGTGACCGGCTTGCCCGTCTCCGGGTGGGACGGGTTCACCACGATCGTCTTGTGCAGCAGCCGGCCGTTGAGGAGGCCGTCCTCGTCGGTGTCGAGGTTGCGGTCGGCGAGCAGGAGCGGGATCTCCCGCTCCCCGTAGGGGAGATGGAGCGCGTCCTCCTCCTCGTCACGGACCAGGTAGGTGCCGTACAGGCCCGCCATCACGTTCCACCGCGTGATGTTCATGGCGTGGTCGTGGTACCACCACTGGACCGCCTGGTGGTCGTTGGGGTACTCGGAGAGCTGGGCGTCGCCGAAGCCCACGGCGTTGTCCGCCCAGCCGTCGTTGCCACCGCCCGTCTGGGCGCCGTGCAGATGGGTCACCGACCAGGCCGGCAGGGCGGCCACGTCCGCGTCGGGCTTGACGCCGCCGCGGCCGGGTTCGGTGCTGGCGGGCGGGGTGCCCGCCGGGCGGACCGGCACCTCGACGGCGGTGACCGGATATTCGCTGCCTTTGGGAACGTGGTTGGTCCAGGCGATGCGGAGCCGCTGTCCGCGCCGCACCTCGATGGTCGGGCCGGGCACCAGTCCCTCGTACCCCCACATCAGGGTCGGCGGCAGTTGCGGATGCAGCCGGACCCAGGTCGGCTGCAGGGCGATCTCCGTCTCACGCAGCACATCGCCGGTGGCGGGCCGCAGGACGGGCGGGACGGGCAACGGCGCGACATACGGCGCCAGTTCGCCCGGCACCGCACTCCGCTCCCCCTTGTCGCTCTCCGTGATCCTCTCGATGATGTCGGTCAAGGTCGAACACCCCCGTGTGTTCTGCGGTCTTGAGTCCCTCACCCCGGAAGACTCCTGGCGCATCGCCGAAGTTCCCTGAATATCCCGTTCCGCACGAGAAGGTCCGAAAATCACGTATGGACGCGCGAACTCCCGTTGACAGTGGCGGCTGTTACGTTCAGTGACATGTCTGATCACGCTCTTCGGCTCCTGCGCGAGAACCCCCGGCTGGCCGCGCTGGCCGAGTTCCCGTTCGACTTCTCCCTCGACCGGGCGGAGTACGGCCATGGGGAGCCGGTCCGCCTCGTCTCCGGCGGCTCCCTGGAGGTCGTGGCCGGGGACGCCGGGGGCGGTACGTACTTCGTGTGCGAGGACGGCTCGGTGCTGTACGCCGACTCCGAGGGCTCGGCCGGGCTCGTCGGCTCCGGCTTCGACGAGGCGTTCGAGATCCTGATCGGCCTGGGAGGCGAGGACGATCTGGACGAGGAAGAGGAGGAGGAGTACGGCTATGAGGCCGCGCGGGCCGAACTGCGGGCCGCGCTGGGCTTTCCGGAGCGCTCCCGCGAGGAGCTCGAAGCGCTGCTGGCCGCCGCGCAGGCGCGTACCTGGCCCGACTTCCTGCTGCTCAACGCCGAGGAGGGGTGCGCCTACGAGCTCATCGGCCCGCCCCCGCCCCCGCTGTGGGAGCGCGTGCCGGTGCCCGACGGCTTCGAGGGCGACCCGGCCTCGGAGCCGCTGTACACCTGGACGGACCTGGCCCTGGCTCAGGGCCGCACCAACCTCGCCCGTGCGGCGCTCATCCAGCGGTTCGACGCGATCCACCTGGACCAGGGCCTGCTGCGGCGGGCGGACGACCCCACCCGGCTCGACACGGCCGAACTGACGCTGCTCGCTGCCCACTTGGAGCGCGTCGGCGAGCCGCTCCCGGCGGAGCGCGCCCGGCGTCTGCACGCGGCGCTGCGGGAGACGCCGGACGGCTCCGGGACACCGTGACGGAGCCCGGAGCGTCAGGTCAGCCGACGAGCGGCAGGGTCAGGGCCGGCGGCCGGTCCGGCAGGAAGCCGTGGGAGCGGCGGGACAGGTACTCGGCCTTGTAGCGGTCGACGGTGCGGTGCCAGTGCAGGATGCCCGCCATCCAGTTCCGGAGGTCGGTGACATAGTTGCCCATGATCTCGCGCACCTCGTCCGAAAGGCCGAAGTCGTCGTAGACGATGGGCAGTTCATGCGCGGCGACGTGCTGGAACTGCTGCATGCGCTGGGTCATCAGGTCGTGGACGACGTCGAGCGCGGTCGGGTAGTCGACGCCGAAGAAGTTCTGCACGACGAGGATCGCGTTGTGGACCTCGCCCTCGTACTCGATCTCCTTCTGGTACGAGAAGACGTCGTTGATGAGCATGCCGTAGTCGATGGCCGCGTTCTCCAGCGAGCGGACCGGGCCGCTGCGGTAGACCTCCGGCGGGACGGCGGGGCCGTGGCCCGTCCGGCACATGCTCAGGGTGAGGTCGGAGCCGAAGGTGGCGCGGCGCATCTCCAGGTAGTCGACCGGGTCGGGGATCCGGTTCTGGAGCTGGTTGGAGAGCTCCCAGACCCAGCTCTCGGTCATCACGTTCACGGAGTCCTTGAAGGAGCGGCGCTGGTCCGGCGTCATCTCCGCCGTCGTGCGCGGCCACAGGTCGATCAGGCCGCGCTCCATGCCGTTCAGGGGCGCCGGGACCTGCTCGCCCGCCACGGGCATGCAGTCCGACAGCCGCTGGGTGATCAGCCGGGCGGCGGCGAGGTCACGGCGGTGGCCGAAGACGAGCGGGTAGTAGTCGTCGCCGTACGTCCCCCAGGCGAGCCACTGGGCGCTGAGGTCGAGGGCCTCCGGCGTCGCGTCCGGGTCGAGGCCCGCCGAGCACAGCGGCAGGTCGGCCGCGGCCAGCCGGTCCTCGTCCCAGACGCCCTCCTGGAGCATGCCCATCCGGTGCATCCACTCGGTGAGCCGGGGGCGGGCGGCGGGCAGATGCGGGCTGAGCTCGACCTGGAAGGGCATGAAGAAGTCGGGGAGGCGGGAAGGACCGACCTTCTGGTACGGGACATGCGTGTACGCGCGCAGCCGTTCCGCACCGGCCGAGGCGAGCAGGGCGCCGATGTCGGCGGCGGAGGTGCCGGGGCCGGTGAGTCCGTGCCAGGGCGAGGTGGAGGTGGCGCCCTCGTTCATGTAGCGGCTGGAGCGCAGGTGCCACTCGTGGCCGCCGGACTGCCAGTCCTGAAGTCCCTTGGTGTAGGCGGCGACCGCGGCGATGTCGCCCGGGGCGAGACCTTTCTCCAGGGCGAGCGCGGGCACCTCGGTGAGGGCGGTGTGCTCGAACTGGTGGAGCCGGGAGGTGAGGATGTCGTTGACGGTGTCGGCGGCCTGCTGGGTGGTGCAGCCGAAGAAGGTCTCCAGGACCAGCACGCCGTTGCTGTTCTCGCCCTCGTCCTCGACCTCCCGCTGGTAGGAGAAGAGGTCGTTGCGCAGGTGGACGGCGTCGGAGAACGTCTCCATCAGGACCCTGAGCGGCCTCGACTCCGCGACGGACACCGGGACTTCGGCGGTCGCGTACTCGACGAGCCCCGACGACCAGGGGGCGCCGCCCACCTTGCGGCGCATCTCGATGTACTCGACGGGGTTGGCGATGCGCCCCTCGTTGATGTTGGACAGTTCCCACAGGGACTCGTTGAGGAGATGCTCGGTGGCGACGGCGAAGCGGCGGCGCCAGTCGGCCGACATGGCGGGCACGGTCCGTGTCCACAGGTCGGCGAGGCCCGCCTCGACGGGGTTCTCCGGCTCGGGCATCGGCGTGGCGAGGTCCATCGGCATGAACAGCGGCAGCCGGTCGAGGTAGGCCTTGCCGCCGGCGCGGTCCTGGGTCCGTTTGAAGATCTCCAGGAAGTGGTCGTCGAAGAAGAAGACCCACACGTACCAGTCGGTGATCAGCGAGAGGGCGGGGCCGTCGCAGTCGGGGTGGGTGTAGGCGCAGAGCAGACCGTAGTCATGGGCGTCGAGGTCGGACTGCTCCCAGACCCCGGATCCCTCCAGCATGCCCATGTCGCGTGCCCACCGGCCCGAGTGGGCGCGTGCCTCCTCGACGTGCGGGTTCAGCCGCGCGGGATACGGCATGTAGAAGTGCGGGAGTTCGAAGGGCTGCGTCATGGGCGGGGCCCTACCCAGGCCCTTCCGGGGGCATCCGCGGCGCGGCACATGATCACACCATCGCGTGAATCGGGGCTGAACTCGGGAGTTCTCGACGGGTCTTGTGGCGTTCATCTCTACGCGCGCAGACTTCACCCGTTCACGTGTCCCCTCCTCACCGGAGTCCCGATGAACCACGACCACAGAGCCTTCTCCCGCCGGACCGCGCTCGCCGCCGTCGCCGGCGCGGCACTCGCCGGGTCCACCGCGGTCCCCGCGTCGGCGACCGGCCGCCGGACCGTCCGTTTCGCCACGTTCAACGCGTCCCTGAACCGCGGCACCCAAGGCGCGCTCGTCACCGACCTGTCCACCCCGGACGACGTCCAGGCGCGCAACGCCGCCGAGACGATCCAGCGGGTCGACCCGGACGTGCTGCTGATCAACGAGTTCGACCACGACGACACCGGTACGGCGGCCCGGCTGTTCCTGCGGAACTACCTCGCCGTCGGCCAGAGCGGGGCGGCCCCGATCGGCTTCCCGTACCGGTTCACCGGGCCCGTCAACACGGGCGTCGCCTCCGGCGTGGACCTCGACGGGCGCAACGGCGCGGTCACCACGCCGGGTTCGGACGCGTACGGCCAGGACGCCTTCGGGTACGGCTGGTTCCCTGGGCAGTACGGCATGCTCGTGCTCTCCAAGTACCCGATCGACGCCCGCGCGGTGCGTACCTTCCAGCACTTCCTGTGGAAGGACATGCCGGGTCATGTGATGCCGCCGGGCTACTACAGCGACGAGGCCCGCGCGATCCTCCGGCTGTCCTCCAAGAGTCACTGGGACGTGCCGGTGCGCGTCGGACACTCCACCGTGCACTTCCTGGTCTCCCATCCGACACCCCCCACTTTCGACGGACCCGAGGACCGCAACGGCCGGCGCAACCACGACGAGATCCGTCTGTGGGCCGACTACATCTCCGGGCCCCGCCGCGGCTCCTACCTGTACGACGACAAGGGGCGGCGCGGTGGTCTGCGGCCGGGGTCGCGGTTCGTGATCGCGGGCGACCTCAACGCGGACCCGTTCGACGGGGACAGTTACGACCACGCCGTACGGCAGTTGCTGGAGCACCCGGCGATCCGGCTGCCCGCCGCACCGCCGGCCAGTGCGGGAGGGGTGGAGGCGGCGCGGTTGCAGGGCGGTGCCAACGCCTCGCACCTCGGGAACCCGGCGTACGACACGTCCGACTTCAACGACAACGCGCCCGGGAATCTGCGGGTCGACCACGTCCTGCCGTCCAAGGGCCTAGAGCCGTCGGGGAACGGGGTGTTCTGGCCGACGCCGGACGATCCGCTCTACCGGCTGGTCGGGGGCGGGACGAATGTGCCGACCTCGGACCACCGGCTGGTGTGGCAGGACGTACGGGTGGCCTGACCGGGCGGCCGGGATCCCCGCCGCCCCGCTAGGTGCCCCGTACCGCCCGCCCCACCTCCGCTCTGAGCGCCACGAACTCCGGGAGTGCCCGGGTCCCGATCTGCTGCCGCTTGCCCGGCAGTGCGACGGGCAGGTCGAGGACGATGCGGGAGCCGGGGCCCGGGGACAGGACGACGACGCGGTCGCCGACGTAGACGCTCTCGTCGATGTCGTGGGTGACGAACACGATGGTCGTGCCGTCGGTGCGGTGCACCTCCAGGAGGAGGTCCTCCAGGTCCTCGCGGGTCTGGGCGTCCAGGGAGCCGAAGGGTTCGTCCATGAGCAGCAGCGAGGGACGGCAGACCAGGGCGCGGGCGATGGCGACGCGCTGCTGCATGCCGCCGGAGAGCTGCCAGGGATGGCGTCCGGCGGCGCCGTCGAGGCCGACGCGTTCCAGGATGCCTTCGGCCTCGGCGCGGCGCTCGGCCCGGCCGAGGCCGCGGCGGCGCAGTGGGAGGGCGACGTTGTCGCGGACGGTGAGCCAGGGGTAGAGGGAGCGGCCGTAGTCCTGGAAGACGACCGCGAGCCGGTCGGGCACGCCGGTGACGGGGGTGCCGTCGACGGTGATCTCGCCCTCCCGGACGGGCAGCAGTCCGGCGACGGTGCGCAGAAGGGTGGACTTGCCGCAGCCGGAGGGGCCGACCACGCACAGGAGTTGGCCGTCGGGGACGGTGAGGGTGAGGTCGGTGAGGACCGGGTGGTCGCCGTAGTACTGGCCGACCGCGTCGAGGCGGAGCATGTGCGTGTGTCACCTGGCCCGGGGGTCGTGGGGTGGCTCGGTACGGGTCATGCGGTGCTCCTCCCGCTGCCGACGAGGCGTTTCTCGACCGCGAGCAGGCCGGTGTTGAGCAGGTAGCCGAGGGCACCGAGCAGGACCAGGGCCGCCCATACGGTGAGCAGGTCGGAGCGGGTCTGGGCGTCGGTGAGGGTGAAGCCGATGCCGTTGGCGGTGCCCGGGAGCAGCTCCGAGAAGACCATGAGGATGAGGGAGAGCGAAAGGCTCAGTCTGAGGCCCGCGAAGATGCGGGGCAGCGCGGAGGGGAGGATGAGGAAACAGAGCCGTTCGACGGGGTTCAGACGGAGCACGGCGGCGACGTCGAGGCGCAGCGGGTCGGTGTTGCGGGCGCCTTCGGCGGTGTTGATGAGGACCGGCCAGACGGCGCTGAAGGCGATCGACGCGATCTGCATCGGCGTACCGAAGTCGAGGACCACGACGAAGACCGGGACCAGCGCGGGGGGCGGGACGGCGCGTGCGAACTGCAGGACGGGGTTGCACAGGGCGTATGCGCGCCGCGAGCGGCCGACCGCGACGCCGAGCGCGATCCCGGCGACGGCGGCGAGCCCGAACCCGGCGCCCATCCGGCCGAGGCTGGGCAGGATGTCGGCGACGGCGGCCTCGGAGAGGAACACATGGCGGACGGGGCCGGAGAACCACAGCTCGTGGGCGTGGCGTGCGATACGGCCGGGGGGCGGGAAGTAGACGCTGCCGTGCGCCCGGGCGGCCACCTCCCAGAGGGCCACGGCGACGGCGAGGACGAGCCAGCGCAGGAGAGCGTGACGCAGGCCGGTCGGGGGGCGCCTGCGTGGCACCGCTTTCGAGGACCGGGGCTCGGCCGTCCCGCCCGGTGGCCTCCGGCGGGTGGAGCCCGGCAAGCGCGACCCCCCGGGCGGTGGACCGGCAACCCGCCGTCTCATGACGTCACCCCGGTCCCCCGGTGCGCCGGTGTCCACGGGAACAGCTTCCGCTCTCCCCACACCAGCACCCCGTTGATGACGAGCCCGAGAGTCCCGGCCCAGACCACGCCCGCGAGGACATCCCGCGTGCCGTCGGTGGCGAGGCCTGCCTGGGCGATGTAGATGCCGAGGCCCTCGCCGAACCCGGCGAGGATCTCCGTGGCGACGGCGAGGATGAGGGCGACCGCGGCCGAGATGCGGATGCCGGCGGCGATGAAGGGGGCCGTGCCGGGGAGTTCGACGCGCAGGAGTACCGACAGGCGGCCGAAGCCGAAGGCGCGCAGGGTGTCCTTGGCGAGGGGGTCGGTCTCGCCGAGGCCGTAGACGGTGTTGAAGAGGATCGGCCACACGGAGGCGTAGGTGACGAGCGCGACCTTGGTCTCGGTGCCCGAGCCGAGCAGCAGGGAGACCAGCGGGATCAGTGCCACGGAGGGCAGCGGCCGCAGGAACTCCACGATCGCGCGTACGGCGGCGTCGACGACCGGCACGCTGCCGAAGAGCAGGCCGAGCGGGACGGCGATGGCGCAGGCCAGTCCGAGGCCGAGCGCCCAGGCGCGCAGCGTGGCGCCGACTCCGTCCAGGAACACGCTGTCGCCCGCCAACTCCACGGCCCGGGCGAGAACTTCGGAGGCGGGTGGGAAGTAGCTGCGCCGGACGATCCCGGCCCGGCTCACCGCCTCGCACACGCCGAAGGCGAGCAGTACGCCGAGGGCGCCCAGCCACCACTCCCGCAGCCGCCCCGTCCGCTTCACCGCACCAGCAACGTCGCCGGATCGATCGGCTCGCTCAACATCCCCTGCTTCTTCATGAGTGCGGTGAGCCGGGCGATCTGCGCCGCGTCCATGGTCGCCGGGAAGACCGGCAGGTCGATCGACTCCGCCTGCTTCCCGGTCACCTTGGTGTAGGTCGGCAGCACCTTGCGCACGGCCTCGGGATCCGCCTCGGCGATCTTCACGGCCGCCTTGAGGGCCCGCTGGAACGCGGCCAGCGAATCGGCGTTCTCGGAGGCGTACTTCTCGGTGGTGAGGTATCCGCTGAGCGGGATGGACTCGACGGGCGCGGACGCCCCGTCCACGAGGACCCGCGCCCCCAACTCGTCCTGGATGGCGCTGTCGTAGGGCTCGACGGCGTGCACGGCGTCGACCTGCCCCTTGTCCAGGGCGGCACCCATCTGCGGGAAGGGGATCTGCCGGTAGACGGGCTTACCGGGTGCGCCCTGTTCCGCGACGATCTCGTTGAAGGTCAGCGACTGGACGTTGTTGAGGACGTTGACGGCGAGCTTGCGGCCCGCGAGGTCGGCGACGGACTTGATGTCGGAGTCCTTCGGCACCAGCACGTCCATCATCTTCGGCGCGGCCCTGATCGACTCGGCGACGATACGGATGTCGAGGGTGCCCTTGTCGTGGGCCTGGAAGTAGGTGACGTAGTTCGCGCTCGCGACCATGTCGATCTGCCCCTTGGACAGGGCCGGCAGCGCCTGGAGGCTCTGCTGGATCTGCTGGACACGGACGTCCAGGCCCTCCTTCTCGAACAGGCCCCGGTCCCGCGCGATGTAGAGCATGGCGCAGTCGACCAGGGGCAGCGCGGCCACGGTGACCGTGTGCCGGTCGCCGTCCGAGGACGCGGAGTCGTTGTCGTCGCCGCAGGCCGTGAGCGCGAGCGCGAGGGCGATCGCGGCGGCCGCCGCCTTTCCTCTTCCCGAACACCATGGACGTGACGCCATCCGCGCATGATGACGCTCCGCTTGGCATGATCACTACACACAAGCAAGCCAACAATCCGCCACCCACGGCCATGCGCCGTACGCCGCCTTGCCGCGCGCCTCCTCCCGGGTCACCGTGGTCGCATGACCCCTACCCTGGCCGGGCTCGACGTGTTCGATCCGCGACGGTACGCCGACGGTGTGCCGCACGGCGCCTATCGCGCGCTGCGCGACCGCCACCCCGTGGTGCGCCAGGACGAGCCCGAGGTCCTGGGGTGGCCGGCCGGGCCCGGGTTCTGGGCGGTGACGCGGCATGCGGATGTCGTCAGGGTGCTCAGGGACTCGGCGACGTACTCGTCGTCGCTCGGCGCGACCCAGATCCGTGATCCCGATCCGGAGGATCTGCCGTTCATCCGGCGCATGATGCTCAATCAGGACCCGCCGCAGCACGGGAGGTTGCGACGGCTGGTCAGCCGGGCGTTCACGCCCGGGCGCATCGGCCGGTTCACGCAGATCGCCGAGGAACGGGCCCGGACACTGTTCGCCCACGCCCTTCGGACGGCCGGCGCCGGGGACGGCACCGTCGACCTCGTCGCCACGGTGACCGACGACTACGCCCTGCTCAACCTGGCCGATCTGCTCGGCGTCCCGGAGACGGAGCGCGGGCTGCTGCTGCACTGGACGCAGCGGGTCATCGGCTACCAGGACCCCGACGAGGCCGGCGCCCCGGTGCTGGACGCGGCGGGCAAGCCGGTGAACCCCCGGTCGCCCGCGATGCTCAAGGACATGTTCGCCTACGCCCGCCGACTCGCCGCGTACAAGCGGCGCTACCCCGCCGACGACGTGCTGACCACGCTCGCGCACGACGCCGAACTCGCCGACGCCGAACTGGAGATGTTCTTCTTCCTGCTCACCGTCGCCGGCAACGACACCGTCCGCAGCGCGGCACCCGGCGGACTGCTCACCCTGGCCGAGCACCCGGAGTCGTACGAACGACTGCGCACCGGCAGCCACCAACTCACCACCGCTGTCGACGAGTTGCTGCGCTGGCACCCACCCGTGCTCACCTTCCGCCGTACCGCCGTGCACGACACCGAGCTGGCCGGGCGGCGGATCCGCGCGGGCGAGAAGGTGGTGGTCTTCCACGCCTCCGCCAACCGGGACGAGCGGGTCTTCGAGGCCCCGGACCGGCTGGATCTGTCACGTACGCCGAATCCGCACGTGTCCTTCGGGGACGGTCCGCATGTCTGCCTGGGCGCGCACTTCGCCCGGCTGCAGTTGCGGGTGCTCTACGCGGAGGCGCTGCGGGTACTGCCGGTCCTGCGGACGGCGGGACCGCCCAGGCGGCTGGTGTCCAACTTCATCAACGGACTCAAATCGCTGCCGATACAGGTCGGTTGAGCGCTAGGGGCGCACCTGGATCAGCGCGTGCGTGCCCCCGGTCCGCCATCGCTGTCCCTCCGCCGCCACCAGCGCGGCCTCCGTCGCCGGGGCGAGGCCGGTGATCACGTCGGACTTCAGGGTGCGCAGAGCGGCCACCGGGCCCGGGAAGCAGGCCGTCACGTCGGCGAAGGAGGTCGTGGGCGGCCACATCCGATCACCCACCAGGCGACGGTAGTTGAGGTCGCCCTTGACGACGGTCAGCGCGGCTCCGGCGAACTCGGCCCGGAGGTCGTCCGGCATCGCCTCGTACGGCAGCGGGGCACAGGAGAAGGGGTGGGCGCGCACGGTGAGGCTGCCGTCCGCCATCGCCGACCACAGATCGCGCCCGTGATCGGCCGCCGCGCCCGGCGCCCGGGTCAGCCGGCGCACGGCGTCGACCACATCGGCGGTCGTGGCGTCGGAGACGTAGTACGGATACGACTTGACGTGCAGGATCGCCCGACGGACGCGTCCCTGGGCGAGGAGGTGGGCGATCAGGAGCAGGTCCGGGACCAGTTCGCGGCCCGCGTTGTCGGCGACGAGACACAGGGTGTCCGCGCCGTCGAGAAGCGACCAGAGGACGGCGCTGTCGTCGGCGACCAGCCCCGGGACGGCGTCCCGGCCCTCGGCGTCGGCGTCGGACAGGCGGAAGCCGAGGTCCGCGCGGTTGCCCCACAGGGAGCCGTGCAGCAGGGCCGCGGCCTGTTCGTCGGCGGGCCGGCCGTCGAGGGCGTCGAGCGCGGCCAGTTCCTCGTCGGTCTCCGGGGCATCGAGCTCGGCGAGCTTGAAGGGACGGAAGGGGTCGATGCCCTGCCAGGGGCCGGAGCCGAAGTAGCCCACCGCTTCGAGGAATTGGCGGTAGAACCAGCTCTCCGACCACAGCCACGGCACATCGAACCAGGAGCGGCCGGTGTACTCGTCCGCTCCCCAGGCAGCCCATACGGCGCGGTCCGGCGCGGTGGCAGGGAGCGGTTCGACGACACCCTTGGTGCAGTTCTCCAGCAGCGCGTCGAGGGCGCGGTGCTGCTCGGGGCCGTAGGGAAAGGCATCCCGCACCTGCCGGATGATCGCGGGATGCCGCTCGGCGAGCACGCTGTACGGGAACGAGCCGGGTTCGGCGGCGAGGATCACGGGCGGGGTGTCGGACATGGGCGCCACGGTACCGCGCGGGTCACGCGACTCTGAGCTCCCGCTCCAGGTGGGTGACGAGGCTCAGATAGCGGGCGCGGCGGGGCACCGGCACCATGCCGCGGATGAGGATGTGCCACAGCCCGGCCAGCCGGTGGGGGTGGCGGGTGACGGGTTCGAGGGAGTGGCCCACGACCCGGGTGCCGACCAGGGACGCGACGAGGGAGTGCGCGGCGGCGTCGACATCGATGTCGGCATGGAGGTCGGACTCCTTGACCGCGTCGCGGAGTCTGCGGGCGGCAAGGCCCAGGCACTGGGTGAAGGGGTGCGGAAGTTCGGGCGGCAGTTCCAGGCCGCCGGTGGCGAGCCGGAGGCCCGCGCTCGGCAACGGCCCTTCCAGGGACAGCCGCGCCATGCCGAACGTGGAGCGGATCAGGGCCTCGAGCGCGGTACAGCCGCGGCTGTCCATCTCCTCCGAGAGCCGGTTCAGGTTTCTGTACTGGATCTCCAGGATGGCGTGCGCGAGATCCTGCTTCGCCGCGAAGTGGAAGTAGAGGGCGCCCTTCGTGACTTGGGCATGATCGACGATGTCGCTGAGACTCGTCGACTCGTATCCGCGCCGGTCGAACAGGTCCGCGGCGGCGGCGATGATCGCCGCGCGGGTCTGTTCGGCTCGTAATTGCCTGGCCATAGGCGAGTCTCTCCTGGGGGCGAGAGCGCATGCCCTGAAAAGAACAGGCCATGCCGTTTGTTTCTTACTCCCTGTACACGATATCTCACCGTCCGACGCCCACCACCGGGTACCCCAACTCCGTCCAGTTTCCAGGCCTCCCACAACTTGTAGATCACTTGTGCGCGTACCGCAGGCACCGGCAGGAGAAACCGGGCGGGCGGCACAGAAAAGGCGGGCCGACCGGTGCCCCATCCGCACCGGTCGGCCCGCCTGTTCAGGGCGCGCTCAGAGAGTTCGAGACCCAGAAGCTCAGAAGGTCAGCTTCCAGCTGTTGAGCGTGCCCGTGTCCTGTGCGGCCGTGTCCTGGACGCGCAGCTTCCAGGTGCCGTTGGCCGTCTCGCTCGAAGCGTTCACGGTGTAGGTGGTGTTGACGTTGTCCGCGGAGTCCGAGGAGCTGGCGGACTTCAGGGTGTACACCGTGCCGTCCGGGGCGACGAGGCTGACCACCAGGTCACCGCGGTAGGTGTGGGTGATGTCCACCGCGACCTGGAGTGCCGAGGGGGCGTTGCCGGTGCGGCCGGTGACGGCGATGGAGGACTCGATCGCGGAGCCGTTGTCCGGGATGGACGCGGCGGTGGTGTTGGAGAACGTCGTCCCCGTGCTCGTACCGCCGCTCACGGCCGCGACCGTCTTCGCCGCGTCCGCGAGACCCGCGCCGCAGCCGCCCGAGCAAGCACCCGGCAGGGCACGGGCGTTGTTCTTGATGGCGGTCTCGATCTGGGCCGGGGTCAGCGAGGAGTTGGCCGACTTCAGCAGCGCGGCGAGGCCCGCGATGTGCGGGGTGGCCATGCTGGTGCCCTGGTAGTAGGCGTAGCTCTCGGTGGACGCCGTCGTGGCGCCGGAGTTCAGCGTCGACAGGATGCCGTTGGCGGTGCCGGTGCTGGTCTGGCCGCCGGGCGCCGAGATGTCGACCAGGGCACCGTAGTTGGAGTACGACGCCTTGGCGCCGGTGCGGCTGGTCGCGGCGACGGATATGACGTTGTTGCAGTTGCCCGGCGAGTGGGCCGAGACGTTCTCGTTGTCGTTGCCCGCGGCGACGGCGACGACGGTGCCGCGGCTGACGGCGTTGTTGATCGCCGTCTGGGTCGCGCTGGTGCAGGCACCGTCGCCACCGAGGCTCATGTTGATGACCTTGGCGACATTGGTGTTGGCGGGCACACCGGAGACGGTGCCGCCGGACGACCAGGTGATGGCGTCGATGATGTCGGAGTCGTAGCCGCCGCACTTGCCGAGGACGCGGACCGGGGAGATCTTCGCGCCGTAGGCGATGCCCGCGATGCCCTTGCTGTTGTTGGTGACCGCGGCGATGGTGCCGGCCACGTGCGTGCCGTGCCAGGAGGAGTTGGACGCCGGGATGCCGGAGCCGCACTCGTTGGCCGCGTAGTGGTCGCCCGGGTCGGCCGGGTTGCTGTCGCGGCCGTTGCCGTCGACGGAGACCGCGGTGTCGGCGATGAAGTCGTAACCGGCGACGATGTTCGCGGCGAGGTCGGTGTGGGCGACGTAGCCGGTGTCGATGACGGCGACGGTGACGCCGGAGCCGGTGGTGGTGCTCCAGGCGCCGGGGACGTTCATGCCGGCCGTGGACTCGAACAGGTCCCACTGCTTGGCGTACTCGGTGTCGTTCGGGTCGGCCTGCGGCGTGTTCAGACGGTCCGGTACGACGTAGGCGACCTGCGGGTCGGCCTTGTACTCGGCGACCACGTCGGCGACATCGGTGCGGGTCAGGTCCGCGCCGAGGTCGACGAGGGCGGCACCGGTGCCGAGACGGCGCTGGAAGTCGACGTCCTCGCCGGCCTCCTTGCCCTTGGCGGCGGCGTCGGCCTCGGCGGCCTTGTTCGACTTGGCCTCGGTGGCACCGGACTTGTAGCCGACGATGAGGCGCTCGGCCGCGATGCCGGGGGCGGCCTCGGTCTGCGCGGTGGGGACCGCGGCGGCCTGCGGGGCGGCCGACTCCTGGGCCACGGCGACAGTGGTGCCGGCCGCCGAGAACAGCGCGGCGGAGACCGCGGCGACGGAGACCAGCTTCCGTCGCAGGGAGGGGGAGGTACGCAAGGGCTTGCCTTTCGTAGCCGTCTCCGGGCAGCGCGGAGCGGCGGTCTGATCGCTTCGTCGGTGAAGCGGCGGGGGGTAGATCGAAAAGCGGCGCGGTGGCCGGCCAAGCGCGTGAGCCGAATCGTTGAAGGGGTTACCTGTGGTTCGGCTGTGGTCGAACGATAGGCAAAGGGAAGGTCATGTGAATACAGGGGAAACCCTCGATCCGGCGGGAAACCCACCCTCGCCGTCAAGGAGTTGAGAGGGAATGAACACTTTCGCCCCCTGCTGTCCCGCACTGAACGCGCCGGGCCGGATTTCCGTACTGCACGGGAGCAAACCGTTCCCGCGTCGGCCGAGGAGACGTCCCGGATGCCCCGGATGACCGCATACCGCACCGTTCTGGCGGCCACCGCCGCCGCCCCGCTGCTGCTCACCGTCTGGGCGGCGGGTCCGGCACAGGCGCACGGAGCGCCGACGAATCCGGTGAGCCGTGCCTACGCCTGCTCCCCCGAGGGCGGCGAGCGGGCGGCTACGGCGGCCTGCCGTGCCGCCGTCGCCGCGAACGGCAGTTCCTTCGCGGCCTGGGACAACCTGCGGATCGCGAACGTGAACGGCCGCGACCGGCAGACCGTTCCCGACGGCGAGCTGTGCAGCGGCGGCCTGCCGGCCTACAAGGGCCTCGACCTGACCCGCACCGACTGGCCGTCGACACGTCTCACTCCGGGCGCGTCGATGACGATGACGTACGCCTCGACGATCCCGCACACCGGCACGTTCAAGATGTTCCTGACCAAGCCCGGCTACGACCCGTCGAAGCCGCTCACCTGGTCCGACCTGCCGTCGCAGCCCTTCGCCGAGGTCAAGGACCCGGCGTTGACGGGCGGCGCGTACCGCCTGCCGGCGAAGCTGCCCTCCGACCGGACCGGTCGCCATGTGCTCTACACGATCTGGCAGAACAGCAGCACGCCGGACACCTACTACTCGTGTTCCGACGTGATGTTCCCGGCGGCTGCGAAAGAGAACGCCAAAGAGAAGACGAAGGAGCCGGGCACGGCGTCGCCCTCGCCGTCCGTGACCGCTGGCGCGAAGGCCGCCGCGAGTGCCTCGCCGAGCGCCGAGCCCCGGACGGCGACACCTTCACCGACGCCGTCGGAGGCGAGCCCCGACACCACTCCCGTGGCCTCCACACCCACCGCGGACTCCGGCCCTTCGGCCCCGCTCGTGGCGGGCGGCGCCGCCGCGGTGCTGGTGATCACCGGGGGCGCCGCCCTGGCGCTGCGTCTGCGTCGACGCTGAACGCCGTGTGCGCGAAGGTCAGTTGACGAAGACCGCCGCACCGTCGGAGGTGGCGACCGGGGCGTACTTCGCGGTCCAGAAGCCGCTGCTCGGGCAGAGCGAGGAGCCGGAGCTCCTGGTGAACTGCTGGTTGGCGAACTGGATGCTGTTGTCGGTGTTGGAGGCCGCGCCGGTGAGGCTGCCGTTCGTCGCCTGGTAGACGCAGGTGACGCTGCCCAGCAGGGTCCTGAGCACGACGGTGGTCTGGATGGCCCCGGCGGTCCCCGGCGCCACGGTGACGGTGCCGTCGGAGGCCACGGTGGTGGTGTACCCCAGGTTGTTGACCGTGACGCTGGTGACGCCGAGCACGCCCACGTTGTTCGAGGTGCAGTTGCTGAAGGTGTGCGCGGTGAGGGACTCGGAGGCCGTGCCGGGAGCGGCCGGGTTGCTGTCGACCGTCGCGGTGAACTGCGAGGTGGTGCAGGTGATGCCCGTGGTGCCGGTCGCGCTGGAGTAGAGCGTGGCCGTGGTGCCGCTCGCCAGGGGTGCGGTGAGCGTGGTGCCGTCGGCGACGGCGTCGCCGCCCGCGGATCCGGTGGTGAGGACGTTGTCGGCGGCCGACGCCGGGGAGATCGCCGGGAGGGTGAAGGCGGCGAGGGCGGCGGTGAGGGTGAGCAGGGTTCGCGTACGCATGCGGGGGTGCCTCTTTTCCGAGGTGGGGGGGCTGAAAGGGGTGCGGGGACGCGACGCGGCGTCCACCGTCACCGGCTCGTCACGCCTTCTCCGTACGTGACGGACCGGCAACGGCAGCCGGCCGGTGACCGGCCGGAGAACCGTGGGGTGGCCTCCGGCCGGGCCGGGCGGAAAGGCACTCGGCACGGACCGAGGGGGGAAGCGACCGTGTGGGTGCCTGGGAGGAGGCGGGCACAGGAGGTGCCCGGTACGGACAGGACGTCCGGGAGACGCGGGCAGTGCCGCGTGACGGATCCGGCGCCACGGATCCGGGTGAACCAGTGAGAGTTGTAGACCTGATGCTCAGTCAACGTCAAGGAGAAACAAGCGAGTTGACGATCGTTCAATGGTTTTGCCGGGACACTGGAATTCCTTGACGCACAGGCGGGGCACAACCGGCACCCTTTTTTCACAACTCCCTTGACCCTCGAAAGTAACCCCGGGTAACTTCCTCAGCGGCTACTGCGGAGTAGCGAGAAAGCCCTTGCGTCCGCCGGGAGTTGTGAGGGGTCGCACACCGCATGCGCTGTCCGCGCCAGGACAACGTGCCAGTGAGATGCCAGACCGCACTTTCTATGCACCTGGGAGCAGACATGGCCTCGTCCTCGGACGTCTCGTCGTCCGCCGACAACACCCCCGAGAACCCGGAAAGCGGTTCCTCGCCCGACCCCGTCAGACGCGGACGGGTCCGGGCCCGCCGGGCCGCCGTGATGGCGGTGCCGGCCACGCTGGTCGCCGCGACGCTCGCGGTTCTCACCGCGGAGGGCGCGCTGGGCGTGCAGTTCGCGATCTCCGGGATGCCGTTCACGGTCACCGCCAAGGAGCTGAACGGCACCGGGTTCGAGCAGTTCGGCGGGCTCGACAACATGGCGCCGGGCAGCCCCAACGAGGGTGACACCGGGGGGCAGGTGCTGGTCGTGACCTCCGCGATCAAGAGCGCGACCCTCGACAGCCTGTGCCAGAGCGTCGACCTCGGCGGCACCAACCTGCTCATCAAGGCGGGCAGCGGGTCGCAGAAGGTGCAGGCGACCGACCTGACCACCGACTCGACCGAGCTGTCGGGCGACGCGTCCTTCACCAACATCGAGATCGGCAACGACGCCAGCACGCTCACCAAGGCCGGGGTCAAGGGTCCGATCGGTGTGTTCAGCCAGCAGTCCGACACCGTGCGCATCGCCAACCTGCGGCAGACCAACTACGCGACCACGGCCGCGGTGTTCAAGCTTCCTGGTCTCAAGCTCAGCTTCAGCAGCACGGGTTGCTGATGTCGGACACTCCAACTCCACGTAGGGGAGTGCGGTCGGCCTTCCGTGCCTGGCGGGCCGACCGTCCGTTCTGGGGTGGGCTGTTGCTCACCCTGGGCGGGGCCTGGATCCTGCTCACCGAGAAGGCGTCGCTGAAGGTCATCCTGCACATCGGCATGCAGGGGCTGGCCGGCTATCTTCTGCCGGCGCTGATGGTGGTGCTGGGGCTGCTCATCCTGTTCAACCCCACCCAGCGCCTCTTCTACTCGATCACCGGGGTACTGCTCACCCTGGGCACCTGGCTCACCTCCAACCTGGGCGGCTTCTTCATCGGGCTCCTGCTCGGTGTCGTCGGCAGCTGCATGACCTTCGGCTGGCTGCCGGACCAGGAGCCGCGCGTGAGCCGCCGCAAGCGGCGCAAGGCCGCGCGGGCGGCGGCGCCGCAGGGCTCCGCCAAAGAGCAGCCCGCCTGACCCCGCCCCACCACCGACTCCCTCTGAGCCACCGGCTGCCCACCCCGACCCACCTGACGTGCGCGGGATGAACAGCCGGTGTTTCAGGGGGAGTTCGTGCATGGAGAGAGGGTCAGCGGAACGTCCCGTGGCGGGGGTGCGTCGCATCCACGGCACGCCGAGGCCGGCCGTCGCCGTACGGACCGGAAGGGCTGAGCCGCTCCGCGCAGGCGAGGCCCGATCCTGGCGGCACACCGCAGGCCGCCGCTGGGAACAGCGCACCATCGCGGGTCGCTCACCGACGCACCACGGCAAGGGCATGCCGAACCGGCACCGGACATGCCGGGAAGACCGGAGGGGCCGGACCGGTCTGTGCGGGGACACCACCGCGGACCGCGATCCGGAGCGGCACGCCGTTGCGGCCGCTCCGCGCAGGCGAGGCGATCCTGGGCCGGCACGTCGGCGTAGGCCGCGGCCCGCCCGGTGCGCCGCCGCAGGTGCGGGTCGGTGTCGGTGTCGGTGGGCGGCCGGTCGGGGCGCCCGGAGTCAGGTCGTGGGGCCCGCCGCCTGGGTGGTGGCCGGTGGCTCCGTGACCGTGGCCGTGGTGTCGTCGTCCTTCAGCGCCTTCGCCTCGCTCTTGAGGATGCGCATGGACCTGCCGAGCGCTCGTGCGGTGTCGGGCAGCTTCTTCGAGCCGAACAGCACGATGACGACTATCGCCACGATCAGCAGGTGCCAGGGTTCCAGTCCGTTACGGAGCACGGCCGCGACCTCCTTCTTCGGAGTTCTTCTCAACTCACTCTTACGTCGGTCGGAAACACTTGCCCCGGCCGCCCGTCGGATGACGTTGCTTCGGTGCGCAACTGTACAACTCAGGGCGAACATGACAAACCCCCGCAATACGCAAGAGGGCGCGCATGACGATCACCAGCACGCGAAGGCCCGCGCCCCCGCGGCACAGGCAGAGCGGCCGCCGCCGGGCCGGACGTCGCCGGGGCCGCCGGATACGCCTCGCGCTGCTGATCTGCCTCTCCGTACTGGTGCTCGCGACCGCCGGTGCCGGCTGGCTCTATCTCAAGCTGGACGGCAACATCAGCACCTTCGACGCGGGCGGCCTCTCCGACCACCGCCCCGACGCGGCCTCCCAGAAGGGCGAGAACGTCCTGCTGATCGGCTCCGACGCCCGCACCGGAGGCAACGACAAGCTCGGCGGCGGCGACAAGGACGACATCGGGCGCTCCGACACCACGTTCCTGCTGCACATCTACGCCGACCACCAGCACGCCCTCGCGGTCTCCGTCCCCCGCGACACCCTGGTGAGCATCCCGCCGTGCAAGCTCCCCGACGGCAGCTGGACGAAGACACGGACCGACACGATGTTCAACGCCGCCTACTCCGTCGGCGACACCGCCAAGGGCAACCCGGCCTGCACCCAGAACACCGTCGAGCAGCTCACCGGGCTGCGCGTGGACCACACCGTCGTCGTCGACTTCAAGGGCTTCGCCCGGCTGACCGAGGTGGTGGGCGGCGTGAAGGTGTGCCTCCCCAAGGACGTCTACCAGAACGACCTCAACCCCAACCGCACGACCCCGGGCAAGCGGCTCTTCAAGAAGGGCGAGCAGACCGTCTCGGGGCAGAAGGCGCTGGACTACGTCCGGATCCGGCACGGCATCGGGGACGGCTCCGACATCGGCCGTATCAAGCGCCAGCAGGCGTTCGTGGCCAGCCTGCTCAAGGAGGTGAAGAGCAGGGGTCTCACCCCGACCAGGCTGCTGCCGCTCGCCGACGCGGCCACGAAGTCACTGACCGTCGACTCGGGTCTGGGCACGGCCGACAAGCTCATCTCCTTCGCCATGGCCCTGAAGGACATCGACCTGCACAACACCAAGTTCGTGACCGTGCCCTGGCGGTACGAGGGGTCACGCGTCGCGATCGTGCAGCCGGACGCGAGCGAGCTGTTCGCCACGCTGAAGGCGGACCGGACGATCGACGGCAAGAACGCGGGTGGAAAGAAGAAGGCGGTGCCGACCGCCTCCGCCTCGCCCGTCTCCGGGGCCGGGATCGACGTCTCCGTCTACAACGGCACCACGGTGACCGGCCTGGCCGCGCGGGCCGCCGCGACGCTCACGTCGGACGGGTTCACGGTCATCGGTACGTCGACGGCGGCCGCGCAGGACCACACCGGCACGTCGGTCGAGTACGGTCCCGGCGAGCTGTCCCGGGCCCGTACCGTCGCCGAGGCGTTCCCGGGTGCCGAGCTGGAGTCCGTCACGGGGGCCGGGATCAGCGTCGTACTCGGCCGGTCGTACGCCGCCACCCCCACCGCGACACCGACGGCCGTACCCACCGAGGTCGCGGACGGCGCGCGGTCCGCGGATGACGATCCCTGCTCGAACCTGACGTACGGATGATGTCGCCGGGAGGCCGGACACGTGCTCGATGACCTGGACCGTGGTCTGATCCACGCGCTGCACGTCGACGGGCGTGCGTCCTTCACGCGTGTCGCCGGTGTGCTCGGGGTCTCCACGCAGACCGTGTCCCGGCGCTACGGGCGGCTGCGTACCCAGGCCTCGTTACGGGTCGTCGGGCTGACGGACCCTCATCAGGCGGGGCGTACCCAGTGGTTGGTGCGGATCACCGCCACGGCCCGGTCCGCCCAGGACATCGCCCGCGCCCTGGTGCGCCGGCCGGACACGTCCTGGGTGAAGCTCGCCTCCGGGGGCACCGAGATCGTCGCGGTCGTCCACGCCCCGACCGAGGCGGCCGGGGACAACTCCCTCCTGCTGCACGACATTCCGCGCACCGGCGGCATCACCGCGGTGTCCGCCCACTGTCTGCTCCACACCTACCTGGGCGGTCCGGCGAACTGGCGTCGCAGCGCCGACGTACTGGACGAGGAGCAGCAGCGGGCCGTACGGGCCCGGACCACCCCTGTGGCCGCGCCCCGCAGGCCGGGGCCGGAGGACGCCGGGCTGCTGGCGGCGTTGCAGAAGGACGGGCGGGTCACCCTCAACGAGCTGGCCGCGGCCACCGGTTGGACTCCTGGCACCGTGGCGCGGCGGCTGGCGGAGTTGCGAGCGGGCGGTGCGCTCTTCTTCGATGTCGAGGTCGACGCCGGCGCCTTCGGCGTCACCACCCGGGCGCTGCTGTGGATGTCGGTGCGGCCCGCCCGGCTGGAGCGGGTGGCGACGGCCCTGGCCGGCCATGACGAGCTGGCGTTCGTGGCCGCGACGACCGGCCCCGCCAACCTGGTCGCACAGGCCCTCTGCCGCGACCCGGCGGAGCTGCACCGCTATCTCACCCGCAGACTCGGCCCGTTGGACGGAATCCGCTCACTGGAGTCCAGCCCGGTACTGCGCAACCTGAAGGCGGCCAGCCCTGCCCTCACCGATCTGCCACGGCCGAGGCGCCGGTAACGGCCCCGGCCCTCAGCGAGCCGCGCGACGGACACAGCCCCCACCGACCCACGCGACTGAAGTAGCCACGACCGCCCGGGCATCCGGTGACCCGCACGACCGAAGTGCCGGCGCCGATCCCGCCCCCACCAACCCGCACGACCGAAGCACCCGCGACAACCCACGCACCCAGCGACCCGCACGACCGAAGCACCCGCGACGGCCCCGCCCCCCATTACCGTCTTCGTAGCCCCGCGACGGAACCTGCTACGAGCCCCGGCCGGCCTCAGCTGGCTGACCCTCAGCGGTCTCGCCGCACACGGGGCAGTCCCGCTCGTCGACCGAGTCCATCACGACCGGATGACCACAGAAGTCGCACGGCCGCATGCTCTCGCCCGCCAACTCTCGAACAGGCATGTCATCACTCACGACAGCCACGCTGCCACCCGACCATCTTGACCAAAGACATAGGGGCACCCCCCCACGACCGAGACCTCCGTGACACCCAGGCGCTCAGCGTTCACCCTCGGCGGAGACATCCGCGACCGCCATCACCCTGCTCGTCACAAGGCTCACCCCCACCAGACACACGGCCACCCGGAACGCGGTCTGCGGTGCGCCGCCGTCGAGGTAGACGCTCCCCAGCACCGCGACACCGAGCGTGGCGCCCAGTTGTTGGACGGCGTTGAGCAGTCCGGCCGCCGAGCCGATCTCGCGTGGTGCCAGCGGTGCCAGGGCGGCGGTGAAGAACGTGGGGCTGAAGAGTCCGGCGCCGAGTCCGATCACGGCCAGCGCCGGTAGCAGGAGACGGGGGTGGGAGGCGTGGTACGTGGCGATCGCGCCCAGCATTCCGGCGAGGAGGACGCCGAGCCCGATGGGCATCAGGCGGTGTCCGTGGCGTCGTACGAGATGCGCGCCCGCCGCCCAGGACGCCACGGCGAGCCCGGCCGACCACGGGGTGAGGCTCAGCCCTGCCGCCAGCACGCCCTCACCCTGGTCGAGTTGGAGATCCAGTACGACGACCGTGGACAGCCCCGTGGTCACCGCGAAGAAGCACAGGGAGGTCACCAGGGCGGCCGGGAAGGCGCGGTGGCGGAAGAGGCTCGGTTCGATCAGCGGAGTGCGGCCGGTGCGGCGCTGCTGAAGTGCGAAGGCGGCCGTCAGGGCCACTCCCGCGGCCAGGGACGCCCAGCCCGGGGCCGGCAGTGCGGCTAGGTCGGTACCGATCAGCGGGAGGACCAGGAGGCCGGTACCGGCCGCCACGAGGGCCGTGCCGGTGAGGTCGAGGGTGGGGCGGTGCGGGGCGCGGTTCTCGGGGAGAGCGGTCGCGAGGGCGAGGACGGCCGACGAGAGGGGGACGTTGACCAGGAAGGCCGCGCGCCAGGACGAGCCGAAGAGGTCGGCGTGGGTCAGGACCCCACCGAGCACCGGTCCGCAGACGGCGGCGAGGCCCATCACGGGGCCGATGCTGCCTAGGGCGCGGGAGAGTTCCGGTCCCGAGAACATCGCCTTGATCAGCCCGATGGTCTGCGGGACTACCAGGGCCGCCGCCGCGCCCTGCACCGCGCGGAAGCCGATCAGCACGCCGGGCGTGGGCGCCAGGGCGCAGGCGATCGAGGCGAGCGTGAACCCGATGACGCCCAGGACGAAGACGCGGCGCCGGCCGGCGATGTCCCCCAGCCGCCCGCCGGTGATGAGCAGCACCGCGAACGGCAGGGTGTACGCGGTGCCGAACCACTGGACGTCGGAGACCGGCCCGCCGAGGTCCGCATGGACGGCGGGGGCGGCCACCTGGACGACGGTCGTGTCCAGCAGGTTCATGGCCTCGCCGAGCAGCAGGGCGATCAGGGCGGATCGGCGTCGGGGGTGGGGGTGGGGGTGGGGGTGGCCTGGCAGGACGGTTTCGGCCGTGGTCATCGGGGGCTTCATCGTGGGTCCTCTCCCTCGCCGGATGACGTCAGCGTGGGAGCGCGGGCGGAGCCGCTCCAGCGAGCGGCCGGGGATCGGGGATTCGTTCCGTCGAAGGCACCGGGGATCGTGATTTCTCACGTGGGCGCACAACTGCCCCGCGTTTGATGGGAAGTTGAACCTTGAACTCGTATTCCACGCGACGGGAGGGGCACATTGCCCGCCAACGGACGGCCCACCGACCGCATCGACACCGAGACCGCGCACGCCGCCCGGATCTACGACTACATCCTCGGCGGCAAGGACCACTACCCCGCCGACCGGGAGGCGGGCGACGCCATGTGCCGCGAGTGGCCCGCGCTGCCCGTGCACATGCGGGCCAACCGCGACTGGATGAACCGGGCCGTGCGGTGGCTCGCCGCGGAGGCGGGGATACGGCAGTTCCTGGACATCGGCTCCGGCATCCCCACCTCGCCGAACATCCATGAGATCGCCCAGTCGGCGGCCCCTGACGCACGTGTCGTGTACGTCGACAACGACCCCCTGGTCCTCGCGCTCTCCGAGGGCCTGCTGAACAGCACACCGGAGGGCAGGACGTCGTACGTCGAGGCGGACATGCGCGACCCGGCGGCCATTCTCGACTCCCCGCAGTTCCGCGAGACCCTCGATCCCGGCGAGCCGGTCGCGCTGACGGTCATCGCGATCGTGCACTTCATGCTGGACGAGCACGACGCCGTGGGCATCGTCCGCCGGCTCCTCGAACCGCTGCCCCCCGGCAGCTATCTGGCGATGTCCATCGGCACCGCCGAGTTCGCCCCCGAGGAGGTCGGTCGCGTCGCCCGTGAGTACGCGGCCCGGGACATGCCGATGCGGCTGCGCACCCACCCGGAGGCCGCCGAGTTCTTCGCGGGCCTCGATCTCGTCGCCCCCGGGATCGTCCAGGTCCACAAGTGGCACCCGGACGGCACGGACACGGAGCCGATCCGGGACGAGGACATCGCGATGTACGGGGCGGTGGGGCGCAAGCCGTGACCCCTTCCACGAACAAGCCGTGGCCGTTCACCACAGAGTCCCCACGCTTTACGGCTGGTCCGCACCTGAACATCACGAAGCGGCACCGACAACTCACATAAAGTCGCTGCTCACTTGACTATCGACGGCCTCACGCGATTGGCTCCGCGAGCGAGAGTCACCCGGACGGCGTACGACGCATCGGACGTCTGCCGGGTGCTCCCTCTCGTCGTTCCTCCAGCTCGGCCGCACAGCGAGGTGCCGCACCATCATGATCACTCCTCCCCCACCTCCCGTCTCTCCCAGACGCGTTGCCGCCCTGGCCGCCGCCGTCTGTCTGCTCGCGGCCGGCTGCTCCGCATCCGGTGACTCGTCGGACTCCGCCGCCTCCGCCGGCAAGGCGGGCGGAGCCGGGCTCAGGATCGCGCTGATCACGCACGCCCCCGAGGGCGACACCTTCTGGGACCTGGTGCAGAAGGGCGCCGAGGCGGCCGCGGCCAAGGACGGCATCGAGCTGACGTACGCCGGCGACCCCGACGCCACCGGACAGGCCGAGCTGGTGCGTGACGCGATCCGCGAGAAGGTGGACGGCATCGCGGTGACCCTCGCCAAACCGCAGGCGATGCGGGGACCCGTCGCCGCCGCCAAGGCGGCCGGCATCCCCGTGGTCGGCCTCAACTCCGGTATCGACTCCTGGCAGTCCGGCGGGCTGCTGGAGTTCTTCGGCCAGGACGAGAGCGTGGCCGGGCAGGCCGTCGGCGACAAGCTGGACGACCTCGACGCCGAACACGCGCTCTGTGTGATCCACGAGCGCGGCAACGTCGCCCTGGAGGCCCGTTGTGCCGGGGTGAAGAAGACCTTCACCGGCGAGACGGAGAACCTCTATGTCGAGGGCACCGACACCAAGGCCGTCGCCGCCGCGATCACGGCCCAGCTGCGGCAGGACCCGACGGTCGACGAAGTCGTCACGAACGGCGCGCAGTTCGCGCTCACCGCGGTCGCGTCCGTGAAGGACGCGGGCAGCAAGGCGCGCGTCGCCACGTTCGATCTCAACAAGGATCTGGTGAAGGCGGTCAAGAGCGGTGCCGTGGAGTTCGCCGTGGACCAACAGCCCTACCTCCAGGGATACCTCGCGGTCGACTCGCTGTGGCTGTACCGGACCAACGGCAACATCAGCGGTGGCGGGGTGGCTCCCGTCCTCACCGGTCCGGCGTTCGTGACGAAGGCGAACGTGGACGCGGTGGAGAGGTTCGCGGCCAACGGAACGCGCTGACCGGCCGGATCACGCCCCTCCCCTCGCTCTCCCACGGTATCGCCCACCCGCTCACCCCCCTTTTTTCCCACCCCCTCCCCGCTTTCCCACCCCCCTCCCTGCTCATCGCCTAGGACGACGAATGTCTCCACGGACAGGTGCCCGGCGCCGTCTCGGCTCCATACGTCTCTCCCTGATCCTGCTGGCCCTGGTGCCCAGCGTCGCGCTCAGCGCCCTGTGGGGTGTGACGACGACGCAGATGTTCACCGAGGGCCTGCGGCTGCGCGGACAGACCGAGTTGAGCCGGTCGACCGGTGCCATGGGCACCGACGCGACGCTCGCCCTGCAGCGCGAACGCAGCCTGTCTGCGGCCCTGCTGGCCTCACCGCGCGGTTCCCGGGTCGCGCTGGACGCGCAGCGCGCGGAGACGGACCGGGCGGTCGCCAAGCTGGTCGGGCAGTCCGACGCGATCGCCAAGGCGCCGTCGCGGATCTCGGACCAGCTGTACTCGGTGCTCGGCTCGGTGGGCAGCCTGGAGTACTACCGGGACCAGGTGGACGACCCGACCGACATCACCCCCGCCCAGGTGCTGGACCAGTACAGCTCGATCATCGACGACCAGGTCCACGCCTTCCAGGAGCTCTCCCAGGTCGACGACGGCGACCTCACCTCACAGGCCGGACCGCTGGTCGCGCTGGAGCACGCGGCGGAGCTGGTCTCGCAGGAGGACGCACGGCTCACCCTGGCCTGGCCGACCGGGCATCTCGGCGAGAAGGAGTGGATCGCGTTCGCGCAGCTGGTCGACGCCCACCGGTGGCTCGTCGAGGACCAGATCGTCCCGCAGTTGAGCGGCAGCGCGAAGACACAGACCGAACGGATCCTGCAGAGCCCCGAGTGGCGGACCCTGACGGACATCGAGGACCAGGTGCTCGCCGCGCGGACGAGGGCCACCGACGGCAAGGTCGTGCTGCCCGACGCGCAGAAGAAGTGGACCGCCGCGCTGGACAAGGTCGCCGCCGCGTACACCCGGCTGATCCAGGACCAGACGTCCGGGCTGCTCGACCGGAGCGCGGACAAGGCGGACAGTCTGCTGCTCACCGCCGCCTCGCTGAGTGCGGGCGGGCTGTTCGGGCTGCTGCTGTGCGTGGGCATGTCCTGGCGGATCACCCGCTCCCTGTCCCGGCGGCTGCACGGCCTCCGGGAGGCCACGCTGAGCCTCGCCGAGGAGCGGCTGCCCGACGTGGTGTCGCGGCTGGAGCGCGGCGAGACGGTCGACGCGGATCTCGCGGCGCCGCCGCTGGACTACGGCGGTGACGAACTCGGCGCGGTGGCGCGGGCGTTCAACAAGGCGCAGCGTACGGCGGTGCACACGGCGATCGAACTCGCCGACACCCGGCGCGGCTTCCAGAAGGTGATCCTCGGCATCGCCCGGCAGAGCCAGAACCTGGTCAACCTCCAGCTCACCAAGCTCGATGCGCTGGAGCGTCGGCACACCGATCCCGAGGTCCTCAAGGGTCTGTACGAACTGGACTCCACGGCCAGCCAGTTGCGGCGGTACGAGGAGAACCTCGTCGTCATCAGCGGTGAGCGGCCGGGACGCAGCTGGCAGGAGCCGGTCGCGCTGATCGACATCCTGCGGAGTGCCGTGGGCGAGGTCGCCGAGTACCAGCGGGTGGAGGTGCACACCGAGGAGGACGTGTATCTCGCGCCGCCCGCGGTGGCCGACGTGATCCATCTGCTGGCCGAGCTCATCGACAACGCGACCGTGTACTCGCCCGCCCCGGCGCCGGTCACGGTGCAGGCCTCGTCGGTCGCCAAGGGCCTGGCCGTAGAGGTCGAGGACCGTGGCCTCGGCATGTCGGAGGAGGACTACGCCTCCCTCAACTCCCAGTTGGCGGTGCCCCCGAAGTTCGACGTGGTCGCCCTCGCCGACGACCTCCGCCTCGGCATGTTCGTCATCGGCCGCCTCGCCACCCGCCACGGCATCGCGGTCACCCTGCGTCCGTCGCCGTACGGCGGCACGACGGCGATCGTGCTGCTGCCGCAGGAGATCGTCGTACGGGACGTCGCGGACACCGATGTGCCGGGTACGCGGGAGGCGACCGGACCGGGCACGACCTGGGGTACGACCGCGAGCCGGGCCCGCATCGGAACGGGAGGCCCGGTCCGGCACACCGACGAACCCGCTGCGGCGGGGGGCACCCCTGAACTGACCCACGCCGCCAGGGGAGTCACTGCCCGGAGCGGCACCACGGACATCGACGAGTCCGGTACGCGGCGGGGCGCGCCCACGGGGGCTGTCGAACAGACGAACGCCGGAGCCCTCGGCCGGCCCGGAAGCACGGAAGCCGACGGACCCGGCGTGGAGCAGGCCGCCCCCGAACCGGCACGCAGCAACGCCGAAGGACTCCTCCGACACGGCGACTCGGGGACCGACGGAGCCGATGGGGCGCGGAGTGCGACCACGGGGGCGGCTGAACTGACCGGCTCCGACACCGCAGTCGCTACCCGGCACGGCAGCACGGACGCCGGCGCACCCGGGGTGAAGCAGAGTGCGACCAAGGGAGCTCCTGGACACACGGACGTCGAGGACCGAGTTCCCGCCCGGCAGCGGCGTCCGGAGGCCACGGGACCCGACAGGCAGGCGCGGGACGCCGAGACCCCCGTCCCGCCTCTGCCCGCGCGCCGACGAGGCGCACAGGGCGACTCGGAGCACTCCCGCGCGGGTGAGACCGACCGGCCTGGAGGACTCAGGGTCCCTGGTGACGTGGATCGTGCGGGCGAGGTCGGACACCCGGGGCGCCGCCCGGGCATGGCCCCGCTCCCCCGCCGCGTCCCCCAGACCAGCCTCGCCGTCGAGCTTCGCGAGGACGCCGCGCCCGCCGAACAGGACGGCTCGGACGAGGAGTTCACCGCGGAGCGCGCCGCCTCCTCACTCGCCTGCTTCCAGCGCGGCACGTTCCTCGCGCGGGGCGAGGACGCCGAGGCGTCTGACGGCCAGGAACCGGAAAACCTCCACCCCCAACCCTCCACCCCCACCGATGCGCCGTACGGTCAGGAGGAAGCAACCACACCGGACAGCCCCGGCCCCCAGCCCCCGGCCACCGGCACGGACACCCCAGCCGACCGCTGACCTTCCCGCCCCTCTCTCCGACCGCCGCCTCTCCCACCCCCCGCCGCCGCCCGCCGACGAAGGACGCCCTCATGACACGCCCCACCCCCGCCACCCACACCCAGCTCGACCAGCTGCTGACCGGACTCGTGGAGCGGGTCGCCGAGGTGAACCATGCCGTCGTGCTGTCCGAGGACGGGCTGGTCGTGAGTAAGTCGACCGGGTTCCTGCGTGATGACGCCGAGCGGCTGGCGGCGACCGCGTCCGGGCTCATGAGTCTCAGCAAGGGCGTCAGCATGGACTTCCGCGGTGGCCCGGTGCGGCAGGCACTGATCGAGATGGCGCACAGCTATCTGATCCTCACCTCCGCCGGCCCCGGCGCCCACCTCGTCGTCCTCACCAACCAGGGCGCCGACGTCGGTGTGGTCGCGTACCAGATGAACATGCTCGTGAAGAAGATCGGCGAGCACCTCAGCGCCGCACCGCGGGCAGGCGTCGGCCCCACCGCCGACTCCGGCGCGTGAGGTGAGCGGAGGCGACACGGCGGGCCGTCTCGTACGGCCGTTCGCCCTGACCGGCGGACGTACCCGCCCCAGCCGCGCCGACTTCACCCTCATCTCGACGGTGACCGCGGTGGACCCGCCGCCGACCCGGGCGCCCCGCCCGCAGCCGGAGCATCAGCGCATCCTGCGCCGGTGTGCCGAGCCGATCGCCGTCGCGGAACTCGCCGCTCTGCTCGACCTTCCGATGAGCGTGATCGTCATCATGCTCTGCGACCTGCTGGAAGCGGGCCGCATCACGGTCCGCCCGCCGCATCCGGTCGCCGCCAGCGTCGACCTGGACCTGCTGCAGAAAGTGAGGGACGGCCTTGGCCGACTCTGACACCATCACCCGGCCGGCACCCGACACGGTCAAGATCCTGATCGCCGGAGGGTTCGGCGTCGGCAAGACCACCATGGTCGGCTCGGTCAGCGAGATCGCCCCGCTGCGCACCGAGGAGTCGCTGACCGCGGCGGGCCTGGGCATCGACGACCTGAACGGCATCGAGGAGAAGAAGGCCACCACCGTGGCCCTGGACTTCGGCCGCATCACCATCAGCCGGGAGCTGATCCTCTATCTCTTCGGGACCCCCGGCCAGCAGCGGTTCTGGTTCATGTGGAACGACCTGGCCCTGGGCGCCCTGGGTGCCGTCGTCCTCGTCGACGTCCGCCGCCCGGAGTCCAGCTTCGCCGCGATCGACTTCTTCGAACGCCGGGGCATCCCCTTCGTCGTCGGCGTCAACGGCTTCCACGGTGACCACCCCTACCCGCCCGACGAGATCCGCGACGCGCTCGCCCTGCCGGACCATGTCCAGGTCCTGCTCTGCGACGCCCGCGACCGCGAGTCCTCCCGGGACGTACTGATCGCTCTCATCGACCAGTTGATCGCCACCGCGGTCCGGTAGCGGGCCACCGCTCCGCCGACAGACGACGCGGGTGCCCTCCGTGTCGGAGGGCACCCGCGTCGGTCGGCCCGTGGTGTCCGGGGTGGGGCGTCAGGACAGTCCGGCCGACTTCAGCCAGGCCTGGGCGACGTCCAGCGGGTCCTTGTTGTCGAGCTGCACCTGGGAGTCGAGGTCCAGGAGCGTCTCCGTGTCCAGCTTGGCGGAGACCGCGTCGAGCGCGTCCACGCCCTCCTGGGAGAGGCCGGACTTGTAGGCCAGCGGGGTCACGTTCGCGAAGCCGAAGAGGTTCTCCGGGTCCTTCAGGACGACGAACTTCTCCTTGGTGATGGTCGGGTCGGTGGTGAAGATGTCCGCGGCCTGCACGGTGTTCTTCGTCAGCGCCGCCTGGGTCAGCGGGCCGCCCGCGTCGAGCGCCTTGAAGGACTTGAACTCCAGGCCGTACACGGACTTCAGGCCGAGCAGGCCCTGCTGCCGGGTCTGGAACTCGGGCGAGCCGCCGATGACCAGCTCGGGAGCGACGTCCTTGAGGTCGGCGAGTGTGGACTCCGCGGTGAGGTTGTACTTCTTCGCGGTCGCCGCGTTGACGCTGACGGAGTCCTTGTCCTCGGCGGGCGACGACTCCAGCAGCGTCAGCGTGCTGTCGAGCTTCGTCTTCACCGCGGCGTTCACCGCCTCGGCCGTCTTCTGCTCGGCCTTGGGGTCGAGGTAGGACAGCAGCGAGCCGTTGTACTCGGGCAGGACGGTGATGGAGCCGTTCTTCAGCAGGCCGTACGTGGTCTCGCGGCTGCCGATGTTGGGCTTGTAGGTGACCTTGATGCCCTTGGCCTTGAGGGCCTCGCCGTAGATGTCGGCGAGGAGGATGCTCTCGGCGAAGTTGTTGGAGCCGACGACGACGGTGTCACCGCTGCCGCTCCCCTTGTCCTCCTGGAGCGGGTCGGAGGTGTCGTCGGAGGAGCCGCATCCCGCCAGCAGGGCCGCGGTGGCGGCGACCGCGACGGCGGCTACGCCGGGATGCTTCCGGATGGACCTGCTGCGTGGGGCGTTGGAAGTCACGATTCCCGTTCCGGGCTGTGTGGGCTGATGAGAAACAAGCTCTGACACTGATCCAATCCAGCCAGTTCTCGGTCAGTCAAGTGCACCCTGGTCACCAATTGGCGTCAATGCGCGACCGGTTGTGAAAAGGCGCCAAGGTCCCGTCATCCAGGTGCCGTCCCGTTGTAACGGATTCTTGACTCAGGGTGGCATGATCGATCTTCCGAAGAGACGGTAGTCTCCGGGTCGTTGGCGTTCGGACACACTGGCGTGCCGGTGCCCCATTGGTGCATTTCGGCACCATCCGACACGATCAGAATCGGTCACGTGAGGTCTTCGCGCGCCGTCATCCCCCATGAAGGAGGCCTGGTGTCCACGAGCGAGTCGGCTCCGCCTTCGGCCCCGGGTGGCGTACGAGGCTTCGCCGATCGTCGGCCGTTCCGGCACAAGCTCAACGTGCTGGTCGGCGTACCGCTGACAGTGGTCGCGGTCCTGCTCGCCTACCTCATCACCGACCAGGTCCAGCAGTCCTCGGAGGCGGCCGACGCGGCACGGCTCGTGCGCACCAGCACCGAGGTCGCCACGCTGGTGGACCGGCTGGAGGCCGAGCACCAGCAGGCCATCCTGCTCTCCGTGCGCCACGAGGCCACCAACGACGGCGGCACCCCCTCCCAGACCCCGTACCGCAAGACGCAGTTGGCGGTGGACAACCAGGTCAAGGAGGTCCGCAGGGCCTTCGGTGACCGGCTCCCCGCGGACGAGGCCCGGGCCCTGCGGGAGATCGAGGGCCTGGAGAGCCTGCGCAACACCATCGAGCAGGCGTATCTGCCCGCCGACAACATCGACCCCGCCTACACCAGTGCCGCAAAGGGCCTGATCGACGGCCTCGGCCTGGACCGCAACACGGCCCTGGCGACCACCTTCACCGGCAACCTGCTCGACTCCCTGCTGCGCGCCGACGCCGCCCACAGCTCCTTCGAGACCGGTGTGTTCTCCGCGACGACCGGTGACTCGAACGCGCTCATCGAGTTCATCGGCGCGATCGGCTCCTACGACGAGTACACCCACCAGGCCGACCGGTTCGCGCGGTTCGCCACCGAGGAGCAGACGGAGCAGCTCGCCGGGATCGAGCACAACACCCCGCAGGCCGCGATCAACCGGCAGTTCGCCGAGCTCCAGATCGACCCCAGCTCCCTGCAGGCCGACTCCCCCGCCGAGATCCGCCGGATGTTCGGGGCGGCGCTCGACGCGTACCCCTCCTACCGCAAGCAGGCCGCGATCCGGCTGGGGATCACCACCGCACTGATCGACCAGATCGCCGACCGCGCCGACCGCGCCTCCGACGAGGCCCTGCGCAACGCCGTCCTGCTGCTGGGCCTCGCCCTGCTCGGCTTCGTCATCTGGCTCGCGTTCTCGGTGGTCGTACGCCGCTCCGTGGTCCGGCCGGTCCAGGCCCTGACCCATGCCGCGCAGCAGGTCGCCGAGGACGCCGAGCGCGAGCTCGCCCGGGTGGCCGACGACGACGCCGAGGACGACCGTCCGGCGCAGCTGCGGGAGATGCCGGCCACGGCACGCGACGAGATCGGCGATCTCGCCGAGGCCTTCAACCATGTGCAGACCACCGCTGTCGCGCTCCTGGAGCGTCAGGTGCTCAGCCGCCGCAACGTCGCCGAGATGTTCGGCAACGTCGGCCGCCGGGTCAGCAACCTGACCACCCGGCAGCTGGCCCTGATCGACGCGGTGGAGCGCGGCGAGACCGACCCCGAGCTCCTCGAACGCCTCTACAGCATCGACCACATCGCCGTCCGCCTGCGCCGCAACGCCGACAGCCTGATGCTGCTCGCCGGCATCCGCGAGACCGTCCTGGACGCCGGGCCGATCGCGCTGACCAACGTCGTACGGGCCGCGCTCGGCCAGATCGAGGGCTTCCGGCGGGTCCAGCTGCTCGCGCGGACCGAGGTCGCGGTGGCGCCCGACATCATCGGCGACCTGACCCTGATGGTGGCCGAACTCGTGGAGAACGCCGTGTCGTTCTCGCCCGCGGACAGTCCCGTCGAGGTGTTCGTGCAGAACTCGGCCGAGGGCGCGGCGATCGTGGTCGCCGACCACGGCCTGGGCATGGACCCCGAGCGGCTCGACGAGGAGAACGCCCGTATCGTCCGCCGTGAACGTCTCGACCTGGTGCCTTCGAAGGTGCTCGGCCTCTTCGTGGTCGGCTCGCTGGCGCGTCGCTGGGACATCGATGTCGCCCTGTCCCGCACCCCGGGCGGCGGTGTCACGGCCGAGGTGACCCTCCCGCAGTCGCTGCTGCTGACGGCGGCCGCGGTGCAGCCGGCGGCACCGACCACACCGGCGGCGGCCACGGACGACTCGGGCCCCCGGCCACCGGTCCCCACCGACGAACACGACGGACCCCTCCCCCGCCGGGTACGCCGCGAGGAGGACCCGGCCGCTCCGGACGGCCTGCCCTTCATCCCCAAGGCCCGCGCCGAGGAACCGGCACCCTCCGACGACGCCCCCGGCACCGCCCGCCCTCTGCGCCGCCGCGTCCGCGGAGCCACCCTGCGCACCACGGCCGACGCCGCCCCCGCGAGCACCCGCCAGGCACCCCGCCCCGCCGACGCGGAGGCCGTCCGCAGCGCCCTCGATGAGTTCGAGGCCGCGGTGGAACGCGCCCATCGCGACAGCGACACGGAACAGACCCCGCACCAGACCCCCCGCAAGCACGACCAGAACCACCTCCCGGAAGGAGCGGATCAGTGAGTACGTCGACAGGTGATACTCCGACGGGAAACACACCGGCCGAACTGAAGGCCGCGGCAGCCGACTTCACCTGGCTGTTGAATCGTTTCGCCACCGAGACCGCGGGCGTCGTGGACGCCATCGCCGTCTCCTCGGACGGACTGCTCATCGCGGTCTCCGAACTGCGTGAGCAAGCCGACTCCGAGCGCCTCGCGGCGATCGTCTCCGGCATCACCAGCCTGGCCGCCGGCGCGTCCGGCAACTACGGCCTGGGCGGCCTCAACAAGGTCATCATCGACCTGGAGGGCGGCCACGTCCTGGTCTCCGCCATCGGCAGCGGCGCCGTCCTCGGCGTGGTCACCGACAAGGAGGCCAAGCTGGGCAACATCGCCTACGAGATGACGCTGTTCGCCAATCGGGCGGGCAGCGCGCTCAGTCCCCAACTGGTGCTGGCGCTGAAGAACAGCGTCGGCTCCCCGTCGGCGCTCTGACCGGGACCGGGACGGACACGCCATGGCGGACGGCTCCTCAGCCCCGGGGCAGGACCCGGTCGGGCCCGCCTCCGCCGTGCGGCCGTTCCTGGTCACCGCCGGCCGGGTGGCGCCCAGCGCAGCCGGCCGGCCGATGCCCGTGGAGACCCAGGTGGTGGCCACCGTCGAGGGTCTCGACGCGCTCGGCGGGCTCTCCTTCGAGCAGCACGACATCGTCGCCGCCTGCCGCCGGCCGCAGTCCATCGCGGAACTCGCGGCCCGGCTGCGGCTGCACCTCAACGTGGTCCGGGTGCTCGCCGAGGACCTGCGCGCGGAGGGGCAGCTGACGGTGCACGTGCCCGACTCCGACGACACGCACGACGCTTCCGTCCTGCGAAGAGTGATCGATGGCCTGCGTGCCATCCCCGACTCCCGAGGGGTACTCCGTGACTCCGACTGAACCGGCCACCCTCCACGGGTCCGGTCCGGCAGCCGCCGTGCGGCCACCGCTCCCGGTCAAGATGGTGATCGCGGGCGGCTTCGGCGTGGGCAAGACCACCGCCGTCGGCGCCATCTCCGAGATCGAGCCGCTGACCACCGAGGCGGCCATCACGGAGGTCGCGGCGGGCGTGGACGACCTCACGCACACCCCGCGCAAGACCACGACGACGGTCGCGATGGACTTCGGCTGCATCACCATCGACCCGACCCTGAAGCTGTATCTGTTCGGCACGCCCGGGCAGGAGCGGTTCGGCTTCATGTGGGACGACATCGTCGAGGGCGCGCTGGGCGGCCTGGTCATCGTGGACACCCGCCGTCTCGACGACTGCTACGCCGCGGTCGACTACTTCGAGCACCGGCAGATCCCGTTCGCGGTGGCCGCGAACGCGTTCGACGGCAAGGTCGAGCACACGCTGGAGGAGGTCCGCTGGGCCCTCGACGTCGCGGACCACGTCCCGGTCGTCATCTTCGACGCCCGCGAGCGCGGCTCGGTCCGGGACGCCCTGCTCGTCGTACTCGAACTGGCCCTGGCCCGTACGGAGAGCTGACGCGGGGCCCCGGAACGGGCGGGCCGGCACGGGGGTTGTCCCCCTGACCTGAGCCACGACGAGCGCACCATCACCAACCCGCCCGCCCTGCACGACCCGACGCCCTTCGGCTACAGCCACGCCGTCTCGGCGCCCGGCGAACTCGTCTTCGTCGCGGGGCAGTACGCCTCCGACGCCACCGGCACCCCGGTGCCGGGCGACTTCGCGGCGCAGGTGGAGCTCGCCTTCGACCGGCTGCGCGCGGCCCTGGAGGGCGTCGGTCCCGGTTTCGAACACGTCGTCCGGCTGGGCTCGTTCGTCGTCGAGCACGACCTCGCCAAGCTGGGGACTCTCGGCAAGGCCTGCACGCCCTCCCCCCTCTCGGCTTCGCTCGAGCGGGAGGTGCCCCCATCGGCGACCTGCTCCCGGCCCAGACCCTCAGCGGGGTCGCCGCCCTCGCACCGCCGGGCATGGTCTTCGAGGTGGACGCGGTGGCCGTCCGGCCGGTCCGCCAAGTGCTCCGCTGGAAGTGCCGCGATGGGTTTGCGGTTCGCCTGCGGCGGCGTCGTGGCCGGTCGCGCGGTTCCCCGCGCCCCTTCCGGGCGCTGCCGAACCGTGGTCGACTCCGCCCGGACTGCTCAAGCGCTCCGGCGCACTCCCCTGGACACGGTGGCCCTTCCCACCGCCCAGAACACCGCCAGTGTGAGCAGCGCCAGTCCCGCGACGAGCGTGGCGCCGCCGACGACCTTCTCGTAGTTGCGTTGGTAGAGCCCGTCCACGATGTAACGGCCGAGGCCGCCGAGGCTGACGTAGGCCGCGATGGTCGCCGTGGAGACGATCTGGATGGCTCCGGAGCGCAGGCCGCTGAGGATCAGCGGGAGCGCGGCCGGGAGTTCGACGTGGAAGAGGACCCCGGCCTCGCTCATGCCCATGCCCCGCGCGGCGTCCACCGAGGAGGGGTCGACGGTGCGCATCGCCTCGTACGTGGTGACCAGGATCGGCGGGATGGCGAGAATGACGAGCGGGGTCATCACGTTGACCAGGCCGAAGCCCACCAGCAGGGTGAGCAGTACCAGCAGGCCGAAGGTGGGCAGGGCCCGCCCCGCGGTGGCGATCAGGGAGAGGACGGTCCCGCCGCGCCCGTAGTGGCCGGTGACCAGTCCGACCGGCATGGCGATCGCGGCGGCGATGAGCAGCGCCTCCAGCGTGTACTGGAGGTGCTCCGCCACCCGCGTGGGGATGCCGTCGTAGCCCTGCCACTGGGCGCTGTCGTTGAAGAAGTTGCCGATGTGGGTGAGCAGGTTCACCGTGCTGCCTCTTCCAGGACGGGGGCGGCCTTGCGCTTCCCGCGCTGCGGGCGCGGCATCCACGGCGTCAGCAGACGGCGCAGGAGCACCAGCGCGGCGTCGGCGAGGATCGCGAGGGCGGCCATGGACAGCACGGCGTTCACGGCGAGTTCCGGCCGGTTGTAGATGGTGGCGTCGTTCAGCAGGTTGCCGAGGGCGCCCTGGTTGCCGATGAGGGTGCCGACGCTGACGAGGCTGACGCTGGACACGGTGGCGACCCGCAGCCCCGCGATGATCGCGGGCACGGCGATGGGCAACTGGACCTGGACGTACCGGCGTACGGGTCCGAAGCCCATGGCCTTGGCGGCGGCGAGGGTCTCCTGCGGGACCGAGCGGACGGCGTCGACGACGGCCGGGACCAGGACCACGAGGCTGTAGACGGTGAGCGGGATCATCACCGTCAGCTCGGTCATGCCGGTGTAGTCGATGAGCAGCACGAAGAAGGCCAGCGAGGGGATGGCGTAGAGCACGGTCGTCACCCACAGCACCGGCGGGTACAGCCAGCGGAAGCGCACGCACAGCTGGGCCAGCGGCAAGGAGATCAGCAGTCCGGCGAGCACCGGCAGCAGGGCCTCGCGCAGATGCAGCCCGACCAGGCCCAGCCAGCTGTGCTGGAGGTCGCTGGGGATGTCGAACATACGGTCCCAGTTCATCCGGCGACCTTCGCGTCCGTACGACCCTGCGCGTGCGCACCGCGGATGGCCTCCGCGATGGTCTGCTGGGAGACGACCCCGGCGACCTTCCCGTCGGCGTCCACGGCGACCGCCCACCCGGTGGGCGACAGCACCGCGCAGTCCAGCGCGGCCCGCAGCGAGTCGGTGCCGGCGACGAACGGCCGCCCGTGCGACAGCAGTCGGCCGACCTCGACCTCGCCCGCCGTCAGGTGCTGCGGCTCGCTCCAGCCGAGGGGCTTGCCGTCGGTGTCGGTGACGAGGAGATAGGGGGCGTCCGCGATGTCGCGCGCCCGCTCGGCGATCTGCTCGGCGGTGGCGTCGACCGCGACGACCGGCCCGGTCGACAACTCCAGCCCCGCGGACGGGAAGAAGGAGAGGCGCCGGATGCCGCGGTCGGCGCCGAGGAAGTCCTCGACGAACGCGTCGGCCGGGCTCGTCAGCAGCTCGGCGGGCGGCGCGTACTGGGCGAGCCTGCCGCCGGTGCGCATCACGGCGACCATCGTGCCGATCTTGACGGCCTCGTCGATGTCATGGGTGACGAAGACGATCGTCTTTCCCAACTCCTCCTGGATACGGAGGAGTTCGTCCTGGAGTCCCTTGCGCACCACGGGGTCGACGGCGGAGAACGGCTCGTCCATGAGCAGTACCGGCGGGTCGGCGGCGAGCGCCCGGGCCACGCCGACGCGCTGCTGCTGGCCGCCGGAGAGCTGGTAGGGGTACCGCTTGGCGAGCGCGGCGTCGAGTCCGACCCGCTCCATCAGCACACGGGCCCGTTCCCGGGCCTTGTCCTTGCTCCAGCCGAGCAGCCGGGGCACGGTGGCGATGTTGTCGATGATGGTGCGGTGCTGGAAGAGGCCGGCGTTCTGGATGACGTAACCCATGGACCTGCGCAGGGTGTTCACCGGCTGCCGCAGGATGTCCTGGCCGTCGAGGAGGATGGTGCCCTCGGTGGGTTCGACCATGCGGTTGATCATGCGCAGAGTGGTCGTCTTGCCGCAGCCCGAGGGGCCGACGAGGACGGTGATCGAGCGGTCGGGTATCTCCAACGAGAGCCGGTCGACCGCCACCGTGCCGTCCGGGTACCGCTTGGTGACTGAATCTATCCGTATCAAAACGCCGAATACCCTTCGGGTCTGGCCGAGGTGGACCGCTTTCGGCCGTGGTGGGACGGGCCGTTGCGGGTGAGTCTAGACCGACGGTGTCGACGCACTTCAGCGGGCACAATCCGCCGGAGCGGCCGGAAAGCACTGTTGACCGGGCAGGGCGCGCGTACTGTCATGGAGTTCGCACGCATCCGACCGTCCATGACGAGGAGCGCGACGTGAGTGAGCGGCCCAGCGCCTGTCCGGTGCGGTGCCCCGTCGCGCGTCCGCCGTACGCGAGTGACCGAAACGGTTCGGCTGCGCCCGTCTTCGTCCGCCGGGCCCGGTGAGCGGCCGTGGCCTCCGGCGGAGCGGCCGCGGGCGGCGGTTCCCGAATACCCTCCTCCCTGCCCGGCCGGCCCGGGTTCGATCCGGCGGTGCTGGCCCGGGGGCGGCTGCTGCTGGCGCTCGCCGACGACGCCCGGGGGCGTGACGCGGCCGACGAGGCGCGGACACTGGCGCTGCGGGCGGCGGCGGACTTCGAGAGCGGTGTACGGCTCACCGGCCGGCACAGCGCCCCCTCCGCCGTGCGCTGCCGGGCCCTGCTGGATCTGGCGGAGGCGCGTGCCGTGGCCGCCGGTGACACCGGGCATCCGGGGGTCCTGGAGGCGCTGGAGCGGGCGGTGGAGGCGGTCCGCGACCAGGGCCCCGCGTTACGCGTGCCGGCCCTGCGCCGGCTGGCCGAGGCGCACACGGCCCGCTACCGGCACACCGCCGAGGCCGCCGAACTCGTGGCCGCCGACGGGTACTTCACCCAGGCCGAGGCCCTGCTGGACCGTGACGACCCGGAGCGGGCGGAGCTGCTCGCGGGCCGAGGCGAGGTGCTGGTCGCGCGGGCCGAACGGGGCGGCGAGCTGCCGGTGGCCACCGATGCCGTACGGGTGCTGCGGGCGGCGCTGGCGCTGACGGCCGACAGTGATCCCCATCTGGCCGACCGGCGGCTTCTGTTCGGGCGGGCGCTGCGACATCATCACGGCGCGGGCGGGACGCCGACCGATCTGCACGAGGCCGAGTGGGTGCTGGCCCGCGCGGCCCGGGGCGCGCGCGACGACCGTACGGCGGCGCTGGCGTGGCTGGAGCGCGGCGACGTACTGCTGACGCTGGCCGGGGACGCCGGGGCGCCCGAGTGGCTGGACCTGGCGGCCGATTCGTACCACCACGGCGTACGGAGTGCGGAGCGGGCCGGTGAGCCGCTGCTGGCCGCGCGGGCGCATCACCAGCGCGGCGTGGTGCTGGAGCGGACGGCGGGACCGGAGCACGCGCTGGAGTCGTACCGGACCGCCTGGGCGCTGTGGCAGCGGGCCGGGGCGGCGCAGGGGCCGCAGGCCCGGTCGACGTTCGAGCGCATGACCGCGCTCGCCGGAACAGGCAGACGGTGAAAGGGAGTGTGCAGGGTGACGGAGCCGACCGGACGGGACGGACATGCGGGGACCCCGCTCCCCGAACTCCCCGACCGCACAGCCGTCGATCTGGCCGCGCTCCGCGCCCGGGTCGACCACCCCGTGCTGGGCGCGGTGCTGGCCACACTGCTGGCCCGGTCGTGCGACGCCGACGGCGGCCTCGTGGCGTATCACGAGGACTCCCCGGGGGTAGAACGGTAGCGGCGGCACGGGGCCGCCCAGGGGGAGGCGACGCTGTGCAGACCGCTTCGGACGACAGCTTACGGATCGCCCGGGACCGGGAGTTCGCACCGTGGCCGCACGCCGAGCTGGACGTGGCGGCCCTCAGACGTGCCGGACAACGCCCCTTCCCTTTCCGTCAGTTCGTCCTCAAGGTGCACAGTCGCTGCAATCTCGACTGCACCTACTGCGTCATCTACCAGGGCGAGGACGCCAGTTGGCGCGGCCGGCCGGCACGGGTGTCGCCGGGGGTGATGCGGCAGACGGCCCGGCGGATCGCCGAACACGCCGTCACCCACGGGCTGTCCGAGGTGCGGATCGACCTGCACGGTGGGGAGCCCCTGCTGTCCGGCGCCGACACCGCCCTGCAGTACACGGCCGCCGTACGCCGGGCGCTGCCGGCCGACGTCGCGCTGCGGGCCACCGTGCAGAGCAACGGCACGCTGATCACCGACCGGACCCTGGACCTGCTCGCCGACGCGAACATCCGGGTCGGGCTGAGCCTGGACGGCGGCACCGCGCACCTGAACGCCCGCCGCGTGGACCATGCGGGGCGGCCGTCGTGGCCGGCGGCGGAGCGGGCCGCGCGGCTGCTCGCGGACCGGCCGGAGCTGTACGCCGGGATCCTGTGCGCCATCGACGTCACCAGCGACCCCGGGGAGGTGTACTCCTCGCTCGCCGAGCTGCGCCCGCCCCGTCTCGACCTGCTGCTGCCGCACGCCAACTGGTCGAGCCCGCCGCCGGGCCTGCCCGCCCGCACCCCGGGGGCGTGGCCGGCCGTGCCCACTCCCTACGGCGACTGGCTGGCCGCCGCCTTCGACCTGTGGTGGGACGGCGCGCCCGACGGCTCCCAGCCCCGGGTGCGGCTGTTCACGGAGGTCGTGGCGCTGCTGCTCGGGGTGCCCAGCACCACCGAGTCGATCGGGCTCTCGCCGACCTGCGCGGTGGTCGTGCACACCGACGGCTCGGTGGAGCAGATCGACTCCCTCAATCTCGCCTACGACCACGCGACCGCCACCGGCCTCGACGTCTTCGGGCACGCTTTCGACGAGGCGCTGGACCATCCGGGGATCGTCGCCCGTCAGCTGGGCGTGGCGGGTCTCGCGGACGAGTGCCGGGCCTGCCCGGTGGGCCGGGTCTGCGGGGGCGGCAACTACGGGCATCGCTACTCGCGCGGTACGGGCTTTCGGCACCCGTCCGTGTTCTGTGCCGACCTGGAGCGCCTCGTACGGCACGCGGCCGGGCGGCTGAGCGCGGTGATGCCCCCGGATTGAGCAACGTATCGCTTAAAGTGCACGCGAAACCGACAAAAACGTCATTCTATTGATTTCGGTGTAAGGGGAGACGGTCGGATGGCCGACAGGTCCAAGGGCGCCGAGTCCCACGAGCACTTCACCATCAGCTACGCGGGATTCAACCGGCCCTGGGCGACGTGGATCGCGCACCAGCTGGAGCAGCTGGGCCACGAGACGACCCTGCTGCGCTGGGACCCTCCGCTGCGGATGCCGCTCGCCGAGGCGCTGGGCAATCTGCTCCAGGCACCGGGCCGGGTTCTGCTGGTCCTGGACGACTGGTACTTCTCGCTGGGCCCCCGCTCGGACGCCGAGTGGACTGAGGCGCTGCACGAGGTGGTGCCGGCCCATGTGGACCGGTTCTCCGCGGTCAGCGTGGCGACGAGGGCGCTGCCCGCGACGGCCGCCCCGCTGCGCCCGGTCGACCTGCGCGACCTGGACTCGCGCGAGGCCCGCCGCCGTATCCTGCGCCGCCTGGACTTCGAGGCGTCCGCCGAGCCCGCCGCCCCGTCCGGCACCGCCGCCCCCCGCTTCCCCAACGACCCGCCGTCGGTGTGGAACGTCCCGCGCCGCAACGTCCGCTTCACCGGCCGCGACGCGATCCTGGAGGAGCTGCACACCCGCTTCGAGCGCGGCGGCCGCAGCGGTGCGCGGGTGGCGCTGCGGGGCATCTCCGGCGTCGGCAAGAGCCAGATCGCCAACGAGTACTCGCACCGCTTCGGCAACGACTACGACATCGTGTGGTGGGTCGGCGCCCGTTTCCGCGCGCCCGCGCGCGAGCAGTTCGCGCAGCTCGCCCCGCGGCTCGAACTGCCGGTCGGCCAGGAGCTGGGCGAGCGGATCCGCGCGGTCCACGAGGCGCTGCGGACCGGGACGCCGTACAAGAGGTGGTTGCTGATCCTGGACTCCGCGGACGACATGGAACAGATCGAGGATCTGCTCCCCGAGGGCAACGGCCATGTCCTGATCACCACCCTCACCCAGGACTGGGCGGCCTCCGGCAATGTCACCGAGATCGAGGTGCTGCCCTTCCGGCGGCCCGAGTCCGTGGCCTACGTCCGCCGGCGCGCCCAACGCCTGAACGACACCGAGGCCGACCAGCTCGCCGACGCCGTGCAGGACCTGCCGCTGCTGCTGGCACAGACCGCGGCCTGGCTCGACGCCAACGCGATGCCCGCCAAGGACTACATCTCGATGATCCGGCGCGGCGAGGCCAGCCAGATCGGCATCCGGATCTCCTCCGACTACCCGATGGGCTTCCAGACCAGCTGGTCGATAACTCTCAACACGCTCCAGGAGAACAACCCCGAGGCCGTGGAGCTCCTCCACCTGTTCGCGCTGTTCTCCCCGGACGCCATCCCGGTCCGTCTGATGCAGGCCGCCCACCCCTCCGACCTGCCCGACCACCTCGCGGCCCTGGCGGGCGACCCGATCCGCTGGCACACCGCGCTGCGCCGGCTGTCGGAGTCCACCGCGGTCCGTCTGGACTACGTCGAGTCCTCCGACGCCGAACCGGCCGTGGACCGCGTCTCCATGCACCGCCTCTACCACAGCTTCCTGGTCAGCACCCTGACCGAGGACCGCCGCGACGCACTGTCGACGATCGCCTGCACCCTCCTGGCGGGCGCGGACCCGCGCCGCCCCATCGACACCCGCGAGTGGACGCGCTACGCCGAGCTCATCCCGCACCTGGAGACCGCGGGGGCACTGGACAGCCCCGACCCGGTGGTGCGCCAACTCGTCCTGAACTGCATCGAGTACATGCGGGTCCGAGGCGAGAACCGGGCCGCCCTCAGACTGTGCGAGCAGGCCGTCACCCGCTGGCGGACCCGGCTCGGTCCCGACGACCGGGACATGCTGATCCTGATCCACGACCACGCCAACATGCTGCGCCGCAGCGGCCGTTACCTGGAGGCGGAGGCCGTCGGACGCGCCGTCCTGGACCAGCTCGCGGAGACCCGGGCCGACGACGACCCCGACCTGCTGCGCGCCAAGAACGGCCTCGGCGGCACCCTGGTGTCGCTGGGCCGCTACGACGAGGCGCACGACATGTTCAAGGAGTGCGTGCAGGCGTACACCAGCACCCTGGGCGCGGACGCCCCGCGTGCCCTCCAGGACCGCGGCAACCTCGCCGTGGTCACCAGCCTGCTGGGCCGCTACAAGGAGTCGCTGGAGCTGCACCGCGACATCCTGCTGATCCGTGAGCGGCTGCTGACCCCGCGGCACCATCTCACCCTGCGCTCGGGCATGTTCTACGCCTGGATGCTGCGCCTCCTCGGCCGCTACGACGAGGCGACGTCACGCCAGGAGCTCAACGTCCGTGCCCACCGCAACACGATGGACCGCTACACCCCCCAAACCCTGTTCGCCGAGCACAACCTGGCGCTGTGCATGAGACGCAAGGGCGATCTGCTCGGCGCCGAGTCGCTGATGCGCAGCGTGGTCGAGCGGTTCGTGCAGCGGCAGGGCCCGAACCACCCCGACTCCCTGCTGGTGCAGGCCGACTTCGCCACGTTCAACCGCGAGCACGGCAACCTGGAGCAGGCCCGGGAGTCGGCCGAGGGGGTCGCCGAGCAGTACGCCAAGCTCGTGGGCCCGCACCACCCCTATGCGGTGGGTACGGCGGGCAATGTGGCGCTGGCCCTGTGGGAGTACGGGGAGCGCGACGAGGCGCTCAGGATCGCGGAACGGGCGCTCATGGACATGCGTGCCGCGGTCGGCCCGTCCCATCCCTGGGCCCTGGGTGCCGGACTCAACGCCGGGGGCGCCCGCAGCCTCGCCGGCGACGAGGAAGGCGCGGCCGAACTGACGCGCGCCGTACTGGAGTCGGCGCGCACGACCCTGGGCGAGACCCACCCCCTGACCTTGTCCGTCAAGGCGGCCCTCGCCTCCGACCTGCGGATACTGCGACGCGGGCAGGAGGCGTCCAAGCTGGAGCACGAGGCGCTCCAGCAGCTCTCCGACACCCTGGGCGCCCAGCATCCCCACACCCTCTCGATCCGCCGCCGGGAACGGCCCTACTGGGACTTCGAGCCGCTCCCGACCTAGGTCACAGCTCGGCGCTAGCACCTCGTGGGAACTTGCCTGGTGGGGTCTCAGCCGGGCAGCATGGGCCGGGCCTCTCGTCAAGAGGCTGGTCGGCCGTCCTGAGAGGTGAGTGTGCGGGGTACAGACGAGGACAGGCCGCATGTGGCTGGAGTACGGGAGCCGGGCGCCGAACTGCCCGACCTCACCGATCTCGACCTGCTGGCGCTGTCCCGTGAGTCATCGCATCCGGTGCTTGCGGCGGTCGCCACGGGCCTGCTGCCCCGCAAGCTGCGCGGCGGCCCCGCGATGGCCTTCTACGAGGACGGTCCGTATCAACTGTGACCGCGCGGTGGCCTCTTGAGACACTGGACGTCGCCGGATTACGGCGGTCCGGTGTACGGGCCGTGCCCTTCCGGCAGTTCGTCCTGAAGGTCCACAGCCGCTGCAATCTTGCCTGCGGTTACTGCTACGTCTACGAGGGCGCCGACAGCAGCTGGCGGAAGCGTCCGCTGGCGGTGCCCGCCGGGGTGGTCCGGCGTACCGCGGCACGGATCGCCGAACACACCGCGACCCACGGACTGTCCTCCTTACAGCTCAACCTGCATGGCGGAGAGCCCCTGTTGGCCGGGGTGGACACCCTGGTCGGCTATGTCACCGCCGTGCGGGAGGCCGTCGGCGCGGGCTGCCGGGTGGACGCCAGCGTGCAGACGAACGGCACGCTGCTCACCGAGGACCGGGTGCGCCGGCTGGCCGGCGCCGGGATCGACATCGGGGTGAGCGTGGACGGCGGCACCCCGTGGCTGAACCGGCACCGCGTCGACCACGCCGGGCGCTCGTCCTGGGCGGCGGTCTCGGCCGGGCTCGAGGTGCTGCGGCGGCATCCGGACGCGTACGCCGGGATCCTGAGCGTGATCGACCCGGACTCCGACCCCGTCGAGGTGTACACGTCGCTCACCGCGCTCGACCCGCCGTCCATGGATCTGCTGCTGCCGCACGCCAACTGGGCGCATCCACCGGCCGCGACAGGACCCCACCCCTACGCCGACTGGCTGATCCAGGTCTTCGACCTCTGGTTCGATTCCGCCGAACAAGCCGTCCCGATCCGGCTGTTCCGCGAGATCATCGGGCTGCTGCTCGGCCTGGACGGCGGGGCCGAGGCCGTGGGGAACTCACCGATGGTCGCCGTGGTCGTCGACACCGACGGGGCGATCGAGCAGGTGGACTCGCTGAAGACGGCCTACGAGGGTGCGCCTGCCACCGGACGCGACGTCTTCCGGCACTCCTTCGACGACGTCCTGGACCATCCCGGCGTCGTCGCACGGCAGTTGGGCCGCCGGGCCCTGTCCCCCGAGTGCCTGGTGTGTCCGCTGGCGGCCGTGTGCGGCGGGGGCAACTACGCCCACCGCTACCGCGCCGACGAGGGCTTTCTGAACCCCTCGGTGTACTGCGCCGACCTGGAGCGGCTGATCCGGCACATCGCCGACCGGGTACGCCGTGCCGCCGACCTCGGGACGCCCTCGGGGACGATCGACAACCGCTGAGCACAAGGCTGTTGAGCGAGCCGGGAACGGGGAAGAAAAGCACAGGGATCCGGCTCGCAGGACGGGGGAAGTGCTGCATGACGATCGTGACAGGGGTGGCGGCGGACGGCCGGGACGGGCCGGTGTACGTCGAGGTGGACGGCGTCGTGGCGACGGGCGGCGTCGACGACGTGTACCGGGGGATCGACACCCGGGGCCCCGCCGACCGGGTGCTGGAGGTGGCACGCGACGTCTACGCCGACGGTCTCGACCTGGCCCGGCGGTGCGCGCGGCAGGCGGCGGAACAGCTGCACGACCTCGGTGAGGGGCTGAAGCCCGACGAGGTGGAACTCCAGCTGTCGATCAAGCTGGACGCCGAACTCGGCGCGGTGCTGGTGAAGTCCGGGGCGGAGGCACAGCTCCAGGTCACGTTCCGCTGGAACACGGGTGGAACCTCGTGACCGGTGGGACCGCCGGCTCCGGGATCCACATCCTGCCGTACAGCTATGTGGTCGGACAGGCCGAGCTGAAGCTCGCGCTCGAACTGAACTACATCGCGCCGCGGATCGGGGGCGTCCTCGTCAGCGGGCAGCGCGGGACCGCCAAGTCCACGGTGGTGCGGGCGTTCTCGCTGCTGACCCGGGGAGAGCTGCCGGTCACCCTGCCGATCAACGCCACGGACGACCGGGTGCTGGGCGGGTGGGAGCTCGACGCGCTGATGCAGGGGGTGGCGCGGACGCAGCCGGGGCTGCTCGAGGAGGCCGGCGAGAAGGGGATGCTGTACATAGACGAGGTCAATCTGCTGGACGACCACATCGTCAACATCATCCTCGACGTCGTCTCCACCGGGGTGCTGTCGGTGCAGCGGGAGGCCATCGACACCGTGCGCAGCGTCAGCTTCGGTCTGGTCGGGACGATGAACCCCGAGGAGGGCGGTCTGCGGCCGCAGTTGCTCGACCGGTTCGGGCTGATGGTCGCCGTGTCCGAGCTGGACCAGGAGGCGCGGCGGGCGATGGTGCTGGCCGTGCTGCGCTTCGACGACGAGGCCGGGACGGAGTCCTCCTGGCTGGCGGACGGGCTCGCCTCGGACGACGTGCTGCGCGAGCGGCTGAACGCGGCGCGGGCGGCCGTGCAGGACGTACGGCTGAGCGAGGACATCGCCAAGCTCTGCGCCGACGTCGCCACGCAGTTGCGGGCCGTGGGGCACCGCGGTGAGGTGGTCACCGCCTGGGCCGCCCGAGCGCTGGCGGCCTTCGAGGGCACGGACGAGGTCACCCCCCACCACGTACGCGAGGTGGCTCCCCTCTCCCTCCGCCACCGCCGCCCCGAAGCGGCCCACGGCGGCCCCGTCGAATGGACACCGGAGGAGTCGGACCTGCTCGACGGGCTGCTGGGATGACGACGGCGCCGGCTTCCGCCGGGGTGGCACGGTGTGCCGCGACGATGACGGCCGTACGCGGGTGGGCGACCTCGGCGTGCGGGCCCCTCCTGCGGACGGCGGCATCCTCCGCACCCGAGCGCGGTGCCGCGATGACGGGCCCCGTGTGCCGGCAGGCGGTCGGGGCCCGTGCGCGACTCCCGCGGCTGCCGGTGCACTCCGGGTCGGCGGGCGGCCGGGGCGGGGGGCTGCGGTGACGGCGGAGCTGAACGGGCGGGTGGCCGGGCCGCGGCAGCGGCTGTTGCAGGTGCTGGCGTGTTCCGCGTTGGGGCCCGGGCTGGACGGGGTGCTGTTGTTCGACCTGGAGCCGGAGATGGTGGCGCCGGTGACGGACGCGTTCGCCCGGGTTCTCGGGCTGCGGAACGGGCGGCCGGTGCGGCGGGCGATGCTCGGCTCGGTCACCGGGGACGACGAGCTGTGGCTGCGGCCCACGCTGCGGCACGAGGGCGCCGGGATGAACTTCTCGCTCGCCCCGGGCCCGTTGGTCGACATCGAACCGGAGGCGTCGACGCTGGTCGTGGTCCCCGATCTGGTCCGGCTGAGCCTGCCCGGCATGCGGGCCGCGGTACAGCTCCTGGGCGCCGACGTCGCCGCGGTCGAGCGCTCCGGCTTCCGCGCCCGCTGGCGTCCCCGGGCCCGCTGGCTCGCCGCGTGCCGCGAGTCGGAAGTGGGCCGCCTCTCCCCCCATCTCCTGGACCGCTTCCCGATCCGTCTCAACGCGGCGGGACTGGAACCGGACCGACTGCTCGACGTACTGGACCTGCCGCGGCAGAGCCGTGGACCGGGCGGGTCGACCGCACCACGCGTCGCCCCCCGACGCGCCCCCGACGCGGACGGCGGCCTTCATCCCCACCGCAGCGAGCCCCACACCCTCGACGACTCCAGCCACGGAGAACAGGCCACGTCCGACGGCCCCGAACACGCCGAACTCCCCCCGCGTCCCACGCCGAGCCCCGATCGACAAGTCCCACGCAACGACTCCCCGCTCGCCCCCGACACCCCGACGCCCCACGACCCGGGCCGGCCCGACACCCCACCCTCCCCACCCGGACGCGGCCGACCGGGCTCCCTCCACACTCGGGAGCCCACTCCGAGCCCCGACGACCAAGAACAACCCGGCGACTCGGACACCCCGAAGCCCCACGACCCGGGCACACCCCACACCCCGCACTCCCCACCCCGGCACGGCGAACCCGCCCCGCTCGACACCCCGGCCCCCGCGCCGAGCCCCGGCACCCCGGCCTCTCACCTCACCCCCGATGCCCCCGACCCTCTCGACACCCCCCGCACCGGCCTCGTCCTCGGCGAGCTTCCCGAAGCCTGGCGGGGCGTGCTGGCGGCGGGACGGCCCGGCGGGTGTGCGATGGACGAGGAGGCCGCCGCTCGGGTCGTGGCGTTGTTCGACGGGGACCGGGGCAGTCGGCGGGCCCTGGGGCTCGCGCGGCTGGCTCGGGCGTTGGCCGTGTTCGGGGGCGACGACAGCTGTGGGGCCGAGCGGGTCGACGAGGCCGCTCGGCTGATCGGCGTCGCCGCGCGGCCACCCGTACCGCCCGGTTCCGGGCTGCCCGCCGACCGCGGTCCCGTCGCCCACGACGGCGACGGCGAGCGACGGCCCGTGCCCGAGCCCGCGAAGCCGGACCCGGTCTCCGACGACGGCCCCGCGGACCGGATACCCGGCGCCGCCGTCGCCGTGCCCGCCGGACCAGCCGAGGCCCTGGACACCTTCGCCGCCGATACCGGAGACGGCGTCGGCTCACCCTTCCCCGAGGACGACGCCCGGTTCCTGCGGGAGTTCGCCCCGCTGCGGATCCCCTGGCAACGGCGCCCGGAGCCCAGTTCGGCGCGCGGTCCCGTGATCGGCGTGCGGTCGGCCACCACCCTGCGCGACCTCGCCTTCGTCGCCACCGCCATCGAGGCCGCCAAGCACCAGAACCTCCCCGGCCGCCGCGCCCTGCGCACGGACGGCGACGGCCGCCTCGTGGTGCTGCCCGGCGACTTCCGCAGCTACGCCCGGCTCCCCGTCGCGGAACGCATGCTGGTGCTGCTCCTCGACCACACCTGCCGCCGCGGCTGGGACTGGCAGTCCGCCCTCGCCCCGTACCTTCAGTGGGCCTACACCGGACGGGCCTCCATCTGCGTGGTCGAGGTCGGCAACCGGGACGCGGCACACGAGCTCAAGGCCGACCACTTCGTCGCCCGCAGCGTCCTCGACCCCCGCGTCGGCCGCGCCCTGCACCGCCCGGCCGGACGCAGCAGCCCCCTCGCCCACGGCCTGGCGATGACCGACCAGTTGCTGCGGCGTGCCTTCCAACAGCGCTCCAACCTCGTCGAGGCATGGCTGGTGGTGGTCTCCGACGGTCGTGGCAACGTTCCGCTCGACACCGGCACGGGCGACCGGCTGCCCGGCCCGGTGCGCCGTACCGGCATCGAGGACGCGCTGTCGGCGGCCGGCCGGATCGGCGCGATGGGGCGGATGCGGCTGCACTCCGTGGTCGTGGACGCCGCCCGCCAGCCGTACCCGGACCTGACGTTCCAGCTCGCCGACGCGCTCGGCGGAGTGACCGTCGCCGGACGCACCGCACGGGGGGTGACCGGTGTCCGCTGAACCGTCCGTCCCCCGCGGTCTCGGCGGGGCGATCCCGCTGGGGCCCGGCATGCCCGCCCGGCCGCCTGCGCCCGAGCCGCTGGTCGCCCCGCGCCCCGCCGCCGTACCGGAGCATGTGGCCGAGCCCCAGGAAGCCGTACGGCTGCCCGCCGCGCCCGTCGATCCGGACGCCCGGCTGCCCGCCGGTTTCGCGAAGCTCTCGGTGCAGCGGGCCTACGGTGAGCCGGGGCAGGACGCGTTCTGGCTCACCGGGCACAGCGGTGAGCTGGAGAGCCGCCTCGACTCCGAGTACACCCGGCTGCGCCCGGACGACCTGGTGCTGCACAACCTGCGGCCGGGCAGCTCGATGCCGCCGAGCGAGATCCTCCTGGGGCTGGCCGAATGGTCCCAGGGCCAGGACCCCCTGGTCCGCTGGATCAATGTGCTGCGGGCCCGGCACGGTGCCGAACTGCAGCTGGTGGTCTGGGACGACACGGACTACGACATCCCCTGGGAGCTGCTGCATCTGACGGACCACCAGGAACACGGGCTGGTCTCCGGGATCCTGGGCGCCCTGGTGACGGTGGTGCGCTGGACGACCGTCCGCGAGGCCGGAACGACCCCCTTCGGCACCCCGGCGACCTGCTCGGGCCATGTCCTGGGCTACTACGCCGAGCAGATGAGACGGGACGTCGAGGTGTTCGAGGAGTATGTGCACCGCGCGCACATCGGCACCCCGCGGACCTTCCTCACCGAACTCACCCGGCCCGACCTGGGCGCCGGCCTCGTCTACATGGGGTGCCACGCCGAGTACGGCGCCCGTGCCCACGAGGTCAGGATCGCCTCCGTCAGCTGGAGCGACCTCAACCGGCAGGCCATGCCCGCGCTGCGGGGCGGGTCCACCCTCGTCTGCCTCAACGCCTGTGAGTCCGGGCGCCTGTTCGACAACCGTGGGCGTGGCGAGAACGCCCTGCGGGGCTTCGCCGAGCTGTTCCTGCGCAAGGGGGCCGGCGGCTGCATCGCCACGTCCGGGAAGGTCGGCGACGACATCGCCCATCTGCTGATCAGGGAGCTGGTGGGCCGGGTGTGCGCCGACCCGGACCTGCCCGTCGCCCGTGCCCTGCGCGAGTTCCGGGCCAGTGCCGTGGCCCGATTACCCGACCCGCTGTCATGGCTCGACGTCGCCAGCCCCGCCTACACCGCGCGGCAGCAGGAGATCCTGCTGGTTCTCTACAGCTTCATGTTCCTCTACTTCGGACATCCGCTCACCACGCTCCGGCTGCGGGTGCGCGCCCAGGAGGTGAGGGCATGACCGGCGACGCCTCCTCCTTGCTGGTCGAGCCCCTGGTCGGCTGGCCCCGCAAGGCGCAGGCCGGGCAGAGCTATCTCGTCACCGTCGACCTCAACGGGCCGGCGGGGGACGAGGACTGGCCCTACGAGGAGGAGGAGTTCGACTTCGGGGTGGCCCTGGACGGCGCCCCGCACTTCGTGTGCGAGGCGCTGAGCGAGCCCAGCGTCGTCCTGCACCGCTTCGGCGGCACGTACGGCCCGGCGCGTTTCGTGGTGACCGCAGACCACACGCCCGGGCCCGGCACGATCTGGCTGACCATCACCAACCGCTGGGGGGTGCCGGTCCGTACGGTCGAACTGCCCAGCGCGATCGTCGCCGAGACGGTGCCCGCGGGACCGGGACAGATCGTGGTGCCCTCGGCGAACGGCCGCCCCGCCGCCCTCCCCGGCTCCACCCGCCCCGGCACGCTCCCCACCCCCCGCCCCTCCGACCCCTGGTCCCCCGACCACGTCACCATCAGCTACGCGGGCACCCACCGCGCCTGGGCCACCTGGACCGCGCACCAGCTGGAGCGGCACGGCTGCCGTACCGACCTGCTGCGCTGGGACCCGCCGCCGGGCGTCCCGCTGAACTGGCTGCTGAGCGATCTGCTCGGTGCCCCGGGCCGCGTTCTGCTGCTCCTGGACGAGGGGTATCTGCGGCTCGGCCACCGCACCGAGGCCGAGTGGGCCGGGGCGCTGGCCGACGTGGTCGCCCCGCGTCTCGACCGGTTCGCGGCGGTCGACCTGTCCACCCGTGCGCTGCCCGCCTCGGCCGCCGTACTGGGCCCGCCCGCCCTCAGGGACCTGGACCCGGCGGAGGCGCTGCGCCGGCTGCTGGCCGCGCTCGGTCTGGAGCACACCGAGCCGGACGCCGAGGAGGACGTACCCGCCGCGCCGCGCTTCCCGGACGCACCGCCGGCGGTGTGGAACGTGCCGCGCCGCAACTTCCGCTTCACGGGCCGCGATCCGGTCCTCGAGGAGCTGCGCGCCCTGTTCGAGAGCGGCGGTCCGGCCGGGGCGCGGGTGGCGCTGCGCGGGATCTCGGGGGTGGGCAAGAGCCAGATCGTCATCGAGTACGCGCACCGCTTCGCCAACGAGTACGACGTGGTCTGGTGGATCAGCGCGAGCTTCCGGGCCACCGCCCGCCAGCAGTTCGCCGACCTCGCCGACCGGCTCCAACTCACCGACGCCCGGGCGCTGGGAGAGCGGGTGCGGGCGGTGCGGGAGGCGTTGCGCACCGGCCGCAGGCGCTGGCTGCTCATCGTGGACAGCGCCGACGACATGGAGCAGGTCGACGACCTGCTGCCGGAGAGCGGCGGCCATGTCGCGATCACCACCCTCACCCGCGGCTGGGCGGCCTCGGGCGGGGTCGCGGAGATCCAGGTGGACCGGTTCACCCGGGCGGAGAGCGTCAGTTACGCCCGCCGGCACGTGGAGCGGCTCACCGAGGAGGAGGCCGACCAACTCGCCGAGGCGGTGGAGGACTTCCCGTTGCTGCTCGGGCAGACCGCGGCCTGGCTGGAGGCCAACAGCCCGGTGCCGGCCGCCGACTACATCGCCCGGCTGCGCGGGGCGGACGCGGACGTCATCGGCATCCAGGTCTCCTCCGACTACCCGATCGGCTTCCGGACCAGCTGGGCCATCACCCTCGACTCCCTGGAACAGGACAACCCCAAGACGACGGAACTGCTGCGCCTGTTCGCCATGTTCTCGCCCGGCTCGATCCCGGTGCGCCAGCTCCAGCACGCCCGCCCCGGCGACCTGCCGCCCCATCTGGCGGAACTGGCCGCCGACCCGGTGCGCTGGCAGAACGCGCTGGCCCGGCTGGCCGAGTCCACCGCCGTACGCAGGGACTTCGTGCAGACCTCGGACGGCGACACCTATGTCGACAGCGTGGAGATGCACCGCCTCTACCACCGCTTCCTGCGCCGTACGCTCTCCCCCGCCGACCGGGACGAACTGTCCGCGGTCGCCTGCCGGGTGCTGGTCTCGGCCGATCCGCAGCGCCCCTCCGACGTGCACGCCTGGCCGACGTACGCCGGACTGCTGCCGCATCTGTATTCGTCCGGCGCGCTGGAGAGCGCCGAGGACTCGGTGCGCGAACTCGTCCTGAACTGCATCGAGTACCTGCGGCTGCGGGACGAGGAGAGCACCGGGCTCACGCTGTGCGAACAGGTGCTGGCGCGCTGGCGGGTACGGCTGCCGCCGACCCATCCGTCGATGCTGGTCCTGGTCCACCAGCACGCCAACATGCTGCGGCGCTGCGGGCGTTACCGGGAGGCGGAGGCCGTCGGGCGGGCCGTCGTGGAGCAGCTGGAGTACGAGCGGGCGCCCGACGACACGGACCTGCTGCGGGCCCAGGTCGGGCTCGGCGGGACCTTGATGGCGCTGGGCCTGTTCGAGGAGGCGCACCAGCTCTGTGACCGGGTGTGGCGCGCGTACGACGCCCTGGAGGGGCCGGAGGCACCGCACACCCAGGGGTCGCTGCACAATCTCGGGGTGGCCCTCGGGCTGCTGGGCCGCTATCTGGAGGCGGCCGCCGTCCACCGCGAACTGCTGGCCCTGCGGGAGCGGTTGTTGCCCCGCAACCATCGGCTGACCCTGCTCACCGGTCTCACCTACGCCCGTTCGCTCAGGCTCCTGGGACGCCACCGGGAGGCCGCCGAGCTCCAGGACACCAACACCCGGCTGCACCGCGAGACCATGGGCGAGTACCACACCCAGACCTTGCTGGCCCTGCACAACCAGGCGCTGTGCCTGCGTCGTTCGGGCGACTACGAGAGTGCCGGTGATCTGTTGCGCGGTCTCGTGGAGCGGTGCCGGCAGTTGCAGGGCGCACGGCATCCGATGACGTTGATGATCCAGTCGGACCGGGCGTCCTTCCTGCGCTCCCACGGTGACCCGGTCGAGTCCGCCGATCTCACGCTCCAGGTCTGCGAGGGCTACCGGCATCTGCTCGGTGACGACCATCCGAACACGCTGGGCGTGCTGGGCAATCTGGGCTCGGTGTACTGGCGCCTGGGCAACCACGGCGACGCCCGGAGTCTGATCGAGCAGGCCCTGCGCGGGATGCGGAGCGCGGTGGGCGCCGACCACCCCTGGTCCTTGGCCTGTGCCCTGAACGTGGCGGCGGTGCGCCATCTCTCCGGTCGGCAGGAGGAGGCCGCCGGCCTGCGCGAGGACACCCTGCGGCGGGCCCGGCAGGTCGTGGACGAGGGGCATCCGCTGCTGCTGGCCTGTACGCAGGCCCTGACGACGGCGGCCGGCGATCCGCCGGACTCCGACTTCGAGCCGCAGCCCATCTGAACTGCCCTTCCGGAGCCGAGCCTTGGGCTTGGGCGTGGTCCTTCTATGAGCGACCTGTGAGTCCGCTGATTCTCACTCTTCCCTCAGCGACGGCTCAGGGTTCCCCCAGACACCGCCCCGATCGTCACTGGCATGAACGAAACGAACGCGGGAGGCGCCCGGCGGCGGTCGGTCGAGATCGTGGTGCCGGTCCACAACGAGGCACACGTCCTCGCCGAGTCCATCGGCCGTCTCCACGCCTACCTCGAAGAGTCCTTCCCGTTCCCGTTCCCGTTCCGGATCACGGTCGCGGACAACGCCAGCACCGACGCCACCTGGCAGGAGGCGACGGAGCTGACCCTGCGCCTGCCGCATGTGCACGCGGTGCGTCTGGAGGCCAAGGGCCGCGGTCGTGCCCTCAAGCACGTGTGGTCCCGGTCCACCGCCGACGTCGTCGCCTACATGGACGTGGACCTGTCGACGGGTCTCGAAGGCTTCCTGCCGCTGGTGGCGCCCCTGCTCTCCGGCCACAGCGACCTCGCGATCGGCAGCCGACTGCACCGGCAGGCCGCGGTGGTGCGGGGCGCCAAGCGGGAGTTCGTGTCCCGTTCGTACAACCTGCTGCTGAAGGCGGGGCTCGCGGCCCGGTTCTCGGACGCGCAGTGCGGGTTCAAGGCGATCCGCACCGACGTCTTCCGGGCGCTCGCCCCGCACATCGAGGACACGGCCTGGTTCTTCGACACCGAACTGCTGGTCCTGGCCCAGCGCAACAGGCTCCGTGTCCACGAGGTGCCGGTCGACTGGACCGACGACCCCGACAGCCGTGTCGACATCGTCCGCACCGCCCTGGACGACCTCAAGGGCATGGCCCGCATGCTCCGCACCTGCCGTACCCGCATCGCCGTACCCCGGCGGACCAGCACTCCGCAGGTGCCGGCCGCCCGCCCGACCACCCCTGCCGTCCACCTGGAGTACGCGTCATGACGACTCTCGCCCCGCCGCCCGTCCAGGAGGCCCGGCACCGGGCCGCGCCGCCCGCCGCGCGCGGCCGTGTGCGCAGGCTGTTCACCGGCGCCCCCGAGGACCCCCGCTGGGCCCGCCCGGCCCTGTGGGCGGTCCTGGTCCTGGCCACGGCCCTGTACGCCTGGAACCTGTCCTCGGTCACCGGCAACACCTTCTACAACGCGGCCGTCTACTCCGGCACCAAGAGCTGGAAGGCGTTCTTCTTCGGCGCGTTGGACTCCGGCAGCTTCATCACCGTCGACAAACCGCCGTTCGCCCTGTGGGTGATGGGTCTGTCGGCCAGGGTCCTCGGTTACGGCACCTGGCAGTTGATGCTGCCGATGGTCGCGCTCGGCACCGGCTCGGTGGCCCTGCTGTACCGCATGGTCAAGCGGGACTTCGGTGCGGTGGCGGGAACGATCGCCGCGCTGGCACTGACGTTGACCCCGATCACCGTCGCCATCAACCGGGACACCAACCCGGACCCGGTCCTCGTCTTCCTGATGCTGCTCGGCGCGGCCGCCCTGATGAAGGCCGTGCGCACGGGCCGGCTGATGCCCCTGGTGTGGTCCGGGGTCGCGATCGGCTTCGCGTTCAACACGAAGATGATGCAGGCGTACGTGGTGCTGCCGGCGTTCTTCCTGGTCTATCTGTGGGCCGCGAACGCCTCGCTGGGCCGTCGTGTCCGCAATCTCGCCGTCGGCACGGTCGCCCTGGTGGCCAGTTCGGCGTGGTGGATGGTGGTCGTCGATCTCATCCCCGCGTCCTCCCGCCCCTACATCGGTGGCTCGACGGACAACACGGTCTGGGACCTCGTCATCGGCTACAACGGCTTCGGCCGGATCTTCGGGGCGAGTTCGTCGGTGGGCTCGCAGGGCAACGGGGCGAGCTTCGGCGGCGAGGCGGGTCTGTACCGGATGTTCAACAGCATCATGGGCGGCCAGATCTCCTGGCTGATCCCGTTCGCGCTGATCGCTCTCGTCGGCGGACTGGTGCTGCGGGGCCGGGCTCCGCGCACCGACGCCAAGCGGGCGGCGCTGCTGCTGTGGGGCGGCTGGTTCGTCCTGCACTATCTGACGTTCGCGCTCGCCGAGGGCACGTTCCATCCGTACTACGTCACCGCCATGGCACCCGGTGTCGCGGCGCTTGCCGGTATCGGCGGAGTGCTGCTGTACCGCGCCTTCGTGGAGGGGTCGGCGGCGAAGTGGGGCTGGGTGCTGCCGGCGGCGATCGCGGTGAGCACGGTGTGGGCGGTCGTGCTGCTCCAGCGGGTGTCGGGTTCCGGGACGCTGTACACAGTGGCGGAGGTCGTGGCCGGCGTGGCCGGTGCGGTCGCGGTGATCGGGCTGCTGCTCGGGCGGTTCACCAAGCGGCAGCGGCTGACCGGGATCGCGGCACTGGCGGCCGTGGTCGCCCTGCTGGCCGGTCCTGCGGCGTACTCGGTGTCGGCGGCCGCTTCCAGCACGAACGGCACCAACCCGACGGCCGGACCGAGCACCGGTGGCGGCATGGGCGGTGGCGGCGGCATGGGCGGCGGGCAGCGTCCCAGCGGCGGCCCTGGCGGCAGCACCAGCCAGAGCGGCACCGGTCAGAGCGGTTCGGACGGGCAGTCCACGGGGCAGCCGCCGTCCGGCACGGAAAGCGGCGGCACCGAGTCCGACAGCGAGTCCCGGACCGGTGGATCCGCCGGAGGCATGGGCGGCGGCACCCAGGTCTCGTCCGCGATGATCACGTATCTGAAGAAGAACCAGGACGGAGCCACCTGGCTGGTCGCGGTGGCCACCGACCAGACGGCCTCGTCGATCATCCTGGAGTCCGGTGAGCCGGTCATCTCGATGGGCGGCTGGTCCGGCAGCGACGACGCGATGACGCTCGCCAAGCTCAAGAGCCTGGTGAAGGCGGGCAAGCTGCACTACATCGTGATCAGTGACAGCGGTCAGGGTTCCTCGAACACCGAGATCTCCACCTGGGTGAAGAAGAACGGCACGGCGGTCTCCGACTACAGCGGCCTCTACCGCCTGGACGCCTCCGACGTCAGCTGACCACCCCTCGATCTGGACGGGCCACCGGACTCCCCTGCCGGTGGCCCGTCCCTCGTACGCGCTGAAACCGCTCTGAAACCACGCTGAAGGCGGCCCCCCGCACACTCCCCACCATGACCACGCAGCTCACGCCCGACCTCGTCCAGAACCCCCTCGGCGCCTACGCGGACCTGCGCACCCGCCCCGGCCTCGGCCATGTCGTCCTCCCCGGCCTGAGCACGCCCGTGCGGCTCGTCACCCGCCACAAGGACGTGACGGCCGCGCTCACCGAACCCCGTCTGGTCCGGGACCGGTCGACGATCACCGACTCCGACATGCCGGATCCGCAGGCCGAGTTGCTGGCATCGGGGCTCGAGGGCCTCCCCGAGGAGTACGTGCGCTACCTCTCCGGGCATCTGGCCCTCTTCGACGGCGACGAGCACACCCGTCGCCGTACTCCGCTGACCCGCGCCTTCACCGCCCGCCGGGTCGCCGCGCTGCGCCCCTTCGTGGAGAAGACCGTGCGGGAGCTGGCCGACGCCCTCGCCGGACGCGAACAGGCCGATCTGCTGGGCGAGTTCGCCTATCCGCTCAGCACCGCGCTGATCTGCGAGCTGGTCGGCGTGGACGCGGCCGACCAGGACAGGGTGTGCGGCTGGATCCGGGACTTCGCGTACGGCGACGGCAGCGGCGTCCTGGAAGGGCTCGGCGGGATCGTCGGGTACACGAAGGACCTGGTGGCCCGGCGCCGCGTCGAGCCCGCCGACGACCTGGTGTCGGCGCTGCTGGCGGACGGCGGCATGACCGACGACGAGATCGTCACCGTCTTCTTCCTGCTGATCAACACCGGCATCACCCCGCCCGCCCTGTTCCTCGCCCACGCCGTCCTCGCCCTCCTCGACCACCCCGACCAGCTGAAACGCCTGCGCGCCGAGCCGGAGTTGCTCGGCCGGGCGGTGCCCGAGCTGCTGCGCCACGTCACACTGGTCCGCATGGGCGCCACGCTCTACGCCACCGAGGAGTTCGTGTTCGCCGGCACGCGGCTGAGGAAGGGCGAGGCGGTGACGGTCGCCCTGTTCGCCGCCGACCACGACCCGGCCGCCTACGACTGCCCCGAACGCCTCGACGTGACCCGGGAGTTCGGCCGCGGCGACGGCCATCTGGCCTTCGGCCACGGCCCGCACTACTGCATCGGCGCGGCGCTCGGCCGGCTGGTGACGGGCGTGGTGCTCGAGGAGCTCGTCGTACGACGGTCGGCGGCACCGGAGTTGGCGGTGGACCGCGCCGACGTGCCGTTCGGGCACTGGCCCGGAGACGGCTTCCACCTGCTGGGCCTGCCGGTCAGACTGTGACCCGCACCAGCCCCAGGGCGGCTTCCCGAAGCCCCTGCGGGTCCAGGGCGGCATACCTGGCCACCGCGTCCTCGTAGGCCGCCCTGTCGGCGTTCCGGGCCGCCTCGCGGGCGAGTGCCGAGGACATCGTGGGCTGGAAGTTGCGCAGGACCCGGAAGCGTTCGGCGAGGGCGGTCAGCCGGGCCCCGCGCGCGCCGTCGCCGTCGGCCAGGGCGATGGTGCCCAGGGCGAGCAGCAGAGCGCCGCACACCGGGAAGTCGACGGTCACATAGCGCGGAGTGGCCGCCGGGCGGGTCAGCAGGGCGGTGAGGCGGTCGGGCAGTGCGCCGGCGAGGGGTGCGACGAGGTGGGTGCGGCCGTGCCGGGCGTGGGCGGTGAGGGCGGCGGACTGGAGCTCCAGCACCCAGCCCTGGATGACGAGTTCCTCGCCGGGGGCCGGGCTCGCCGCGTGCTCCAGGCGCTCCACGGCCCGGCGCCACAGCCCGAGCCCGGTCTCGACGTCGCCGCGGGCCAGCGCCATCTCGGCGCGGGCGCCCAGGTCGGGGGTGAAGGCGTCCGGGGCGGTGGACTCCGGCTCGTGCCGCAGCGCCTCCTCCAGCCAGTGCTCGGCCGCGTCGAGGTCGCCGGTCTGGAGGTTGGCGAGCATCAGACCCCACCGCATGCCGATGGTGTCGCTCCACTCGCCGAGGTTCTCCAGGGCGTCGAGCGCGGCCCGCATGTGCACCAGCGCCTCGCCGCCGCGCTCGGTCTGCAGACAGAGTTCGGCGAGCCGGGAGGCGGGCCAGATCCGCAGCACCGGGATGTCCCCGCCGCCGAGCGCCTCGACCATGCGGCGGGCGGCGGCCAGGGCGAGGTCCGGCCGGTGCTCGCTCTCCCACACATAGCTGGCGACGTAGTTGGCGACGCCCGCGAGCAGCGGCTTGTCGCTGTCGCACAGGCCGTCCAGCTCCTTGTGGTCCGCGAGCACGTGCGGGAAGGCGCACAGCACCGCCGCGATGGCCCGCACCATGGTGTCCGGCTCGGCGGGCGGCAGCCGGCGCAGGGTGACCAGGGTGCGGACGGCGCCCGGTCCGACGCCCAGGAACAGGTTGGCGGTCAGCAGGGTGGCCGCGGTGCGGGTGGGTTCGACGTACTCGGCGGTGGGCCGGTAGTGGGACAGGGGCCGGGCGGTGTCCTCCAGGAGGGTGATCATCCGCAGGAAGTTGGTCTCCGTGCTCCACAGGGCGCCGAGGACGGCGGTGACCGTGGCGACGGTGGCGAGGTCCTCGCGGGCGAGCGCGAGCCGCAGCGCCTGGACGAGGTTGTCCTGCTCGGCGCGGATCAGCTGCCAGGACGCGAACGGGTCGGTACCGAAGGGGGCGTCGTGGTGGGCGGCGCCGAACTCCCGCGCCCAGTCCAGGAATCGGTCGGTGGCCGCGTCCTCCCGGTCCACGGCGGCGAACTCGCGGACCGTCTCCAGCATGCTGAAGCGCGCGCCGTACGGTGTGTCGGCGACCTTCAGCAGGGACTGGTCGACGAGGTCCTCCAGGACCTCCCAGGCGTCGTCGACGAGTTGACCGGCCGCCTCGGCCGTGAACCCGGCCGGGAAGACGGACAGCGCGCGGAGCGCCGCCTGTGCCGGTTCCTCCAGGAGGTTCCAGCTCCAGTCGACCACGGCGTGCAGGGTGCGGTGGCGTTGCGGGGCGTCCCGGGGGCCGCCGCGCAGCAGCGTGAACCGGTCCTCCAGGCGCCGGGCTATCTCCGCGACCGACATCACCCGGACCCGGGCGGCGGCGAGTTCGACGGCGAGCGGCAGCCCGTCGAGCCGGCGGCACAGGCCGGCCACGGCGTCGGCGGGCAGGTCGACGCCGGGGCGGGCGGCGCGGGCGCGCTGTGCGAACAGCTCGACGGTGGTGGCGGGGTCCAGCTCGGGCAGCGGGTGGACGGTCTCGGAGGACAGTCCGAGGGGGGCCCGGCTGGTGGTGAGGATCCGCAGGTCCCGGGTGCGTGACACGAGGGCCTGTACGAGGTCGGCGACGCCGCGGACCACCTGTTCGCAGTTGTCCAGGACGAGCAGGGCGGGTCCGGTACCGAGGGCGCCGACTACGGCGGTGACCGGGTCGGGCCCGGCGGCTTCCAGGGCGGAGGCCACCTCGGCGGCGACGTCGGAGTCGTCCCGGACGCCGGCGAGCGGCACCAGGTGCACGATCCGCTGCTCGGCGTCGCGGGCGACGGCGCTCGCGAGGCGGGTCTTGCCGAGGCCGCCGGGGCCGACGACCGAGGTGACCCGGGAGCCGTGCAGCAGCCGGGTCACCTCGGCGACGTCGGCGTCCCGGCCGAGCAGCGGATTCGGCTCGTGCGGTACGCCGCGCCGGACGGCGGGCGCCTCGCCGCGCAGCAGTTCCTGATGGAGTTCCTGGAGGGCGGGGCCGGGGTCGGTGCCGAGTTCGTCGCGGAGCCGGCGGCGGTGGCGGTCGTACGTCGCGAGCGCGTCCGGGGCGCCGGCGGTGGCCGTCTGGCAGCGCATCAGCTCCAGGAGGAGTTCCTCGTCGCGCGGGTGGGCGGCGGCCAGGGCGGTGAGCGGTCCGACGGCTTCCTCGCGGCGGCCGGTGCGGGCCAGGGCGAGGGTCCGGGAGCGGACGAGGGTGTGGTGGGCGGCGGCCCGTTCGGCGCGCAGCGCGCCCAGGGGGTCGCCGGGAACGGCCTCGCCGTCGGGTGCCTCGGCGCCGTCCCAGAGCGCGAGTCCGGCCTCGGCCTCGGCGAGGGCGCCCGCGTGGTCCTGGGCGCGGGACTTCTCGGTGGCGGCCGCGGTGTGCAGGAGGACGGCGCAGGCGTCGACCTGTTCCTCGCGCAGGGTGAGCCGGTATCCGGTGGGTGTGCTGGCGATGGCCTCGGTGCCGAGCTGCCGCCGGGCCCGCGAGACCAGGATCTGCAGCGCCTTCGCCGGATTCTCCGGCCGCTCCTCCGGCCACAGCCCCGCCACGAGCCGCCCGGCACTGCACCCCGTGCGCAACTCCCCCGCCAACAGGGCGAGCAGCCCCCGCAGCCGGGGCGCGGTGATCTCCCGCCCCTGGTGGGACACGGCCGTCAGCAACGTCAACTCGATGGTCACCGCGCCAGGTTAGTCAGCCGATCACACGACCGCCCCTGGTCGGGAACACGAGCGGTTGCCGGGAACACCGAGACAGGCAGGCCGAACTCGCCCGCCCCGCACCCGGTTTCGTCACGTTCTCACGCCGCCGTCGACCGCTCCCGCGCCGTGGGGAACCCCGGCGTCCGCAGCACCCGGCGCTCGGCGTCCACCGCGAAGACCTCGCAGCCCGGCAGTCCCGCCGCCCAGTCGACGCCCTCGGCGCCCATGGCGAAGGCGGCCGTGGCGACCGAGTCGGCCTCGGTCAGGGTGTCGGCCACCACCGTGAGGCTGAGCAGCCCCGTGGCCGGGCGGCCGGTGCGGCCGTCGATGATGTGGTCGCCGCGTTCGTAGCGGGCGGAGGTCGCGACCGCGCCGTCCGTGAGGTCCAGGACCGTGCAGAGTCGGTCGGCGTGTTCGGGGTGGCGTACGCCCACCCGCCAGGGCCCGCCGGCGGCGACCACGTCACCGCCGGCGTTGAGGACGAAGCGCCGGGCGCCGGCCGCCGTCAGGAGCTCGGCGGCGCGCTGCACCGACCAGCCCTTGACCACCGCGCAGGGGTCGAGGCCCCGGCCCGGCAGCCGTATGTCGAACGCGCCGGCCGTCGCGGCCCGGTAGTGCTCGCACAGGTCGAGCACGATCCGCAGATCCGCGCTCACCGCCCCCTCGGTGAGCTCGCCCCGGCCCAGCCGCGACACCTCGCTGTCGGGCTTGAACGGGCTGAACCGGGCGTCGACCTCGCGCAGCCACGCGAAGACGGCGTCCGCGGTCTCCTCGCCCACGTGCTCGTCGTCGACCCGCAGCGAGACCGGGAACCCCATGACGTGTTCGACCCTGTGCATGGTCAGCCCTTCGCGTCGATCGCGGCCTGGAGGGACTCCTTGTAGCCCTCGGTGGTGATCGTCGCACCGGACACCGTGTCGATGTCCGCGCTCTGCGCCTCCAGCG
>NZ_JBSFUY010000024.1:106057-162028 GCF_053592055.1 Streptomyces sp. NPDC002817
GCTTCGGCACGGCCGCCGTCGTCTGCGGATGGTTCGGCTGCTGGAGCATCTTCACCGCGGAGATCTTGTCGCCCTCGAAGGTCACCTGCACCTGCACAGGGCCCTTCTCGGTGGTGACCGTCGTGCCCTTGACGACGGTGCCCGACGACGAACCCGACCCCGATGACGAGGAGGACGCCGACGGCGTCGAGGCCGCCTCCGTGGTGGACGTGGTGCCGCCGATGGACGGCTCGTAGCGCCAGATGGGGACCAGGCCCGCGATGCTGAGGACGACTACAGGTATGGCTCGCTTCACGATCTCTTCCTCATCCCGCCAGGCTGAAGCGCTCGAAGTGGGTCTGCGCCTTGGGCACGTCCAGCGCGCGGAGGCTGCCGAGCACGGCGTTCATCATCGGGGGCGGTCCGCACAGGAAGACGTCCCGGTCGGTGATGTCGGGGACCAGCCGGAGCAGCTCGGCCGGGGCCAGCTTGTCGGGCACCGGCGGGCCGGTCACCAGGTGCAGCTCGGCGCCCTTGGCGTGGGCGAGCTCGCGCAGCTCCTCGTAGAGGACGGCGTCCCGGTCGGTGGCGACGCGGTAGATGACGACCGCGTGGCCGTGCAGCTCCTCCAGGAGGGCCCGGATCGGGGTGACGCCGACGCCGCCGGCGATGAGGACGGCCTCGGGGCGGGTGCGGTGCAGCGCGGTGAAGGCGCCGTAGGGGCCCTCGGCGAAGACGCGCGTGCCGGGCTTCAGGTGGCGCAGGGCGGCGGTGCCGTCACCGGCGACCTTCGCGGTGAGCCGCAGGGTGCGGCCGTCGGGGGCCGCCGACAGGGAGAAGGGGTTCGCCTGCCACCAGCGGTCCTTGGTCAGGAAGCGCCACAGGAAGAACTGGCCGGCCTGGGCGGGCAGCTTGTCCAGGTCACGGCCGGTGACGTAGATCGAGACGACGTTGTCGGACTCGGGGACGACGGCCTGAATACGGAACTGGTGGCGCAGGTTGCGCCACAGCGGCAGCACCATCCGGCCCAGGACCACCGAGCCGAGGGCGACGGTCCACAGTCCGTACCAGTACGTCTTCGCGGCGTTCGACGAGGTGAACGTCGTACCGACCGCGACCTGGTGGGTGAAGGCCAGCAGCACCGCGATGTAGGTGTACAGGTGGATGAAGTGCCAGGTCTCGTAGGCCAGCCGGCGGCGGGCGTAGCGGGCCGAGACACAGCCCACCACGAGGATGATCGCGAAGGCGGTGATCGCGCGGAGCACGCCCTCGGTGGTCTCGGCGAGGTCGACGACCGTGCCGATCGGGCCCACCTCGGTGCCCTCGGCGTAGCCGAAGGCGATGAAGACGAGGTGCGCGAGCAGCGTCCACAGGATGCCGAAGCCGGTCCAGCGGTGCCAGGAGGTCAGCCGGTCCATGCCGATACGGCGGTCGAGCCAGGGCAGCCGGGCCACCAGGAGCAGCTGGAAGGCCATGAACAGGGCGCCGTAGAGACCGGCGAGCCGGCCGATCACGATCAGTGCGTTGGAGGCGAAGCCGGCCTGGGCGAAGAAGAGGGCGACCACGGCCACGTTCGCGGCGATCACGGCGTACAGGCCCGTGCGGGCCACCACTTTGGGCCGTATCGCCGTGGGGGGCGCGGTGGGCGGTTTGACGGTCGTCGTCACGGACGGAGCTCCTTGATCGGGGCCTGGGTAATCGAGCTTCGCTTGAGTGACCTGTCGATTTACTGTCGTACAACTTTCAAGTGGTTATCGATCTGGCCGCGAGGCGGCATCGGCTCTGGAGTCCGGGCCCGCGTGACGCACTATGAACGGGTGGAAAAAGTACGCCTCCTCGTCGTGGACGACGACCCGCCCATCGCCGACCTCGTGGCGACCGTCGCCCGTTACGAGGGCTGGGACGCGGTGACGGCGAACTCCGGAGAGGAGGCGCTGAGCCGTGCCGCGTCGTTCCGTCCGGACATCGTGGTCCTCGATCTCATGCTGCCCGACATCGACGGCTTCGGCGTCCTGGAGCGGCTTCGCAGCTCGGGCACGATGGTGCCCGTGGTGTTCCTCACCGCCCGGGACGCGGTCGCCGACCGGGTGGCGGGGCTGACCCGGGGCGGCGACGACTACCTGGTGAAGCCGTTCGCGGTGGAGGAGCTGATGGCCCGGCTGCGGACCGTGCTGCGGCGCTCCGCGGGGCCCGGCTTCCAGCGGTCGGTGCTGCGGGTGGCCGATCTGACGATGGACGAGGACACCCGCGAGGTGCGCCGCGGCGACAAACTGCTCACGCTCACCCCGACCGAGTACGAGGTGCTGCGCTATCTCATGCGCAAGTCACCGACCGTGCTCACCAAGGCGCAGATCCTCGACCATGTGTGGGAGTACGGCTTCGGCGGCCGTTCCAACGTCGTCGAGCTGGTCGTCAGCCGGCTGCGCCGCAAGCTGGACGACACGGGTGATCCGCTGATCCACACCGTCCGGGGCTTCGGCTATGTGATCCGGCAGGCGGCCGAGTGATCCGGCGGTTCCGCCAGGCGTATCGCAGGCTCCGGCTCGGCACCCGGCTGGCGCTGGGCCTGGGCGTGCTGGCGCTGCTGGTGTTCGGTGTCGTGGGCACCGCGCTGACCACGTACATGCGGGACTATCTGTCGGCCCAGCTCAACGAGCAGCTCCAGATCGCCCAGGTCGCCCAGTCCAAGAGCATCGTGGACAACGGCTCGCTGGCGGGCAAGAAGTACTACCGCTGGTACTACGCCGTGTACGACGTGAAGGACGGCACCGCCGAGCTCCGTACCCCCGAGGACGCCACCGACCTGCCGAAGGACGTCGACGACTTCACGTCCCTGGCGCAGGCGCAGACCGCCTCCGGCACCGAGGTGGTGAGCACCGAGCACCTCAGGGGCGCGGGCGACTACCGGCTGCGCGCGTGTGAGGTCGAGCCCGGTGTGGTCCTGGTCAGCGCGGCGCCCATGGACGAGATCGACGAGACCGTGGGGCAGCTGATCACGATCCAGGTCGTCACGTTCGGTCTCGCGCTGCTGGCGCTGGTGCTGTTCGGACGGAAGGTGCTGCGCAAGGGTCTGAAGCCGCTGAGCGACATGGCGCACACCGCGCACGGCATCTCCTCGCACAACCTCACCGACCCGGAGGCCCGGCTGCCGCTGCGCGCGGACCGCAAGGGCGGCGGCCCGGAGGTCGAGGAGCTGCGCACCGCGTTCAACACGATGCTGGAGCACATCGACGACTCGCTCGCGGTGCGCGCGGAGGCCGAGCAGCGGCTGCGCCGGTTCGTCGCGGACGCCTCGCACGAGCTCCGTACGCCTTTGATGTCCGTACGGGGCTATGCGGACCTCTTCCAGTACGCCGCCGCGAACGCGCCCGAGGAACGGGACCGGCATCTGGCGAGGCTGCGCGCGGAGGCGGCCCGGATGGGTGTCCTGCTGGACGACCTGCTGATGCTCGCCCGTCTCGACGCCGCCGAGGTGGACACCCCGCTGCGGCCCAGGGACACAAACCTGGTGGACCTGGTCCACGACGCGGCCGACGCCTTCCGCGCCGCGCACCCGGACCGCCCGTTGACGCTGACGGAGGGCCCGGAGTCATTGGTGCTGCGGCTGGACCCGCACCGCATCCGCCAGGTCCTGGACAACCTCCTCACCAACGCGGCCGTGCACACCCCGGCCGGCACCCCGGTGTCGGTGGCGGTCACGGTCGTCTCCGCCCGGGCCCTGGTCCGTGTGACGGACGCGGGCCCCGGCATTCCGCCCGCCGACCAGGAGAAGGTCTTCGACCGCTTCTACCGCGTCGACAAGGCCCGCAGTCGCGACCGCGGCGGCAGTGGCCTGGGTCTGGCGGTGGCCCGCGCCCTGGTGTGGGCCCACGGCGGCACGGTGGAGGTGGGCAGCGAGCCGGGCCGGACGGTGTTCACGGTGTCGCTGCCGCTGGGGCGGGGCGGCCCGGCGGACGGCTGAACGGACAGGGCCGGGCCCGCGGGCGGTGAAATGTCACCGGACGGGCAAGTCGCGTTTGCGGAAGCCAAGTTGGCAGGCCCGGCTCTCCATGAACGGCTGGACAGATCTTCCGGGCTCCCCCAGGATGGCAGTCGCCGGACTGTGGAGTCCGTGCCCTGGGAGGCAACCCCCGTGGTCACCTGCGCGGAGAGGCGATGCGGTCCGATCCCCAACGTTTGCTTGCCATGGCAGTTCGTCGCATCGCCCGCGCCGAGGACCGTGCGGAGGTCGTCCACGAACTCTGTGCGGTGGGCGTGGAGCACTTCGCGGACGCGGTTCTCGTCTACCTCGCGCCCTGCCCCGACCCCTCGTACGAGCCGGAAACGGTCCCCGACCAACTCCATCTGACCGCAAGCCGGTTCCTGGAAGGCGGACAGGACCTGGCCGGCGCGATCGGCGCTCCGGTGCCGGCTCTGGCCGCGGTGGCGCACTCCGGTGTCCTGGCCGAAGTCCTGCGTGCGGGTGAGACGTTGAGCCGGACCTCCCCCGCGATCGACCCGGCACTGCGCGAACTGCTGGGCCCGACTCCCGGTCTGCCGGAGGGGCATCGCGTCCTCCTCTCCCCCCTGTCCGACGCGCGGGGCGTGCTCGGCGCGGCCGTGTTCCTCCGCCGCCCCGAGCGCGAGGCCTTCGACACCGACGACGTCCTGACGGTCGGCCGGCTCTCGGCGCAGGTCGCACTCGGCGTGAGCGAGGCTCCGGCCGACCCACCCCCGACGGCCGCCTCACCACCCCCCGCCGCCCGGACGCACAAGCCGCTCCCCTCGTCCCCGACCTCCACGACCACCCCCACGCCCATGCGCCGCGAGGGCGACCGGCTCCGCTTCGCCGGTGCGGCGACCCGCCGGATCGCGCGCGGCATCGACCTGGACGAGATCGTGATCGGGCTGTGCCGGGCCAGCGTGCCGACCTTCTCGGACGCGATCCTGGTCTACCTGCGCGAACCGCTGCCGGTCGGCGACGAACGTCCCGTCGAACCGCTCGTCCTGCGACTGCACCGGACCGACCGGATCCCGCACGAAGAAGACGGTCTGCGGTCCGTGGACGAACCGCGGCCGAAGCCACCCGCGCTGGACGAGCTCGTCGCCGAGCGCTGCACCGTGCCGGGCGGTGGCGCGCTCGCCGAGGTGCTGCGAGGCGTACGCCCCGTCTTCACGGACTCTCCGGCGGCCCAGGCCGCCCTGCCCGAACTCCTCGGCAAGGGCAGCGAGTCGATCGCCCCCGACGGACAGCACGCCATCCTCGCTCCCCTGCGCGGCCGCCGCCGCGTCATCGGCGCCGCCCTCTTCCTGCGCAGCCCCGAACGCCCCGCCTTCGAACAGGACGACCTCCTGCTCGCCGCCCAGCTCGCCACCCACAGCGCCCTCGGCATCGACAAGGCGGCCCTGTACGGCCGTGAGGCCTACATCGCCGACGAACTCCAGCGCGCCATGCTCCCCGAGACCCTGCCCCGCCCGACCGGCGTCCGGCTGGCGTCCCGCTACCTCCCGGCCGCCGAGACCGCCCGCGTCGGCGGCGACTGGTACGACGCGATCCCCCTGCCGGGCAGCCGCGTGGCGCTGGTCGTCGGCGATGTCATGGGGCACTCCATGACGTCGGCCGCGGTCATGGGCCAGCTGCGCACGACGGCCCAGACGCTCGCCGGTCTCGACATGCCGCCGCAGGAAGTGCTGCACCACCTCGACGAACAGGCCCAGCGGCTGGGCGCCGACCGCATGGCGACCTGCCTCTACGCCGTCTACGATCCCGTCGCGCACCGCATCACCATCGCCAACGCCGGCCACCCCCCGCCCATCCTGGTGCACCTGGGCGGCCGCACCGAGGTGCTGCGGGTGCCTCCGGGCGCCCCCATCGGAGTCGGCGGCGTCGCCTTCGAAGCCGTGGAGCTGGACGCACCGGCCGACGCCACCCTGCTCCTCTACACGGACGGGCTCGTCGAGTCACGCCTGCGGGACGTGTGGACCGGTATCGAGCAGCTGCGCGAGAAGCTCGCCGCGACCGCGCGGCTGACCGGCCCCGAGCGTCCGCCGCCGCTGGAGGAGCTGTGCGACGAGGTGCTCGACATGCTCGGGCCGGGCGACCGGGACGACGACATCGCGCTGCTCGCCGCCCGCTTCGAGGGGATCGCGCCGAGCGACGTGGCGTACTGGTTCCTGGAACCGTCGGAGGCGACACCCGGCCGGGCCCGCCGGCTGGTCCGGCGCACCCTGTCCCGCTGGGGGCTGGAGGAGCTGAGCGACTCCGCGGAACTGCTGGTCAGCGAGGTCGTGACCAATGCCGTGCGGTACGCGTCCCGGCCCATCACCGTGCGGCTGCTGCGCACCCACGTCCTGCGCTGCGAGGTCACCGACGACGAGCCCCGGCTCCCGGTGCTCGGGCAGGCTCGGGCCACGGACGAGGGCGGGCGGGGCCTGTACCTGGTGAACAGGGTGGCCCGGCGCTGGGGAGCGTCCCGGCTGAGCACCGGCAAGGTCGTCTGGTTCGAGCTCGACCGGCCGTGACCGGGTCCGTCACGGCAACGGCAGCTCCGTCCAGATGATCTTCCCCTCGGGGGTGTACCGCGTCCCCCACCGCTCGGTGAGCTGGGCGACGAGGAACAGGCCGCGGCCGCCCTCGTCCTCGTTCTTCGCACGGCGCAGTCGCGGGGAGGTGCTGCTGCCGTCGGAGACCTCGCAGATCAGGGCGCGGTCGCGGAGCAGCCGGAGCTGGACCGGGCCGGTGGCGTGCCGGATGGCGTTGGTGACCAGTTCGCTGGCGACGAGTTCGACGGTGAACGACAGCTCCTCCAGGCCCCAGGCGGCGAGCTGTTCGGTGACCGCCGCGCGGAAGCGGGAGACGGCCGCCGGGTCGCTGGGCACGTCCCACTGGGCGACCCGGTCGGAGTCCAGGGCATGCGTACGGGCCACCAGCAGGGCCACGTCGTCGCTCGGCCGGGCCGGCAGCAGCGCGTCCAGGACCGCCTCGCAGGTCTCCTCCGGCGGCCGCCCGGCCTGGGCGAGGACGGCGCCCAGCCGCTTCAGGCCGGCGTCGATGTCCCGGTGCCGGTCCTCGATCAACCCGTCGGTGTAGAGCACCAGTTGGCTGCCCTCCGCCAGCTCCAGCTCGACGGTCTCGAAGGGCATCCCGCCGAGTCCGAGCGGCGGGGCGGACGGCAGGTCGACGAAGGTCACCGTGCCGTCGGGGTCGACGACCGCGGGCAGCGGGTGCCCGGCGCGAGCCAGGGTGCAGCGCCGGGACACCGGGTCGTAGACGGCGTAGAGACAGGTCGCCCCGACGATCCCGGAGTCCGGACTGTTCTCCGCCGCCCAGCCCTCGCCCCGGTCGAGGCGGCCGACGAGGTCGTCGAGGTGGGTGAGGAGGTCGTCGGGCGGCAGGTCGAGGGAGCAGAAGTTGTGGACGGCGGTGCGCAGCCGGCCCATCGTGGCGGCCGCGTGCAGTCCATGGCCCACGACGTCCCCGACCACGAGCGCGACCCGCGCGCCGGAGAGCGGGATGACGTCGAACCAGTCGCCTCCGACGCCGGCCTGGGCCGGCAGATAGCGGTAGGCGACCTCGACGGCGCTCTGCTCTGACCGGCCCCGCGGCAGCAGGCTGCGCTGTAGGGCGAGCGCGGTGTTGTGCTCGCGGGTGTAGCGGCGGGCGTTGTCGATGCAGATCGCCGCGCGGCCGGCCAGTTCCTGGGCGAGGGAGAGGTCGTCGTCCTCGAAGGGGGCGGCCTTCTCGGCGCGGTAGAAGCTGACCAGGCCGAGGGTCTCGCCGCGGGCCCGCAGCGGCACCGTGACCAGGGAGTGGATGCCGGCCGCGAGGATCCGCTCGCCCCTGGCCGGATCGTGGGCGAGCCAGCCCCCGGCGGCGGCCAGCACGGGTTCGAGCATCGACTGCCGGGCCTCCAGACCGCGGGCCTGCGGTGCGGACGGGGCGTACCGCACGAGGTCGCCGACCGGGTGCAGATGCGATTCCTCATGTACGGCGCCCAGGGCGACCCGCCGCAGCGGGGTGTCCGCGCCGAGCGGCCCCGGCTCCTCGCCGAGCAGCACCCCGTCCGGCAGGTCCACGGCGACGAAGTCGGCGAACCGGGGGACGGTCACCTCCGCGAGTTCCTCCGCGGTACGGGTGACGTCGAGGGTGGTACCGATCCGCACGCCCGCGTCGTGCAGGAACTCCAGCCGCCGGCGCGCGAGCAGGGCCAGCCGTCCGACACCGGGCTCACCGAGGAGAAGGAGCCGGGCGTCGATACCCGGAGCGTCCGTACCGGCGGCGTCGCTACCGCGCTCGGTGCCGACGGGCGTCCCGGGCCGGACAGGCGTCCGGGCAGCGACGCCCACGGCCGCGTCCGGCTCCACGCCGACAACCGAGTCCGTCGCGGCGGACGCCCTGGTCTCCACCACGGCAGGTGTCGGTACGACCGTCCGCAGCCCGGCGGATCTCACCGCGGGTCGGGCCGGTGCCGGGGAGGGGGCCGGCGCCGGCCCGGGTGGAACGATCGCCTGCGGGAGGGCCCGGGTCGGGGTGACCGGGGCGGCCGGTGCGCTGAGGCAGACCTGGCGCACGTGCGGGCTGCCCACGATGCGGGCCTCGACGACGACGCCCGTCTCGCCCGCTGCGCCTTGGACCTGACGGCGCAGCAGGGTGGCGGTGCGGCCGCCGGAGAGGGTCACCTCGTCGAGGGTGCGGTGCGGGGAGGCGAGGAGTTCCTCGGCCTTCTCGCGCAGCACGGCCCGGTCGACGGGGCCGAGTTCGTCCCCGTCCGGGCGCCCCGGCTGCTGCCACTGTGTCGACGCCCGGGCGGTGGCCCGCCGGTACGCGGCGAGGAGCGCCCGCTCGCGTTCCGTGGCCACCTCCAGCATCCGCGCCTCGATGGCGTGGGCGGCCTCACGGACCAGCCGCAGCATGGCGGGGTCGCCCTCGTCGCGCAGACAGGTGAGGTCGAGGACGGCCTCGATGCGTCCGCTGAGCGGGTTGCGGACGGGCGCGCCGGCGCAGGCGAAAGGCTGGAGACAGTCGGCGAAGTGCTCACGGCCGACGACGTAGACGGGGTTGCGTTCGGCGAGCGCGGTGCCGACGCCGTTGGTGCCCACGAACCGTTCGGACGCGTCGAAGCCGGGGGCGAAGTTCACCTCGTCGAGGCGGTCGCACAGCTGTCGTCCGCCGCCGAGCCGCTGGACCATGCGGCCTTCTCCGTCGCACAGCGCGATGGTCATGCCGGCCTCGGAGAGCGAGGTGGCGAGGTTCTTCAGGACCGGCTCGGCCGCGTGCAGGAACGGGTCGTCCAGGGTGAGGTCCGGCGCGTAGGGGACCTGGAGGCGGTCCGGTTCCAGCCCTACGGACCTGCACCGTTTCCAGGAGTCGAGCACGGAGCCCCGGACGTCCGCGTCCACTCGGGCACCGGCCAGAAATCGTTCGTGGGCATCGACGAGCCCACCGATGTCGTCCCAGGCGACGGACAACAGGATCACTTCCCTACCCGGAGACGGGCCCGGTGGCGCGCCGCCGTTCGGCTCGCCCCCCGGCGCGGAGTCCTCCCAGTCGTTTGTCACCCTAGACCCTTTGTGATACCGATCACAACAAAGTCCCGAAGTGCCCCGGAGGCACCTTTCATCCACATGTTCGACCGCGCCCCTTCGCGTTCGATCAGAGGCGGGACTCGACCCCCCATCGGGTCGTCGCCTCCACGAGATCGACGGTGAAGGGGTGCCGCGGTTCGGCCAGGACCCGCCGGGCCGAACCCTGTTCGACGAGCGCCCCCGCGTCCAGGACGGCGATGCGGTCGGCGAGGCGCGCGGTGTCCAGGTCATGGGTGATGAGGACGAGGGAGAGGTCGTCGTCGCCGCCGTCCCGGACGAGGCCCACGAGAAGGTCCAGGAGGCCACGGCGGCTGACCGTGTCGAGCCCGGAGGTGATCTCGTCGCAGATCAGCACCCGGGGCCGTGCGAGAAGGGCGCGCGCCAAGGCCGCGCGCTGGAGTTCGCCTCCGGAGAGCTCGCCGGGGCGCCGACCCGCGAGTCCTTCCGGGAGCCCGAGGTCCACGAGAGCCCGAAGAGCCTCCTCCCGCGCCTCCCGTTCGCCGCTGCCCCGCAGCCGGACGGCGGTGCGGGCTACCTGGTCCAGCACGGGCCGGTGCTCGTCGAAGGCGGCACGGGCGTCCTGGAAGACGTACTGCACGGCCGCCAACTGCCCCCGGCCACGGCGGCGCAGGCTGCGCGGCAGGGCCGAACCGTCGAGCAGTACCTCGCCCGCGAAGTCGCGGTGCAGGCCCGCCAGACAGCGGGCGAGGGTGGTCTTGCCGCTGCCGGAACGGCCCACGACGGCAAGGCACTCGCCCGCACGCAGCGTGAGCTCCGGGGCGCGCAGCACCGTGGTGGTGCCGTGTACGGCGGTGAGGTCCCGGACCTCCAGGACGGGCCGCCCGTCCACGGCGTCCCGGACGGGGACCCGTCGCTCGTCGAGGAGCCGCCGCGTCCACGCGTGCCGGGGAGCGCGCCACAGTCGCTCGACGGGCCCCGACTCCACGACCCGGCCCTCACGCATGACGAGGACCTCGTCGGCGAGGGCGCGCACGACGTCGAGGTCATGGCTGAGCAGCACGACCGCGACACCGCGCGCGGCGACCGCCGCGAGCTGCTCGACGACACGGCTCTTGGTGAGGGCGTCCTGCCCGGTGGTGGGTTCGTCGGCGACGACGACCCGGGCGCCCAGGAGCAGGGCCTGGGCGAGGACGACCCGCTGCTGCTGACCGCCGGAGAGCTGATGCGGATGCCGCCGCAAGAGGGCTTCCGGGTCCGGGAGTTGGGCGTCGGACAGCGCCCGCAGGACGCGCTCGCGGGCCGCCGGGCGGCGTTCGGCCCTGGGCAGGTGCCGGACCTGGGCGCGGGCGATGTCGTACAGCAGCGCGCCGACGCGGCGGGCGGGGTTGAGGACGGCCGCGGGATGCTGCGGAACGTATCCCACCGGGCCGTCCGCGGTCAGCCGTACGTCGCCCGAGACGCGTGCTCCGGCCGGATACTCCCCCAGCAGCGCCAGCCCGGTCGTGGTCTTGCCGCTGCCGGAGGCGCCGACGAGCGCGGTGACCTTCCCGGGCCGCACCCGCAGGTTCACCCCGTCGACGACGGCGCGGCCGTCGATCTCGACGCGCAGCTCACGGATCTCGGCGACGATGTCGCTCACGAACGCCTGCCCTTCTTCTCCAGCGCGGCGTCGAAGAGCAGGTTGACGCCCGTCGTCAGGGCCACGATCAGCAGCGCGGGCACGACCACGGCCCACGGCTGCACGAACAGGCCGGTGCGGTTGCGGTCGACCATGACCGCCCAGTCGGCGGCGTCCGGCGCGACGCCGACACCGAGGAACGCGGCCGTGGACACCAGGTAGAGCACGCCGGTCAGCCGGATCCCGGCGTCGGCGGCGAGGGTGCGCAGGGCGGAGCGGCCGACGTACCCGACGGCGATGCGCCACCACGTCTCCCCCTGCATCCGCAGCGCCTCGACCGCGGGCCGCGCCGCCGCCTCCCCCGCCGCGGCCCGCACGATCCGCGCCGCGTCGGGCACGTTGACGAGCGCGACGAGCAGCGCGAGTCCGACGGCACCGGGCGAGAACACCGAGGCCACGAGCAGGATCAGCAGCAGCGACGGTACGGCGAGCAGCACGTCCAGCGGCCGCATCAGCAGCTCCTCCAGCCGGCGGAGGTGGGTGAGCGCGCTGACGAGTCCGACCGGTACGGCGACCAGATAGGCGAGCGCGGTCGCGGCGAGGGCGGTGACGACGACCGTGCGTCCGCCGTGCAGCACCTGCTGCCACACGTCCCGTCCCACGAAGTCGGTGCCGAGCCAGTGGCCGTCGCCGAGGGTGAAGGAGGGGGCGCGGGGTCCGGGGTCGCCGACGAAGAGGGGGCCGAGCAGGGCGAGTACGAGGGGTACGGCGAGGATCGCCAGGCCCAGTGCGAAGCGACCGCGTCTCACGCCGCCACCGCCGCTCTCGGGGTGAGCCGATGGGCCACCAGATCGGCCCCCAGATTGAGTACGACCGTCAGCACCCCGAACACCACCGCCAGCCCCTGCACAACCGGCACATCGCGCTCGGCGACGGCGTTCAGCAGGACCGTCCCGAGTCCCGGGATCACGAAGAGCGCCTCGACCACGATCACCCCGCACAGCAACCAGTCGACGGTACGGGCGAGTTGCTGGACCGCCGGGGCCGACGCGTTGGGCAGGGCGTGGAGATAGCGGACGCGGGCGCCGGAGACGCCGTAGCGGCGGGCGTGGGCGGCGTAGGGGGAGGCGAGGGCGTCGACCATGCCGGCCCGCACCAGGCGGGACAGGGAACACACCGGGCGGGAGAGGAGGACGAGGACCGGGAGGACCAGCGCGGCCGGATGGGCGAGCAGGTCGGTGCCGTAGCCCAGCGCGGTCGGCGGCAGCCAGGCCAGCTTCAGCGCGAGGACCGTCACCAGGAGGACCCCGAGGGCGAACTCGGGGACGGCGTACACCGCGAGGGTCACCGAGCTGACCAGCCGGTCGACGAGCCGTCCCTCGTGGTGGGCGGCGAGGACGCCGAGGCCGAAGCCGACCGGGACGAGGAGGGCGAGCGTGAGCGCGGCCAGCAGCAGGGTCGGGCCGAAGCCGTCGCCGATGTACTGCGTGACCGGGCGGCCGGAGGCCAGGGAGACACCGAAGTCGCCGTGCAGCAGGCCCGTAGCCCAGTCCGCCAGACGTTCGTACGCCGGCCGGTCCAGGTCCATCGCCTCGCGGATGGCGGCGATGCGCGCCGGGTCGGGCTGGTCGCCCGCGAGGGCCACCGCCGCGTCGCCCGGCAGCGCCTCGGTGAGCGCGAAGACCAGCAGCACGACGGCCACGGTCTGCGCCACGCCGAGCAGCAGCCGCCGGGCGACGAAGGAACGGAGTCCCGTCACGCGAGCCACACCTTGTCGAAGCGCGCCCAGTCGAGGGTGTTGGCGGGCGCCTTGGTCTCCACTCCCTTCACCGTGCGGCCCGTTCCGATGATCCAGTCGGCGAACCCCCAGATGAGGAAGCCGCCCTCGGTGTACAGCCGGCGCTGCATCCGCTCGTAGACGGCGGCCCGTTCGGCCTTGTCGCGGGTGGACTGCGCCTGCTCGTACAGCGCGTCGAAGTCCTTGTGCCGCCACTTGGTGGCGTTGGTGGTGGAGTCCGTGAGCAGCCGCTGCGAGATGTGGGCCTCGATGGGCATCGCGCCGGAGCGGTAGCAGGACAGGGTGCCGGAGTCGAGGATGTCGCTCCAGTAGGAGTCCTTGCTGCCCATCTTCACGTCGACGGTGACGCCCGCCTTGGCGGCCTGGTCACGGAAGATGCTGGCGGCCTCGGTGAACCCGGCGGCGACGGCCGAGGTGTCGAGGCTGACCTTGAGCTTCTCGGCGCCGGCCTTCTTCAGCAGGGCGCGGGCCTTGTCGAGGTCCTGCTCGCGCTGGGGCAGATCGGCGGCGTAGTACTCGTAGCCCTTGCCGAACAGGTCGTTGCCGACCACGCCCGCTCCCGACAGTGCGCCGTCGACGAGTTCCTTGCGGTCGGCGATGAGGAAGAACGCCTCGCGCACCCGCTTGTCGTCGAAGGGCGCCCGGTCGGTCTTCATGCAGAACGCCTGCATGGCGCTGTTGCGCAGCCGCACGATCTCGATCTGGCCCTTGCCCTCGTGGGCGCGGGCGGTGGTGGGGTTGAGCTCGTGGGCGTACTCGACCTGGCCGCCGAGCAGGGCGTTGACGCGGGCGGACTCCTCGTTGGCGACGACGAACTCGAGCTCGTCGAGGTGCGGGGCGCCGTCCCAGTAGCCGTCGTGGCGGCGGAAGACGGCGGAGCGGCCCGGGGCGAAGGAGACGAAGCGGAAGGGGCCGGAGCCGACCGGCTTCGTGTCGAAGTCGGTGGCGTTCTCGGGGACGATGTACGCGCCGAACGCGGCCAGGATGTTGGGGAATTCGGCGGTGGGCCGCTTGAGCACGAACTCGACGCCGCGCTCCGACGTGGCGCGGCTCGCGTCGAGGTCGATGGGTTCCAGGGACGCCTTGGCGCGGAAGGTCTGCTTCGGGTCGGCTATGCGGCGGTAGCTGTGGAGGACGTCCTTGGCGGTGACCGGGCTGCCGTCGTGGAAGGTGGCTTCGCGGAGGGTGACCTGCCAGCGGTCCAGGGTCTTGTTGGACTCCCACTCGGTGGCGAGGCGGGGTCGGGCGGAGAGGTCGGCGCCGTAGTCGGCGAGCTTGTCGTAGAGAGCCTTGGCGCGGGCGACGTCGGCGAACAGATTGGCCAGGTGCGGGTCGAGGGTCTCGCTCGCACCCCCGCCGGCGAACGCGGCGCGCAGTCGTCCGCCGCGTCTGGGCGTGCCTCCGCTGCCGCTGTCCGTCTTGTCGTCGGCGCCGCTTCCGCAGCCCACGAGGGCGAGGGCGGCGGCGCCCGAGGTGGCGGCGAGGAAGCCGCGTCGGCGCAGGCCGGGAAAACGTTCGTCGTACATGACTGTCCTTCAGATGTGGTGTCAGCGGATGGTGTCGAGCGGGGAGCGGCCGGTCACGCGTTGCTCTTCTCCCGCTCGGGCGCCGCGGGGGCCGGCAGTGTCCCGCGCCGGTTCAGCCACGCCAGCCCGCCCGCCGAGGTCAGTCCGAACAGAGCGCAGCACGCCCACGGCAGCCAGGCGTGGCCGCCGCGCTCCCCGGCGTCCATGGCCCAGCCGACGGCGGTGTTGCCGAGGGCGGCGGCGACGCCCGAGACGACGTAGAAGATCCCGAAGTACGTACCGGTCAGCTCGGGTCGGCCGAAGCGGGGGATCAGCTCCATCACGAACGGGGAGGCGATCATGAGCCCGAGAGAGAGCAGCAGCGCGCCTGCCAGGACGGACCCGAGACCCGGCATGACAGCCTGCGGCAGGAATGCCAGCCCCGTCACGGCGAGCCCGGCCGCGATCCAACGTCCTCTGGAGCCACGGGACTTGAGGGTCCGCGTGATCCGCAGTTGCAGTGCGAGACCGGCCAGGGTGCCGACGAGGAGGACGAGGCCCGCCGCGCCGTCCCAGCCGGTCGCCGCACGCGCCCCGGCGGGCAGCAGCAGATAGAGCTGGTTCTCCAGGGTGAACATGCCGACCATGGCGAAGGCGAAGGCCAGGAAGGCCCGGTTGCCGACGACTTCACGCCAGTCCGCGAGTACGCTGCCGCCCGCCGGTTCGACCTTCCGCGCGGGCAGGACGGCGGCCTGTGCCACGGTGAGCACGGCGAAGATGCCGGCGGCGGTGAGCGCGGACGCACGGAAGCCGACCAGCAGCAGCACGCTGCCCAGCAGCGGACCGATCAGCGCACCGGTGGTCGCGAAGACGTTGAACAGCGCGAACGTCTCCGCCTTCCGCTCCCCTGCCTCGTGCGCGAGATACGCCCGCACCGCCGGGTTGAACAGCGCCCCCGCGACCCCGCTGAGCACGGACGCCGCGAGCAGCACCGCCAGCCCGTCGCCGAGCGCGAACAGCGCGAACCCGACCGTCCGCAGGGCGCAGCCGGCGATGATCACGCCGCGTGCGCCGAGCCGGTCGGAGGCCGAGCCGCCGATGAGGAACAGGCCCTGCTGGCTGAGGTTGCGCACCCCGAGGACGACGCCGACGACGGCCGCCGACATGCCCAGGTTCTCGCCGAGGTGGGTGGCGAGGTAGGGGACGAGGAGGTAGAAACCGGTGTTGACACCGAGCTGGTTGACCAGCAGGAGCCGCACCGCGAACGGAAGACTCCGTACCTCATGCCACGTCTTCAATCGGTCCCGCCCCCTCGATGACCACCGGCTCGACGCGACACACGCTATCGATACTCATTTTCATATGCCAGTCACAAAATGACCACGCGCAAGGAAAGGAGAGACAAGAAGGAGGGAGAGACGGGGTGGAGGCGGGCGGTCAGCCCCGCGGCGGCCGACCGCAGCTCTGGCGGACGATGACGTCGACGGGGATCAGCGGCTCGACCCGCTCCTCGGTCCGCCCGTCGATCCGGTCCAGCAGGAGCCGCAGCGACCGCCTGCCGATCGCGGCGAAGTCGGTGCGCACCGTGGTGAGCGGCGGCAGCAGATGGGCCGCCTCGGGGATGTCGTCGTACCCGACGACGCTCACGTCCTCGGGGACCCGGCGCCCCGCCTCGTGGAGGGCGTGCAGCAGACCGAGGGCCATCTGGTCGTTGGAGGCGAACACGGCGGTGACGTCCGGGCGCCGGGCCAGCCGTCGGCCCAGTTCGTAGCCGGACTCCGCGCTCCAGTCGCCGATGAGCAGTTCGGGGACCTCGGCGCCCGCCGCCCTCAGGGTGTCCTGCCAGCTGATGAGGCGCTGGTCGGCGGAGGTCCAGCCGGTGGGCCCGGCGATGTGCCACACGGTGGGGTGTCCGAGGCGCAGCAGGTGCTCGACGGCCTTGCGGGCGCCGTTGCGGGAGTCGGCGGTGACCAGCTGGGTGCCGCCCCTGGTCTCGTTCTCCAGGACCACCAGCGGGGTGTCGAGGTGGGTGTCGGCCAGTGCCTGCCCCACCCGGTGCTGCGGCGCGATGGCGATGACGCCGTCCGCCCCCTCGGCCGACAGCCGGTCCACGGCCTCGGCGACCGTGGCGTGATCGGCGGTGTCGTCCAGGGCCATGGAGCTGAGCAGGTACCCGGCCTTCTGGGCGGCGGTGTTGATGGCGGTCAGGGTGCTGGCCGGCCCGTAGCGGGCGGCGTCGAAGGAGATGACCCCGAGCATCCGCGTCCGCCCGCTGGCCAATGACCGCGCACTGCGGCTTGGCCGGTACCCGAGACTCCGCATGGCGGCCTGCACGGCCTCACGCGTCTCGGGCCGGACGGCCGGGTTGTCGTTCAGCACCCGCGAAACGGTCTGCTTGGACACCCCGGCCAGCCGCGCCACGTCATCCATGACCGGCCGCGAGCCCGCGAAGTTGCGACGACTGCGCCCCTTGGGGGCGGGAGCGTCGGCGGCGCGAGGGCTCATCGCGGGTGCTTCCTCAGCATCTCTTCGGGGGCTGGGTGGGCCCCAGCATAGGTCGCGGGCCCAACCCGACGCCGCCAGGGGCGCGGGGCTGTATCAATTCGCGGCTCCGCCGCGTGGGCGCGACCAGCCCCCACGCACCCGCAGCCGACACGTCACCCCACAGCCCTACGGCGAACGGTCACCAGCTCCACCCGCTCGATGTCCGCCCTCCCCCAGCCGTCCCCGGCCTCCGGCGGAACGTACACATCGGCGCCCTCGAATCCAGGAAGCACCCGCAGCCGCAGCGCCCCCGCCGGGATCCGGTCCAGCCCGATGTCCCACACCCGCCCCGAGAAGAACTGGTCGGCGACAAGGGTGTCCCCCACGTAGGCGCGCCCCACGTCCCCGGTCCAGTGGATACGCAGCAGCGTCCCCGGCGGCAGATCCTCCGGCAGGTCGACCCGGTACTCGGCGGCTGCCGTGTCGAAGTACTTGTCGGCCGGCGCACTGGCCCGCCCCTGCACCCCCGTGGCGGGCTCGGGCGCGGGACCCGCGGGCCTGAGGAGCGTGACCGACGCTTCACCGGCACCGGTGCCGTTCGGCGGCAAGGTGTACCGGGTGAACACCCCGTCCGGCACCCCCTTCCGGACGGGCGGCGCGGGGAACACCGCGAACGAGGGCCGCTCCACGGTGCTGTGCAGCCGTACCTCACCCCGGTCGAAGACCACACCGCCGTCGGCCAGCACCAGCCGCTCGGCACCCCACACCTCCCCCCGGTAGGCGGTCCGTGCCGTGGCCGCGTCCAGCACCAGCAGCCCGACGCGGCCACCGGCCGCCGTCTCCACCTCGACCAGGGCATCGGTGCCGGGCCGCAGCCCGGTGACCAGTACCCGGCCGCCGGTGTACGCGACCTCCCCGGACGGCGTGCTCAGCGAGCCCACGGCGCCCTCGTCCAGGGCCAGTTCGGGTGCGATCCCCGCCACCGCGGCGAGCACCAGCACGGTCCGACCGCCGTCCTGGACCGTGCACACCGGCTGCGCCGTCGCCCACTCCACGCGCAGCCCGGCCACGTCGAGCCGCAGCGGCCAGCAGAAGGTGGCCCCCGACGGGACGGTCACGGGAGCGCTCGGGAGGCTCACCGAGCCGCCCTCGGAGAACTCCACCGTGAAGGACGTTCCCGGATGATCCGGCAACGGTTCGTGGGGCTGGTGGTTGTTGACGAACAGGAATCCCGAACCGCCGTCACCGCGCACGGCCCAGCGCAAGGTGTCCCGGTCGTCCTGCCCCCGCGGCCGCGTCGAGGGCAGCACCGACTCCATCGGCGCGACCAGATGCCCGAAGTCGGCCAACAGCAGGTGCTGTAGCCGGAGTTCGTCGTACGTGGCCCGGTACTGCCCGTACTCGCCGAGCGGTGCCTGGAAGTCGTACGTCAGGAGGGGCAGGTCGTTCGGGTAGCCGGTGGCGTGGGACTCCTGGAGGGAGGTCAGTTCGCCCGCGGGATTCGTGCCGCCGTGGAACATGTAGTAGCCCTGCCACACCGAGCCGCACCCGATCTTGGTGAGCCCGAGCGCGGCGATGTCGGCGGCGTCCACGCGCGGGCGCCGGTGGTAGGAGACGGCCATGCCGCCGCCCAACTCGCAGGTGGCCCAGGGGAATCGGTCCGCACTGGCGTCCGGGGCACTGCCGCGGACGTGCACCGGGCGCAGGTCGGATCCGATGCCCTCGTCATCGCGCTGGTGGGTGAAGAAGAAGTGCTTGCGGCAGGTGTCGGGCCAGCCGCCGCCGGCCTCGGTCCAGAAGGTCTCGGTGTAGCCGCCGTACAGCGGAAGCAGTTCGTCGGGCGGGAGTTGGACGCCTCCCCAGGCGGTCGACGTCCACAGCGGGGCACTCAGGCCGGCCTCCTGGGCCATGCGCTTGAGGGTGAGCAGATGGCCGGGCTGGTCGTAGAGCTCGTTCTCGATCTGGACGGCGACGATCGGGCCGCCGTTCGCCCGGTCGAGACCCCGCAGCTGCTCGGCGACGGCCTGGAACCAAGCGCCCACCGCCTCCAGATAGACCGGGTCGTCGGTACGCGGCACGCAGTCGCGGGCCGACACCCAGTCCGGCAGGCCGCCGTTGCGGACCTCGGCGTGCACCCAGGGGCCGATACGGGGGATGAAGTCCAGGCCGTGGCGGGCGCAGAGTTCGGCGAAGCGGCGCAGGTCGCGGTCGCCGTCGAAGCGGACGCGGCCCTCGATCTCCTCGTGGTGGATCCAGATGACGTAGCCGGCGACGACGGTGACACCGCCGGCCTTCATCTTGAGGAGTTCCTCCTCCCACTCCCCGGCCGGGTAGCGGGTGTGGTGGAACTCTCCGGAGACCGGGAACCAGGGACGGCCGCCGCGGGTGAGGTAGCGGCTGGTGACCGCGATCGGGTCGGGCACGCCCGGCGCGTCGGCGAAGGGGAGATGCCCGGTGAGCGGGGGCCCGGAGGGAGCGGGAACGCGCAGGCGGTGCGGCATCAGAAGTTCTCCGGGCCGAGGTCGGGGGTGTCGGTGAGACGGGCGGTCGTGCCGGTGGTGGCGTGCAGTTCGAACAGGACCAGTTCGTTGGTGCCGGGGCGCAGGACCGGGGCGGGCACGTACAGGGTGTGCTGGGGACCGCGGTTCCAGTAGCGGCCGAGGTGGAAGCCGTTGACCCAGGCCTGGCCCTTGGTCCAGCCGGGCAGGGCGAGGAAGGCGTCGGCCGGGTCCGTCACCTCGAAAGTGCCGCGGTGGAAGGCGGGTACGGCGTCCGTGGTGGCGTCCGACGCGGTGAAGGGCACGGCCGTGAGGTCGGTCAGGGGCAGCGGGTGGTTGTCCCAGGCGCGCAGGACGGTGCCGTTGAAGGAGACCGGACCGAGCAGGCCCTTGGGGGCGCCGATGCGGGGGCCGTAGTTGACGCCGCCCATGTTCTCCACGAGCACGTCCAGCGTGGCGCCGGGGCGGGGCACGACGACGGGCAGGGCCTCGTCGTGGTGGCGGCGTTCGAGTACGCCGACGGGGGCGCCGTCCAGGAAGACCTGAGCGCGGTCGCCGACGCCGCCCGCGAAGTGCAGCAGGCCCTGGCCGGCCGTGGGGACGGTGGTCCGGTAGAGCGCGTATCCGGAGCTGAGGCCCAACTCGTCCATCATCGCGGGGTCTTCGGTGCGCAGCGGGGCGGCGAGGGTGCCGGCGTGCGGGAGCAGTGCGGCGCTACGGGTCAACTCGACGGTGGTGGGCGGGAGTTTGGCGCCGGGGGCCGGGACCGGTTCGTCGGGGACGGGTGCGTGGCGGGCGATGACCTCGCGGAAGGCGTGGTACTTGGGGCCGGGGTCGCCGGACTCGGTGAGCGGGGCGTCGTAGTCGTAGGACGTGACGGTGGGCTCGTAGGCGTGCTTGTGGTTGGCGCCGTTGCTGAAGCCGAAGTTGGTGCCGCCGTGGAACATGTAGATGTTGACGGAGGCGCCCGCGGAGAGCAGCCGGTCCAGGTCGGCGGCGGCGTCGGCCGCGTCCCGGGTGTGGTGCGGGCCGCCCCAGTGGTCGAACCAGCCGATCCAGAACTCCGCGCACATCAGCGGGTCTTCGGGCCGGTGCGCACGGTACTGGTCCAGCGCCGCGTCGATCCGCCCGCCGAAGGTGCCGGCGGCCAGGACCCCGGGGAGGCTGCCGGCGGCCAGGTGCTCGGGGTCGGCCTGGTCGCAGGTGAAGAGGAACTCCTCGACACCCCTGTTCCGGAAGGCCTGTTCGAGGTGTTTCAGGTAGGCGCTGTCGTCGCCGTAGGCGCCGTACTCGTTCTCCACCTGCACGGCGATGACGGGACCGCCCGCCTCGGCCATGTGGGGCAGCAGCGGAGGCAGCAGCAGGTCGAGGTAGCGGTCGACGGCACCGGTGAAGCGGGGGTCGGAGCTGCGCAGCCGGATGTCCGGGTCCGAGGTGAGCCAGCCGGGCAGACCGCCGCCGTCCCACTCGGCGCAGATGAACGGGCCGGGGCGGAGCAGGACGTGCAGCCCCTCGGCCTTGGCGAGACTCAGATAGCGGGGCAGGTCGAGGAGGCCGTCCAGGACCAGCTCGCCCTCCGGATCGGGCTGGTGGAAGTTCCACGGCACATAGGTCTCGACGGTGTTGAGGCCCATCAGCCGGGCCTTGCGCAGCCGGTCGGCCCACTGGTCGGGGTGGACGCGGAAGTAGTGCATGGCGCCGGAGAGGATGCGGAACGGCTTGCCGTGGAGCTGGAAACCGTCGGACGTCGTCGTCAGTGCGGGCATGCGGGTGTTCCCCTTCAGTGCGAGCGGGATGGAGTACTGCGGATCAGCCAGAGGGTCGCGGCCAGGCACAGCGCCGAGACCCCTCCGAGTAGCAGCGGTACGGCCTTGATGTCGGACCACTCGATGACCTTGCCGAGTGCCGGTCCGGCCACCACTCCGCCGGCCATCGAGGCCGCGATGACCAGGGCTCCGGCCCGCCGGGCCTGCGGGGCGGCCTTGTGGAGCCAGGGCAGTCCGGTGGGGAAGATCGGCGCGATGAACAGACCGACGCCGGCATAGGCGTAGGGCGCCAACTCGCTGATGGACGCGAGCAGGAGACAGACCGTCATTCCGGCGCACGAGACCGTGATGATCGTCTGCGCCGAGAAGCGCAGTGCGAGGGGCGCGACCAGGAACCGGCCCACGGTCATCATCAGCCAGTACACGGAGGTGGCGGTGGCGGCGACCCCGGCGCCGTAGCCGACGGTCTCCAGGTGGGTGGGCTCCCAGCCGCCGACGCCGGCCTCGATGCCGACGTGCAGGACGTACAGCGCGACGAACACGGCGAGCACCGAGCCGAGGCTGCGGCCGAGGACCCCACCGGATTCGGGGACCGTGTCGGACGGCTGCGGCGCCTTGTCCCGTACGCCCTTCAGGCACCACAGCAGCGGCAGGTCGACCAGCGCGAAGGCGAGGAAGACGGCCGGGTAGTGCTCGGCGCCGACCGCGCCGATCACGGCCGGGCCGAGGATCGCGCCGATACCGAAGTGGGCGTTGAGGATGTTGAGCATCGCCGTCGATCGATGCCCGAAGCCGACGGCGAACAGCTGGTTGAGCCCGTAGTCGATACCGCCGAAGCCGAGCCCGGCCAGCAGGGCGGCGGCGAGCGCGATCGGCCAGTCGGGGGCGAGTGCGAAGCCCGCCGCGCCGACGGCCATCAGGAGGTACGAGGCGCCGAGGATCCGCCGGTTGCCGATCCGCCCGAACCACCGGTCGAAGAGCAGCACCCCGGCCACCCCACCCACGAAGTGCGCGCTCAGCCCCAGCCCGGCGGCCGACGGGGACAGCCCGAACTCCTCACGGAAGGCGGGGATGGCGGGCCCGTAGAGAGCCTGGAGCGCACCGATCAGAACGAAGCCGACGCACGAGGCGACGACGGCGGCCGGGCTGAACACCGGGGCTTCGACTACACGGGTTTCTCGGAGCACGACAGGAAATGTTACCGGTAACATCCCGCCCGTCAAGATTGCCGACAGCGGCACCATTGAATGATTCAATCAGCATCAATAGACTCCGCCGGTGGATGAATTCACCTTGCGTTCGAGACTCTCCAGGAGATCGGCGGGGGTGGCCGCCGTGCTGCTGATGGCCGCCGGTCTCACCACCCCGTCCCTGTCACCGGCGTCGGCCGCACCCCGGCAGCACACCCCCGAGGTCTGGCCGAAACCCCAGAGCATGCGGACCGGCCCCGACCGGTTCACGGTCCCCGACCGGGTCGTGGAGGTCGTCGGCCCGGACACGGACGCCTCGGCCCGCAGGGTCGTCGAGTCCGCCCTGCGCGAGGCCGGCGCCGACCGGATCGTGACGGTCGACAAGCCGCCCGCGTCGGCCGCCTTCACGGTCTACCTCGACGGCCCCGGCACCGCCGCCGCACTGAAACGCCTGGGCGCCCGGTCCCCGGCCGGCCTCCCTTCCGGCGGCTACGCCCTGGCGTCCGGGCGCCGGGACGGCCGTACCCTTCTCGCCCTCTCCGGATCCGACGCGACCGGCACCTTCTACGCCGCCCAGACCCTGCGCCAGCTCCTCGGCACCTCGGGCAAGTTGCCCGGGACCAGGATCCGCGACTGGCCCACCACCGCGCTGCGCGGAGTCATCGAGGGCTTCTACGGCACTCCCTGGACGCATGCCGAGCGCCTGAGCCAGCTCGACTTCTACGGCCGCACCAAGCAGAACGTGTACGTCTACTCCCCCAAGGACGACCCCTATCTGCGCGCCCGGTGGCGGGACGAGTACCCGTCCGCGGAACTGGCCCGGCTCAAGGAACTGGTCGACCGCGCCGCCGCCAACCACGTCCGCTTCACCTACGCGCTCTCCCCCGGCCTGTCCGTCTGCTACTCGTCCGAGTCCGACATCGCGGCCCTCACCCACAAGTTCGACTCGCTGTACGCGATCGGTGTGCGGTCCTTCGCGGTCCCGCTGGACGACATCAGCTACACCGAGTGGAACTGCGCCGCCGACGAGCAGGAGTTCGGAACGGGCGGAGGAGCGGCGGGCACGGCCCAGGCGCATCTCCTCAACAAGGTGTGGGAGTCCTTCTCGGCCGGCCACACCGGCCTCGACCCCCTGGAAATGGTCCCCACCGAGTACTCAGACCTCGCCGACTCCCCCTACAAGACGGCCCTGCGCGAGAAGCTGGACCCGTCCGTGGTCGTCGAGTGGACCGGCGTGGGAGTGATCGCGCCGACCATCACCGCCGCGCAGGTCGCCCAGGCCCGTGAGGTGTTCGGCCATCCGATCCTGATCTGGGACAACTACCCGGTCAACGACTACGTCACCAGCCGCCTCCTGCTCGGCCCGTACACGGGACGGGAGGCCGGCGTGGCCGAGGCGGCGACCGGCGTCACCGCCAACCCGATGGTCCAGGGCGAGGCGAGCAGGCTCGCGCTGTTCACCTCGGCCGCCTACCTCTGGAACCCGGACTCCTACGACCCCCGGGCCGCCTTCCTCGCCTCGGTCCGCGACCTCGCGGGTCCCGGCGCCGCCACATGGCTGCGGATCTTCGCCGAGAACAACTACTCCTCCCAGCTCGACCCGACCGAATCCCCCACCCTGACCGAACTCATCGCCGACTTCCGCACGGCGTACGAGCAGGACCGCGGGCTCGACCGGGCCGCCGCCGCGCTGCGCTCGTACTTCACCGACATGGCCGCCACACCCGCCGAGCTGCGCGCCCGCCTCGACAATCCGGGGTTCCTCGACGAGACGTCCGCCTGGCTGGACAAGCTCGGCCGGTACGGGAGCGCGGGGCGGACGGCCGTGGACCTGCTGCTCGCCCACAAGCGGGGCGACGCGGAGGCGGTGTCGAAGTACTGGGCCGGACTGCGGGACGCCCGCAAGGAGTTGGACGCCATACCCGAGCAGGTCTCGCCGGGTGTGATGGACCAGTTCCTCTATACGACGATGTTGGAGAACGCCCCCGACCCGGGCGTCGACGCCGCCTTCTCCCCGCGCTCGCTCTCCCTGAAGCCGGGCGCCTCCGAGACGGTGACGCTCGACCTCTCGGACAAGGAAGCCCGCACGGTCACCTGGAAACTGGACGTTCCGGACGGCGTCACCGCCTCGCCGGCCGAGGGCACTGTGACGGTCCCGGCCGGGGGCAGCGCCTCGGCCACCGTCACGCTGACCGGAGTCACCGAGGGCGTCCACTCGGTCGTGGTGTCGGGTACGGGCATCCTCGACCGGGCGATCCCGGTGCAGGTCACCGAGAAGACCGGTCCGCTGACGGCCCTGACCGCCAACTTCAGTGGCGCGTCCGTGAGTTCCATCGATCTGGGTTCCGGTGCGACCAAGGACATCGCCGTGGGCGCCAACCCCGGCGAGGTCGTGGTGAGCGCCGACGGCCGTACCGCCTACGCCGCCAACCAAGGCTCGAACACCGTCAGCGTCATCGACGTGGCGAACGGCTCGGTCACCGGCACGGTCGCCGTGGGCCGCGTTCCCGCCGGGCTCGCGCTCACGCCGGACGGCGGGACGCTGTGGGTGGCCAACTACACGGACGGGACGGTCCAGCCGGTGAACACCTCGACCCTGGTGGCGGGTACGCCGGTCGCGGTGGGCGACGGTCCCGAGAACATGGCGATCACCCCGGACGGCACGACCCTGTACGTGGCCAACATCCACGACAACACGGTCAGCCCGGTCGACCTCGCCACCGCGAAGGCGGGTACCGCGATCCCCGTGGGCCCGAGGCCCTTCAACGTCGTCGCCGCACCCGACGGCAGGACGGTCTACGTGTCCAACTCCGGCGGCTCGACGGTGACCCCGATCGACACGGCGACGAACGACACCGAGCCGACCCTCCTGGTCACCGGCCAGGCGTACGGGCTCGGCCTGTCTCCGGACGGCCGGACGCTGTGGGTCAGCCCCAGCACCGGGGACTACGTCACGCCCGTCGACACGGTGACCGGCGCCCCGGGCACCAAGGTCACGGTCGGCAGGTCGGCCTTCGACGTGGGCCTGGACTGGAGCGGCAGCACGGCGTACGTCACGACGGCCGACGGAAACAAACTGGTGCCGGTCGACACAGCAACCGGGGCCCCGGGGGCACCACTCACGACCGGCGCATATCCGCTGGCCGTGACCCTGACTCCGGTACCGGCGAAGTAGCGGCTCGCTTCCCCACCCAGGGGCGCGGGGGAACTGCGCGACCAGCCCTCACCGGCCCGCAGTTCCCCCGCGACCTTCTTCAGCTCGCCGTACGCCGGATTCGCCCCGCATACCGCTTCTCCAGCTCCAGGTTCCCCTCGAAGCCCCCCGGCACATTGGCCGAGACATACACCGGCGGCCGCTCACCGGCGGCAAGCAGCACAGCCGACGCCTCCGCCACCGCCATCTGCACCAGCATCACCCCGGTGAGCGTCGACAACGCGCACACCGCACCCCCGCCCGGCAGCTCCAGCAGCGCGTCCCCTCGCGGGGCCGCGTTGTCGAGGGCCACGTCGGCGAGGTCGACCAGCTTCTTGCCGCTGGAGTGGCCGGCCGGGACGGCATGGGTGTGGGAGAGGGAGGTGATGGCCAGCAGCTTGTGGCCCTGCTGCTTGGCGTGGAGGGCCATCTCGACGATGACGTTGTTCACGCCGGAGTTGGAGATGATCACGAAGAGGTCCTGGGGGCGGGGGGCCGCGAGGTCGTACAGCCGCGCTGCCACGCCCGGCTGCCGCTCCAGGAGCGGGTCGTCGAGGACGGACGGGGCGTCACCGCCGTACAGGACGAGGTCGGCGATGCTCAGTCGGTTCGTGGGCACCAACCCGCCCGCCCGGCCCGCGACTTCGAGGACCATGGCCTGGGAGTGGCCGGTACCGAAGGCCTGGATGACGCCGTCGGCGCGTACGCAGTCGGCGATCAGTTCCGCGGCGCGGGCCACGTCGGCGCGGGCGGACTCGGTGATCTGCTGAAGGACGGCCAGGCTCTGCTGCGCGAAGCCCTGGGCGCTGACGGACTCGACGGACACGCGGCACTCACTCCCCACTGATGGATTGAACCACCCTATACATCTCCATCGGTGAATCAATAAACCATAGGATGGCCACTGCATTCAATCGCCCCGCACATCGGGCCCGGCCTCGCCCGTGCCTCACCCGTGATTCCGGTCCTGGTATTCACCCAGTGGCCTGAACGGTGGCTGATACCTTCTTCTCATGCCTCCGACGGACGTCACGACACTGATCCGCACCGAGCTGCCCCGGCTGGCCGGCTCCCTGCGCAAGGTCGGCGAGCTGATCCTGGAGGATCCGGCCGCCGTCACCCACTGCTCGGCCGCCGAGCTGGGCCGCCGCACCGGAACCTCGCAGGCCACGGTGACCCGCTTCTGCCGGGCCATCGGCCTGGACTCCTATCAGCATCTGCTGATCGAGCTGGCCAAGGAGCACGGCCGCGGCGAGGTCTCCGACTGGGGCACCGCCGAGATCGGCCCGGACATCTCCCCGGACGACAGCCTGGAGCGGGTCGTGCAGGTCGTGGGCAACGCCGACCTGCGGGCCGTCCAGCAGACCATCGAGCGGATCGACCTCGACGCGATCGAGCGCGCCGCCCAGTCCATGGCCCGGGCCCGCCGCATCGACCTCTACGGCACCGGCGGCAGCGGGGCCGTGGCGCTGGAGACCGAGACCCGGCTGTTCCGTATCGGCTGCTCGGTGCGCGGCTGGACCGAGGTGCACGGCGCGGTCACGTCCGCGGCCCTGCTCACCCCGGCGGACGTCGCCGTGGGCATCTCGCACTCGGGGGCCACCCGGGAGACCATCGAGCCGTTCGAGCTGGCCAAGGAGCGCGGCGCCACCACGGTGGCGATCACCTCCGACCCTCGCTCACCGCTCGCCAAGGCCGCCGACATCCGGCTCGTCTCGTCCGCCTCGGAGACCAACTTCCTCACCGGCATCGGCGGCCGCCACTCCGTCCTGGTGCTGCTCGACTGCCTCTACGTCCGGGTCGCGCAGCTCTCCTACCAGCGCGCGAGCGCCTCCCTGGCGCTGACCGACCACATCGTGCCGCAGCACTCGGCGAAGGGTCGGCGCACCCGCTGACGGCAGTGATATTGCATAGATGATTCACCGAGAACACGCGTAGATGGTTGTTTGAACCATCCCTGCGGTGCCAGGATGGTGCTCCGCCGAGCATCCTCGTAGGAGACCCATGCGCGTCACCTCTGTCGAGTCGACCGAGCTTTTCGTCGGAACCGTCGAGCAGCCGTACCAAGTGGTGGTCGCCGAGATCAGCCACGTCCCCGGCCGCACGGTCCGTCTCACGGCCGAGGGCCCGGGCGGTCTCCGCGGTGTCGGAGAGACGCTGGTCACCACGGCTGACGACGGCACCGCACGCGCCGAGATACCCGTGACCGGCGAGGGCGACGAGATCACGGTCGTCGCCGTCGACGGTGAGCACAGCGACCGGCACACCGCCCCGTTCACGGCCGCCGAGCCCGGCTGGACCATGTTCATGGTCAGCCACTTCCACTACGACCCCGTCTGGTGGAACACCCAGGCCGCCTACACCGAGACCTGGGACGTCGCCGACGACCCGGCCTCCTCCGGCCTGCCGGCCCGCACCTTCGACTCGCGCGGCCAGTCCGGGATGAGCCTGGTGCGCGCCCACTGCGACCTCGCGCGACGCGACCCGGCGTACACCTTCGTGCTCGCGGAGGTCGACTACCTCAAGCCGTACTGGGACGCCTTCCCGGAGGAGCGCGCCTTCCTGCGCCAGCTGATCCGCTCCGGCCGCGTCGAGATCATGGGCGGCACCTACAACGAGCCCAACACCAACCTCACCGGCGCCGAGGCCACCGTACGGAACGCGCTGTACGGCGACGGATACCAGCGCGGGATCATGGGGGCGTCGCCCGAGACCGCCTGGCAGCTGGACGCGTTCGGGCACGATCCGCAGTTCCCCGGGCTGATGGCGGACGCCGGGGTCACCTCCAGTTCCTGGGCGCGCGGGCCGTTCCACCAGTGGGGGCCGACACTCTCCGTGTTCGGTGAGGAGCCCCGGGATCCCCAACGGATGCAGTTCCCGGCCGAGTTCGACTGGATCGCCCCCTCGGGGCGCGGCATCCTCACCGCGTACATGGTCAACCACTACGGCGCGGGCTGGGCGATCGACAACGCGCCCACCCTGCCGGCGGCCGAACAGGCCGCGCTCAAGCTGTTCAAGGGCCTGAAGAAGGTCGCGCTCACGCGCAACGTCCTGCTGCCCGTCGGCGGGGACTACGCGCCGCCCTGCCGCTGGGTGATGGGCATCCACCGTGACTGGAACGCCCGTTACGTCTGGCCGCGGTTCATCAGCGGGATACCCCGGGACTTCTTCGCCGCCGTTCGGGCGGAGTTGGCGGCGGAGGGCCGCAAGGCCTCCCCGCAGACCCGGGACATGAACCCGGTCTACACCGGCAAGGACGTCTCCTACATCGACACCAAGCAGGCCCAGCGGTACGGCGAGAGCCTCCTCGCCGACGCGGAGGCCTGGGCGACACTCGCCTCCCTCACCGCCGGGCACCCCTACCCGGACGCGGCGCTCGACAAGGCGTGGCGGCAGCTCGTCTACGGCGCCCACCACGACGCCATCACCGGTTCGGAGTCGGACCAGGTCTACATCGATCTCCTCACCGGCTGGCGGGAGTTGTACGACCTCGCCGAGACCGTTCACGCCGACGCGACGCAGGCCCTCGCGGACCGGGTCGTCCCGCTGCCGGGCGACGGCGCCGACCTGGTGGTCTTCAACTCCGCGACCTGGACGCGCAAGGACGTGCTGAGCGTCCGGGACGAGGGGCTCCTGCCGGTCGACGAGAGCACCGGGCTCCCCCTGCCCGCCGTGCGCGAGGAGGACGGCCGGCTGAGCGTCGTCGTACCGGACGTGCCCGGACTGGGCCTGAAGGCCGTCCCGCTCGCCGAGGGCACCGTCTCCGCGTGGACGCCGGCCGAAGGGGCCACGATCCGCAACGAGTTCTACGAGCTGACCGTCGACCCCGCGCGCGGCGGCGGCGTCAGCAGCCTGCGGGCCCTTCAGGAAGGGGCCCGGGAACTGCTGCGCGCCGGCGACATCGGCAACGAGCTCGTCGTGCAGGAGGAGTACTCGAGACACCCGCGCTTCGGCGAGGGCCCCTGGCACCTCACGCCGACCGGCACAACTGCCGCTCGCAGCAGGGACGTCAGGGCCGACATCGATGTCGAGCACTCCCCCGCCGGACAGCGCGTCACGGTCCGCGCCGACCTCGGCCTCTTCACCTGCACACAGCGGCTGACCCTCTGGAAGGGCGTCGACCGTCTCGACGTCTCCACGACCGTCGACGGGTACGACGGTGCCGACCGGCTCATCCGGGTGCGCTGGCCGTCCGACGTGCGCGGCGGGCTGCCGGTGCACGAGGTGGCGGACGCGGTGATCGGGCGCGGGTTCGGGTTCGTGGAGGTGGACAGCGAGCAGTTCCCGTGGACGCTGGACAACCCGGCCAACACCTGGTTCGGGCTGGGGTCGACCGCGCGGGTCGCCGTGCACGACGGCTCCGGCGCGCTCCTCGGGCACCGCTCGATCGGGGTCGCCGAACTGATCTACCCCGACTGGGACGTGGCCGGTGAGCTGGGCGCCGGGCTCGCCGCCGCCCTCGTCCGCGCCGGGGTCACCGCGACCTCGACCATCGCGGGCGGGCCCCGCTACGGCGACCTGGAGGTCGACTCCAACCTCCCCGACATCCGGATCGCCGTCGGCGGCCCCGACCGCAACTCCGTGGTCGCCGAGGCCCTCGGCTGGGACCCGGCCGCCGGCCGCGAACTCCGACGGCAGCTCGCCGAGAGGGACGTGGCGGTCGTGTGGGTCGCACCGCGCGCCTCGCTGCGGGAGGAGTGGGTGCCGGGAGCCGATCTGCGGGACCTGGAGCGGCTGCCGCTGCTCGTCGTGGCGGGCGGTGCGAACGACGCCAAGGCGGTCGACGCCCTCGTCGCCGACCTGGACGACTTCACCGTCACGGCCACCGCGGCGGGCAGCGGCGAGGCCCTGCCGCCCGGCGACGCCTGGGACGGCCGGAGTTTCTCGGTCCTGAACCGGGGCACGCCCGGCTGTGTGGTCACCTCGTCCGGCGACCTCCACATGTCCCTCATGCGCTCCTGCACCGGCTGGCCCTCCGGCATCTGGGTCGACCCCCCGCGCCGCACGGCCCCCGACGGGTCCGCCTTCCAGCTCCAGCGCTGGTCGCACACCTTCGAGTACGCGGTCGTCGCGGGCGAGGGCGACTGGCGGGAGGGGCAACTGCCCAAGCGCGGCCACGAGTTCAACCGCCCCCTCACCGCTCGGCTACGGACCAGGCCCGAGGAGGCGTTCCTGCCCCGGAACAGCTCCCTGTTCCAACTGGAGCCCGCGGGCGAGGTGTTGCTGGACGCCCTCAAGCCGACCGGCTCCCCGCTCGCCCGGGGCGGCACGGCACAGCCGGACCCGGGCAGCGGTGTCGTCGTCCGTGTGCACGAGGCGAACGGCCGTCCGGTGCGGGCGCGTCTGTCGCGGCCCCGCGGGTGGACGGAGGGCGCCCGGGCAAACGTGCTGGAGGCGCCCGGAGAGTCCCTCACGCCGGGTACGGACGGGATGCTGGAGCTCGACCTGGCCGGCTTCGAGGTGGCGACCGTCCTCGCCACACCCGCAGACGCCCTGGAGACTCCGCCGGACCCCGGAGTCGCCGCCGCCGAACCCGCCCAGCCGGTCCACACCCGCTACTGGCTCCACAACTCCGGCCCCGCCCCGCGCGGCAACATGCCGGTCGCCGTGTACGTCTCCCCCACCGCCCTCACCGTCTCCGGCCCCGTCACGGCGACCGTCCGGATCGGCTCGGAGCTCACCGACGCGCCGGTGTCGGGCACGGTGACCTTCGAGGTGCCTCCCGGCTGGTCCACCGAGCCCACCGAACTGCCGTACACGCTCGGCCCCGGCGGCTTCAGCCTCACCGAGGTCACGGTGACACCGCCACCCGAACCCGAACCCGGCCGACACTGGCTGGCCGCGCGGCTGTCGTACGGCGGGCAGATGTACGAGGACGTGGTGGCGCTCGACGTGCCGGACGGACACACAGGTCCAACGCTGGTGTCGCATCTGGGAGTCGACCGAATCGTCGTACGGCGAGACGAACACGCCCGCGTCCCCGTGACCCTGCGCAACACCACCCGGGGCCCCGTCAGCGGCACCCTCTGGGCGGTGTCCTCCTGGGGCACATGGCCCGGGATCGGACCGGGCGTCCAGGGCTTCACCGTGGCCGGCGGGGCGGAGACCGAGTGCGTGATCGACGTGGACGGCTCGGCGGTGCCACCGGGTTCGTACTGGCTGATGGCAAAAGTGGGCTGGCACGGCTGCGTGGCGTACACGGAGGCCGTGGAACTGGAGGTGAAACCGTGACAGAGGAATACGCGGCACAGGTACTCGGCAGACCGGTCCCCAAGGACCGCGTGGACGCCATTCTGGAGATTGTCCCGGCCCGCGACCGAGCGACCCGGCCAGATGCCCTGGCTCGGGCCGAGCGACAACGAAGGCGGTGGGCAACACAAGTCGTGGTGATAGACGAACTCGCCCAAAGGGCCTGCGCGCAGCGCAGCCCTAGGGGTGCGGGGCTGTATCCATCAGCGGCTCCGCCGCGGGGCGCGACCAGCCACGACGCCGCCGCACCCGAAAGACGACCCATCACGGCCCTCCCCGAGGAGCGCGACGTCGCCGACCTGGGCAGCATCGTCGCAGTCGCCCTGGCCCACTCCCAGGCCGCCCGCACCCTCCTCGAACAACTGGAACGCGAGCAGCAGATCCCCGAGGAGGCGGCGTACGACTACTACGACCGCAACCGCGACCGCTTCCTCACCCCCGCGGAGCTGACCCGCGGCGCCGACCCCTTCCACGAGACGTCGGACCTCCTCCCGTACGCCCAGGCCCGCGAGGGCATCATCCTCGAACTGCGCCGCGCGGCGGGTCGTCGCGCCTTCTTCGACTGGCTGGACCGAGCACGGGCCGACGTCGTGTACGCACCGGGGTACGAGCACCCCGGCGACCCCTCGCACCCGGACCACGAGCACCGGCACTGATCGGGTTGCTGACGCCGCACGGAACCACCACGGAACCGAAAAGCAACACGGCAAAGCATTGACCTCCGATGAATTCTGGTCCACCTTTTCATCAATCGGAGTCAAAGTTGGTTGATTGAACCAGCCACATCCCTGACTCGCCCGGTCGCAGGAGGGCCCATCACATGCGTGCAAAGAGACTGACCCGCACCTTGACCTGTCTCGCCGTTCTGTCGCTGACCGCCGCCGGCTGCGGCCTGTCGGGCGGCGGTTCGGACGACGGGGACGCCACGGCCGGCGGCTGCAAGGTCGACAAGGGCAACGTCGGGTCGGGCAAGCTGACCGGGGACGTCAACGGCACGATCACCTTCCAGACGACGAACCTGAAGAAAGACTTCGGGGACTTCTTCAACGGAGTGATCGCCGACTTCGAGAAGGCCCACCCCGGCGCCAAGGTCAAGTGGATCGACGACCCGGGCGACAACACCTTCACCAGCCGCACGGTCGCCGACGCCCAGGCCTGCACGCTGGCGGACGTCATCAACGTCAACGCGCCGACGGCCACGGCCCTCACCAAGGCCGGCTACCTGCTCAACGTCGGCACCAAGGACCCCGACGCGTCCAAGCCCTTCGTCCCGTCGTTCTGGAAGTCCAGTACTTTCAACGACGCCGACGGCAAGGCGATCCACACCACGCTGCCCTGGTACACCGGCGGTGTCCTCCTGACGTACAACAAGGACCTGCTGGAGAAGGCGGGCATCGACCCGGCGAAGCCGCCGACGAGCATCTTCGGGCTCTTCGCCGACTACGAGAAGATCGCCAAGGCCTCCGACGGCAAGTACTTCGCGACGATGGCCAACCCCATCTGGCGCATCCCCGCCGACTTCGACCAGATGGGCATCAAGGTCCTCTCCACCGACGGCAAGTCCGCCGTCTTCGCCGACGACCCGCGCACCACCCAGTGGGTCGCGTGGATGGCGAAGCTCTACAAGGCGGGCGCGATGCCGAAGGACTCGCTGTCCTCCAGCAACGACCCGTCCACGCTCTACAGCCAGGGCAAGGTGGCCTACGGTTCGACGAACCCGAGTTTCGTGCGGTTCGTGAAACAGAACAGCCCGTCGGTCTACGACAAGACGGCCGTCGGCCAGCAGCCCTACGACGCGCTCGGCCGCGCCTCCGCCGGCGCCCCGCAGTACATCTCGGTCGCCGCGACCAGCAAGCACGCGGCCACGGCACTGTCGTTCGCGGAGTTCCTCACCAACGCCGAGAACCAGACGGCCTGGTGCAAGGACCCGGCCGTGGTGATCTTCCCGACCACCACGGAGTCGCTGAGCGACCCGTTCTTCCAGAACGCCACCGGCAGCGACCCGTTCTCCCAGGCCCGCAAGCTCGTCGCCGACCAGCTCAAGACGGCCGACACCAACCAGACCAACCTCTCCCCGGCCGTGCAGAACGCGATCGTCTCCCAGGTGCAGCTGGCCATGCAGGGCAAGAAGAGCGCGGCGGACGCGGTGAAGGACGCCCAGGAGAAGGCCGACGAGCTGCTGAAGCAGGCGGGCTGACCGTGACGGCTCAGATCACGAAGCCGGTGTCCGTGTCCGGCGCGGAGCGCACCCCCTCCGCTCCGGGCGCGAAACCCTCCCGACTCCGGGCCCTGCTGCCGGGCCCGGTGGCCGGCGCCAACGGGGCGGCGATGTACCGCCGTTGGTGGCTGCCCTGGCTGTGGACGGCCCCCGCGATCGTCTGCGCGGTGGTGTTCGGCGTGTTCCCGTTCCTCAACACGCTCCTGCTGTCGTTCACCGACGCCAAGCCACTCGGCGGCGCCGCGAGTTTCGTCGGGCTCGACAACTACACGCGGATGCTGGACGACTCCGACTTCTGGCTGGCAACGCGCAACAGCATCCTGTACGCCGTGATCGTCGTCCCGCTGATGGTCCTGCTGCCGCTGCTTCTGGCGGTCCTGGTGGAGAAGAACCTCCCCGGCATCGGCTTCTTCCGCTCGGCCTTCTACACACCGGTGCTGGCCTCCAGCGTGGTCGTCGGTCTGAGCTGGCAGTGGCTGCTCGCCGACGACGGACTGGTCAACACCTGGCTCGAGAAAGCCCACTTGATCCGGTCGGCGATCCCGTTCCTGTCCGACCCGTGGCTGATCCTGCTGTCCGCGATGGGCCTGACGCTGTGGAAGGGCCTCGGCTGGTACATGGTCTTCTACCTGGCCGCGCTCGGGAACGTACCGAAGGAACTGCACGAGGCGGCGGCCATGGACGGCGCCGGCTCGGTCCGCCGCTTCTGGCACATCACCGTGCCCGGCGTACGGCAGGCCATGATGCTCGTCGGCACGCTCACCGGTATCGGATCGCTCAGGGTGTTCACCGAGATCTACATGCTCGGCAGCTCCACCGGCGGCCCCGGCGGCGCCGACCGCACCCTGCCGTTCTACATCCGGGACGTCGGCCTGGACCCCATCACCGGCAACGCCGGTTACGGCTCCGCCGTCAGCGTGGCCCTGTTCCTGCTGACGCTGGGGCTGACCCTGCTGGCGCAGCGCCTGACGAAGGAGGACGAGTCGTGACGACCGCTGTTCCGGCCACGCGCCGGCGCCTGCTGCCACGCTGGCGGGACTACGGCCGCCCGCGCGAACTGGTCGTCCGCTATCTGCTGTTGTTCCTCGTGCTCGGCCTCACCGTGGGCCCGTTGGTCTGGCAGCTGCTGGCCTCCCTGAAGAGCACGAGCGAGGACGTCTTCGGCGCCGACGCCACCCTCCTGCCGCACGACCCGACCCTGCGCGCCTACCGCACGGTCTTCGAACAGGTCCCGGTGGCCTCGTACATCAAGAACAGCCTGATCGTGGTCGCCCTGTCGGTCACCAGCCAGCTGGTCTTCTCCACGACGGCCGGCTACATGCTCTCCAAGCCGGGCTGGAAGGGCCGCAAGGCGGTCTGGGTGGTGCTGATCGCCTCCATGATGTTCCCGTTCGAGTCGATCATGGTGTCGCTGTTCCTGAGCATCCGCGACCTCGGCCTGGTCGACAGCCTGGCCGGCGTCTGGCTGCCCGGCTTCGTCGGCGCCATCAACGTCCTGCTCATGCGCGCCGCGTTCCTCGCCGTCCCGCGTGAGATCGAGGACTCGGCCATGCTCGACGGCGCGAACGAGTGGCAGCGCTTCCGGCACCTGTATCTGCCGTCCGCGTGGGGCGCGATCCTGGTGGTGGTCATCAACACCTTCATCAGCGCCTGGGACGACTTCCTCTGGCCGCTGATCGTGCTGCGCTCGGAAAGCAACATGACGCTGACGCTGGGGCTCTCGCGTCTGCAGAGTTCGTCGTTCGGCTACGACCAGCGGATGGTCATGGCCGGATCCGTCATCTCGGTGATCCCGGTGCTGGTGCTGTTCGTGATCACCCAGCGGTGGTTCTACAAGGGCGTCTCGTCCGGGGCCGTCAAGCTCTGACGCCCCGCATGTCCAGCACGATCGGCACGGCACGCAGAGCCGCCCGGGCCGACTCCGCGACACGGATCTCGGCGGAGTCGGTCCGGGCTTCCCCCATCGACAGCGGCAGAACGACCGTACGGCGCTCGCCCGGTGCCAGGCCGACCCCCTGGAACGCGCACAGTTCGAGGGTGCGCGGCCAGGTGGACGTGATCAGACGCCTGAGATAGACCTGCACGACCGAACGCCCGTACCGCTCCCCCGTGTTGGTGACGTCGACCGTCACGGTCCCGTCGGCGATCCGGGGTGTGCCGTACGCGAAGCTCGTGTACGACAGTCCGTGCCCGAAGGAGTGGTGCGGCTCCGCGCTCTCGTCGACGTAGCCGCCGTACTCGGTGTCCTTGTGGTTGTAGTAGACGGGGAGTTGGGCGGCGGAGCGCGGGACGGAGACGGGGAGCCTGCCGGTGGGTTCCGCGAGTCCGAGCAGCACCTCGGCGATCGCCTCGCCGCCCCACGGCCCCGGGTACCAGGCCGTGAGCAGCGCACCGGCCGCGTCGGGGACGACATGCGGGCGGCCCTGGATCAGAACGACCGCCGTGGGCGTGCCCGTTGCGACGACCGCGTCCAGCAGCCGGTACTGGGCGGGGCCCAGCCGCAGATCGGCCAGGTCGACGCCCTCGCCGCAGGTCATCTCCGAAACCGCCCTGCGCGCCGCCCCGTTGGCGTCGAACTCGGTGTCGGGGGTGCGTGCGCTGCTGCCGCCAAGGACCAGCACGGCCACGTCGGAGGCGGCGGCCGCGGCGACGGCCTCGGGGATGCCGGCGAGGTCGTCGCCGGTGAGAGCGCAGCCGCGGGCGTGCCGGATGTCCACGCCGGGCGGGGCGAGCCGGCGGAGTCCGTCGAGGACGCTGCTGCCGGTGCCGGGGCGCTGTGGGGCGGTGTAGTCGCCCGACTGGTGGGCGGTGGTGGCGGCTTGGGGCCCGATCACGGCGATACGGGAGACGGTGGCCGGGATCGGCAGCATCCCTTTGTTGTCGAGGAGTGTGACGGCCGCCCGGGCGAGATCCATGCTGATCTCCCTGCCTCCGGTCGGCGGAGGGGGTGTGGTGCGCTGTCCGTCGAACAGTCCCAGCCGGAACTTGAGCCGCAGGACGCGGGCGACGGCGACGTCGAGCACCGACTCCTCGACCAGCCCCCGCTCGACGGCCTCCTCCAGATGTGTGAAGCCCTCGTCCCAGAGGCTCAGGTCGATACCGGAGTTGAGGGCGAGGGCGCCCGCGGAGATCTTGTCCCCGGTGATGCGGGCCAGCCGGTCCACGGCGAGGCCGTCCGCCATGACCAGTCCGTCGAACTCCCAGTCGTCCCGCAGGAGTTCGGTCAGCAGGGTGCGATTCCCCGAGCACGGCATGCCGTCGACCTCGTTGTACGCGGCCATGACCGCGGCCGCTCCGGCCCGGACGCCGGCACGGGCGGCGGGGAGGTGGATCTCGTGCAGTTCCCGCAGGCCGAGTTCGGACTCCGCGGAGTTGCGGCCGCCGACGGTGGCACCCTGTCCGGCGAAGTGCTTGAGGACGACGGGGGCCTTGTCGGCGGCGAAGTACTCGCGCCCGTCGCCCTGCATGCCCCGCACGAGCGCCTCGGTGAGCCGTGCCGCGAGGTGGGGATCCTCGCCGAAGCACTCTTCTGTACGGCCCCAGCGGGGGTCGCGGGCGATGTCGAGGGCCGAGACGAGGGCGACATGGCCGCCCCTGGCGCGGAGTTCGGCGGCGGCGTGCGCGGCGGCCCGCTCGTACAGCTCGGGATCCCAGGTGGCGCCGACGGCCAGGTTGACAGGCAGGACCGTGCCGTCGAGGGCCATGAGCCCGTGCGGCACCTCCTCGACGAACAGCACGGGGATACCGAGCCGGCTCCGCTCGACGACATGCCGCTGCACCAGCTCGGCGAGGGCCGCAGCGTCCTCGGCGCCGGGCCCGTTCCCGTGGTCCACGCCGGACCAGGCGTCGGCGCGCTGGAGCCCGTAGAGCGCACCGAGTCCGGCGAAGCGCTCGGTCTCCGCGTACAGGGCGTCGGTGAGTTCGTAACTTCCGTCGGGGGTACGGCGATAGGCGTCCCAGCCGTACATGCGCTGGTTGAGCTGGCCGACCTTCTCGGGGAGGGTCATGCGGGCGAGGAGGTCATGGACGCGGGCGTCGAGGAGGGCGGTGGGGTCGCGGTAGAGGGGCTCACTCATCGACTGCCTCCGCCGTGCGCGGGGCGGCCGAGGGCAGCAGGGGGCTGAGGCTGGTTCATCGCCCACCCCCACCTTGCACGGAGCCGGCAAGAGCACCAGGCCACTGAGACCGATTCAACGCCCACCCCCACCTTGCACGGAGCCGGCAAGAGCACCAGGCCACTGAGACCGATTCAACGCCCACCCCCACCTTGCACGGAGCCGGCGAGAGCACCAGGCCACTGAGACCGATTCAACGCCCACCCCCACCTTGCACGGAGCCGGCGAGAGCATCGCGAGGCGAGAGGGCCCCTCATCGTCCACCGCCCCCGTGTGCGAGCCGGGCCAGGGCCACGGCGCCCCGACAGCCGTCGGCCACCCAGTCGAGGGTCAGGCCGAGGGCGTGCAGGCGGATGGTCAGAGGTTCGGTGAGGGGGCCCTCCGGGCCGAGCAGACCGCCGGTGGCGACGAGCGGTTCGCCCGCGCGGGGCACCAAGGCCCGTACGGTATCCGTCAGTTGGTCGGCCGCCTCGTCGAGGATGCCCACCGCCACGGCGTCCTTCTTGCGGGCCGCCTCGACGACCAGCGGGGCCAGGCGGGCCAGCCGGATCGGGGGATCGGTCATGACGGCGGGGAGCAGATGCGCGCGGTAGGCCTCGCGATGGACGAGGGGCCAGTCCGGTACGCCGGGGCCGCCACCGTCGTACGACGCCACCCCGCCGCCCGCCGAGAGGCCGCCCCCGCCACGCGACACCCCAGTGCCACCCGACCCCTCGGGGTCACCGAGCCCGTCCGGGATCACGCCACCGCCGGGCAGCGCCCCACCACCCGGCGCCCCACTCCCACCCGGCAGCACCCCGTCCGGCACCCCGAAAGCCCGCCCCACCAGCACCGCCAGCCCGGTCCCCGGCCCCCGCCCGTCCGCCATCCGCAGCGCCGCCCGCACCGCGCTCCGGCCGATCCAGAACCCACTGCCGTCGTCGCCCAGCAGCCAGCCGTCGCCGTCCACCGTGGTCGTGGCCCGGCGCCCGGCGATACGCATGGCGACGGCACCCGTGCCGGCGACCAGGGCGAGGCCGTCGGCCGGAGTGCCGGGCGCGGAGGCGAAGGCGGCCTCGATGTCGCTGCAGAGGGCGACCGGCCCGGGCGGGACGCCCAGCCGTCGAAGGGCCCCGGTGAGCGCGGACCGGGCGTGGACGTACCCGGGGTCGTCCTCCGACGTCCCCGTCGCGCCCGCGAATCCGCCGGCCACGGCGACGACCCGGCCCCGCTCCGGCTCCGGCACCGCCGCGGCGATCGCCTCGGTCAGATGGTCGGTGAGCTGCGGCTCCGGGACCGTCAGAGCGTTGCCCGGACCTCCCGAGCCCTCGCCCAGCAGCCGGCCGTCCGCGGCGGACGCGCACATCGCCCGGGTGCGGGTGCCGCCCGCGTCGAGACCGACGACGAGGTCGTGCCGCGCGTCGCCCGAGTCTGCCAAGTTCTGGTTCAAATCATTGCCCATCACTGACTATGGTGGTTGATACATTCGCGCAGGACAAGAGCCGACGTGCACCGAACCCGAGGAGGATCCCATCCGTACGCTCCGCTTCGGCGTCAACTACACGCCCCGCCGCGGCTGGTTCCACGCCTGGCAGGACTTCGACCCGGCGCACGCCCGCGAGGACCTGGAGCAGATAGCCGGCCTGGGGCTCGACCACGTCCGTGTCTTCCACCTCTGGCCACTGCTCCAGCCCAACCGGACCCTCGTCCGCACCACCGCCGTCGATCAGCTGGTGCGACTCGTCGATCTGGCGGGCGAGGCCGGCCTGGACGTCCTCGTCGACGGCGTTCAGGGCCATCTGTCGAGCTTCGACTTCTACCCGGAGTGGACCCGCAGCTGGCACCACCGCAACGTCTTCACCGACCCGGACGCCATCGAGGCCCAGGCGGACCTGCTCCGCACCCTCGGCCGCGCCCTGTCCGGCCGCCCCCACCTGCTCGGCCTCCAGCTCGGCAATGAGCTCAACAACCTGGTCGAGCACAACCCGGTGACCCCCGCCGAGGTGGACCACTACCTCGACACCCTCCTGGCCGCCGCCCGCGACGGACTCGGCGAGCAGGGGATGGTCACCCACTCCGCGTACGACGCCGCCTGGTACGGCGACGACCACCCCTTCACCCCCGAGGCCTCGGCCCGCAAGGGCGATCTGACCACGGTCCACCCCTGGGTGTTCTCCGGCGACTGCGCCCGCCGCTACGGCCCCCGCTCCCCGCAGGTGCGCCATCTCGCCGAGTACGGCACCGAGTTGGCGAAGGCCTACGCCGAGGATCCGACACGCCCGGTGTGGGTCCAGGAGACGGGCGCCCCCGAACCGCACATCCCGGCCGCCGACGCCCCGGAGTTCGCCCGCGCGACGGTCCGCAACTCCGCCGACTGCGAGGGACTGTGGGGCGTGACCTGGTGGTGCTCCCACGACGTGGACCGCTCCCTCGCCGACTTCCCCGAACTCGAGTACACCCTGGGCCTGTTCGACTCGGCCGGCCGCCCCAAGCCGATCGCCGAGGCGCTCGCGGAGGCGATCAAGGAGCCGCACACGCCCCGGCCCCGCGACACCGCCCTGCTGCTGGACTGCACGCCGGGCACCCGGTCCGTGTCGGGCCCGGGCGGGGAGTACTTCGAGGAGTGGATGCGGTTGCGCACGGAAGGGGTGCGCCCGGCGGTCGTCCTGGCCGAACGGGCCGAGGACGAGGGGTACTTGGCCGCGAGGGGAATCAAGGAGGTCGTACGACCGTCCTGACCGGCTTCCCACGACCGGTCCTGATCACCTTCCGGTGAGCACCTCCGCCACCGCCCGCAGGTTCACCCGTCCCCGCCCGTAGGAGCACAGCGCACCGCCCTCCGGCAGCCCGGTGTCCACCAGTACCGCGTCGGGCCGCCGGGCCAGGAGGGTGTCGCGCAGCCGGGCCTGCCAGGGGTGGAGCCCGGCGTCGCAGGTGGCGACGACGAGGGGCCGTTCGCGGGTCAGTATCCCGTCGGCCAGGGCGGCCGGGTCCTCGGGTTCACCGGCGACCGCCGTGCCCACGGCCGTGGGGTCGAGGGCACGGACCTCGGCGAGCAGGTCCTCGCCGCCCCAGTTGAGCGCGGGGTGCGGGTGCGGGAACAGGTCGACGACATGAGCGCCGCGCACCGCGGACGGCGCTCCCTGGCCGCGCACGGCCCGGCGTGCCGCCTCCAGCCCGGCATCGGTGTCCCACGCGGCGACCTTCTCGGTCGGCGTCGCGTACCGCTCGGCGAGCCGCCGCACCCGTTCCGCCGCCTCCCACACCCGCTCCTGCGGCAGCACGCCGGAGCCCAGCGCGTCGAGGACCTCGTCCCGGCAGGCGAGCGTGACCTCCAGGTCCGGTACGGCGACGATGACCTGGTCGGCCCCGGCCGCGAGGGCGATACGCGCCCCGGCCGCCTCCCCGTACTCGTCGGCGATCGCCTTCATCTCCAGGGCGTCGCTGACCAGGACGCCGTCGAAGCCGAGGTCGTGCCGGAGCAGGTCGCCGAGGATGCGGCGGCTGAGGGTGGCGGGCCGGTTGGCGTCCAGTGCCGGGAAGACGACGTGCGCGCTCATCAGCATCGGCACCCCCGCGGCGACGGCGGCACGGAACGGTTCCAGGTCGGCGCGGAGTGCGTCGTACGGCCGTGGGTCGACCGCGATGCCGTGGTGGCTGTCGGTGTCGGTACCGCCGTGGCCCGGGAAGTGCTTGGCGCAGGAGGCGATGGAGCGCGCCTCGGTGGCGGTGATCCAGGCCCGCAGGTGCCTGGCGGCCACCTCGGGGCCGGCGCCGAAGGAGCGGGTGCGCACGATCGGGTTGCTCGGCAGGTGCTGGAGGTCGGCCACGGGGGCGTACGAGACACTGATGCCGAGGGTGGCCAGATGCCCGGCGAGTGCGTCGGCGCAGCGTGCGGTGAGGTTGGGGTCGTCGGCGACGCCGAGGGCGTAGGAGCCGGGCACCTCGGGCGCGCCCGCGCCCACCAGGTGTCCGATGCCGCCGCCCTCGTTGTCGATGGCCACCAGCAGATCCGGCCGTATCGCCCGCAGCGCGTCGGTGAGCTCGCGGACCTGCTCCGCGTCCCGCACGTTGCGGGTGAACAGGATGACTCCGCCCAGACCTCGGTCGACCAGCCGTTTCAGGGTGTCGGGGAACGTGGTCGTGCCGTCGAACCCGGCGACGAGACAGCGGTGCGCCGCCTCGTCCAGGTCGGACGGGAGGACGGGACCGGAGGCCGGGAGCGCTGAAGGGGTCACATCCGGATTCTTCTGGCTGATTCAGCCGGAAGTCAACATCATGATGGATAGTTTGATTCACCACACATCGCGTGGCCCGTGGGGCGGGGCCGCCCGCCCGGACCCGCCTCAGCCGGCGATCCGCTCCTTCTCGGGCGCCGACCGCGTCGGTGCCGTGCGGCCCGCCTCGCGCATCCGGCCGTAGGCGTAGACGCAGCCGGCCAGGGCGAGGTCGGACAGGAGCATGAAGCCGATGGAGTAGGAGTCCTTGGCGCTGTAGACCGCGCCCATGACCAGCGGGGGGACGAAGCCACCGAGGCCGCCGACCGCGCCGACGATGCCGGTCACACTGCCGACCTGCGGCTGCGGGGTGACCCGGGCGACCAGGGCGAACACCGCGCCGCTGGTGGCACCGAGGGCGGCCGCCATCACCAGGAGACAGATCGTGGCGCCCGGCATCAGGGCCGGGTCGAAGGCCTGGACGACACCGAGGACCGCCACCGCGCCCAGCGCCCAGGCGGTGACCACGGCCGGGTGGATCCGGTCCGAAAGCCACCCGCCGATCGGCCGGAACACCACCGCGACCAGGGCGAATCCGGCGGCCCTGGTGCCCGCGTCGGTGGCGTCGAGCTCGTACCAGGTCTTCAGATACGTGGGCAGATAGACGCCGAACGCGACGATGCCGCCGAACCCGATCGCGTACAGGGCGGACAGCTCCCAGGTCACCCGCAGCCGGCCGGCCTGGCCGAGGCGCGTGGTGAGCGGGGTGGACGGGATGGGCCGGTCGGGGCGGTCGTTGATGAGGAAGTAGGCGAGCACGGCGTAGACGGCGAGGGCGATCGCCAGGACGACGAAGGGCAGGTTCTCGCTGTGCCGGTACATGCGGGGCGTGAAGTAGCCGGACAGGGCGACGCCGCCCATTCCCATGCCGAAGACGCCGAGCGCCGCGCCCCGCTGCTTGGGCGGGAACCAGGAGTTGACGAGCGGGACGCCGATGGCGAACGTCGTGCCGCCGAGGCCGAGCACGAAGCCGACGGCGATCAGGGCCAGGTAGGAGTCATGGGCCGGGACGAGCAGCAGCACCGGCACGATCGTCAGGGCGCTGACCAGGGGGAACATCACCCGCGCCCCGTAGCGGTCGGTGAGCGCGCCGACCGGCACCCGTCCGAGGGAACCGACCAGCACGGGGATGGCGACCAGTTCGGACTGCGCGAACGACGACATGTGCAGTTCGTCGTCGAATTCTGCGGCCAGCGGGGCGATCAGGTTCCACGCCCAGAAGGTGAGCGTGAACCCGACGGTGGCCACCACGAGGTTGCGCCAGGCGGCGGCGGTAGGACGGTCGTCGCCGGACATCGCCACGTCGGTCATACGTGCTCCCAGACTCCGTGATCCCCCGTCCATGACGGCACGACTCGGGACGCCGGGCAACTTTTCGGGGGAGCTCTTTACCCCGCTCGATCTTGAGCGCTACGACGGATTCCGGGTCGAATGGAACGATGGACACCACATTCACCGACGCCTTCCAGGACCTTCCCCCCACCACCCTCGCCGACCTGCTGGGCCGTGCCCAGGTCATGGACATCGGCATCCGCCCGCTGTGGGACGCGCCGCGCGTCGCGGGCCCCGCGTACACGGTGCGCTGCGAGCCGGGCGACAACCTGATGCTGCACGCCGCCATCCATCGCGCCGAGCCCGGTTCGGTCGTCGTCGTCGAGTCGGGCGACCTGGACTACGCCCTGGCCGGCGGCAACGTCTGTGCCGTGGCCCGGCGCCGGGGCATCGCCGCCTTCGTGGTCGACGGCCTCGTCCGCGACCTCGCCGAGGTCCGCGAGGCCGCCTTCCCGGTCTTCGCCCGCGGAGTCATCCCGATCCCCGGCACCAAGAAGAAGCTCGGCACCCTCGGCGAACCGGTCCACGTCGGCGGCGTCCTGATCCACCCCGGCGACATCGTGGTCGCCGACGAGGAGGGCGTCGTCGTCACACCCGCGGCCCGCCGGGAGGAGATCCTCACGGCGGCGCGGGCGAAGCTCGCCCAGGAGGCGGAGGAATCACTGGACACCTGGGAGGCGAATCACCGGGCACGTATCGACAAGTCGCTGCGCGAGCTGGGCTTCACCGGCTGACGTCCCTGGACTCCCTGGACTCCCTGGTCCTTCCCTGGTTCTTCCCTACTCCTTCGCGGACTCGGGCTCCTCCGTGAACGTCACCGCCAGGGTGGCCTCGAATCCGGTGCCCTTGATCGGGAAGCGCCACGTGCCGTCCAGCCCCGATCCGGCGGCCCGGACCACGCCCTCCGATTCGACGCGGGTGGCGGCCTCCAACTCCTCCCTGGTGTCCGCGAGGCGTCCTTCGCCCGTGTGCAGATACAGCGCGGGCTCGTCGCCGTCGTCCGTCAGCAGCTGGAGGTAGTACTGCTTGCGGAAGACGACGTTGTCCGAGAATCCGATCCCGAACGAGTCCCGTTCACCGAGGTACACGTCGAGGCGGAACACCAGGCCCGTTGCCCCGTCCGCGGTCGCGGGCCGAACGGTCCGGTCGACCCAGCCCTCCCAGATCAGCCGGCCGGGCCCGGCCCAGCCGGTGGTCCGGTCTCCCGCCGCCGACAGCGACTCGTTCAACTCCGCTTCCAGAGGGGGCGGTCCATCGGTGAGGCGGTCCGAGTGGAACGGGCCGTAGCAGTTCTCCGCCTCGGGACTCTGATGGAACAGATCGAAGTCGACTCCCCTCGGTTTCACAGAGACCCCGAAGTAGAACTCGCTGCGGCCGAAGAAATCCTTCCCGCGCAGCACTTCCGCCGATTCGAGGTGCAGCCGCACATGGTGGGTGCCGTGGAAGAACCTCATGGCGATCTCGAACGCCTCGCGCGAGGTGATGAGGGAGTCCGGCCCGCCGTGGCACTTGTGCACGAACGTCCTTGGCGCGCCCGGTAGTTGGGCCGCCGCCTGCTTCACCAGTCCGTCACTGCGGTTGTGGACCAGGGTGCCTTCGTCGGTCAGACTCACGATCCGGTTCGCCACCGAGGCGATAGCGACCCCGAAACTGCGGTGGTCCGTCCCCACCACGGTCAGGACGCGCTCGACGGGGAACCAGTCGTTCCAGCGCCTGAACTCCGTGCTCCCCGGATCGAACGCCGCGAGTTCGTCCGCCGCCTCGGCCACCCCGGGCACGTGTTCCACGAGTGCGCGCGGCAGCACCTGGAAGGCGATGCCCCGGTGCGGGGTACCGAGCGTCACGATCCGGTGGACCAGTTCCCCCGGGCGCGGTTCCCCCGCCGGGGCGGCGCTCATCTGCCGGAGCGCGGCCCGTACGACGAGCCCTCCCATGCTGTGCGCCACGATGTCGACACCCGGGAACGGTTCCCCGCCACCGCCGTTCCGGGCGGCGGCGCGCCGAATGATGTCGATCAGGCGTACCAGCCCCGCCCCGTATCCCTCGATCGTCCTCGGTTCGAGGTCGTAGTAGCGGTAGATCCACAGCGTTCCGTCCACGCCGTCGCGCAGCACACGCTCCGCCATGCCCGGATCGAGGACCACGCTCCCGGACAGGAGATCGTCGTCCCAGCCCCACTCACCCGGCGGTGCGGGCAGCGGTCGGGTGTAGTAGCCGACGACGTTGGTGGCGTCCCGGTAGGGATGCTCCAGATACTTCAACGCCCGCAGCACGAAGCCCTCGTAGATGAAGTTCTCGCCGCGACGACTGGGATACACGGTCCCTTCGTTGAAGCCCTGGTAGGCATTGCGCCGAACACCACCGACATCCGGTCCGCCGAAGCCTCGCACCAGAATCATGGGCCGTACGAAAGCGGTCATCGCGCCCTCCCCCGATCGTGAACCTGGGCACCTCCGCAGTCCCGCCCTACCAGAGCCCCGGCCGCGTGACCACACCCCCGTCAAGCAACTACGCCCCGAACCAGGCCCGTTCAGCGCCCCATGCGCAGAGACCGTGCGCCCGACGGCGTACCAGTCACCGGACCGGGAAGCCTCGCGAAGTCAACACCCGGGGCACGCTCGTAGGCCTCGATCGAACTCGACGACGGCTCGCTGCTGCGCGTGGAACCGCCACGCCGTCCGCCCCTCGGCATGCGCCCGCCGACGCGTCCGGTGCCGCGCAGGCCCGACCGGATCACCTTGGAGTTCGGGGTGAAGGTGACCGCCGAGGCCGGTGTGGCGCTTGCCAGGACCGTCGCGGAGGCGCACTTCACCGTGGGCGTGGAAGGGGACACGACGGGTGGACGGGACGGATCCGGTGAGGTCTGACGGTCTTCCCCCTCCCGAGGCCCGCTACGAACGGGGCGCCGCGCGGGTGTTCGACCCGGACGGGGCGGTCGCGGGAGCGGGTTTCCTCGTCGGCGAACGGCTGGTGTGCACCTGCGCCCACGTCGTCCAGGAAGGCGACGGCAGCCGCCCGGACCGACCGGTCACCGTCGCGTCCCTGAGCCGAGCGGTCCCGTTACGGGCCCCGATGACGCCCGAAGCGCTCACCTCGTACGCCGACGAAGCCCTCACCGCATGCCTTGCGCGGAGCGACGTCCCGGAGAGGCTGCCGCCCGCACGACACCCTCTGCTCCACGGCACCCGGCCCCTACAGCCCCGCCCAGCGCACGGCCCCGCGCCTGCGTCTCGCCCGGGACACGTCACCGTGCCCGGGCGACTGACGCCGCGACGCCGTCGGATCAGCCCTCGTCCGGCGTCAGCCGCAACGAGATGCTGTTGATGCAGTACCGCTGATCCGTCGGGGTGGCATACCCCTCCCCCTCGAACACATGTCCAAGATGCGACCCGCACCGAGCACACCGCACCTCGGTCCGCACCATCCCGTGGGACCGGTCGGACACCAGTTCCACGGCGTCGGTGTCCTTCGGGTCGTAGAAGGAGGGCCAGCCGCAGTGGGACTCGAACTTCGTGGTGGAGGTGAAGAGTTCGGCGCCGCAGGCGCGGCAGGAGTAGACGCCCGTCGTCTTGGTGTCGGTGTACTCACCGGTGAAGGCGGGCTCCGTGGCGGCCTGGCGCAGAACGGTGTACTCGGCCGGGTTCAACTCCGCACGCCACTGCTCGTCCGGCTTTTCGACGTCGTACGACATGTTGCTCAGCCCCTATCCACTACGCGAGACGGTCCAGGATGCGCGGGCCGAGGTCCGTGACGTCGCCCGCGCCCATGGTGAGAACGAGATCGCCGGGCTTCGTCATTCCCGCGACCACCGCGGGGACGTCCGCCTTGTCGTGGACCGGTGTCACGTCGGCGCCCGCGGCGCGCGCCGCGTCGATGATGAGGTCGCTGGTGACGCCGGGGATCGGGTCCTCGCGGGCCGGGTAGATGTCCAGGACCAGCGAGGCGTCCGCGAGGGACAGCGACTGGCCCATCTCCTTGCCCAGCTCCTGGGTGCGGGAGAAGAGGTGGGGCTGGAAGACCACCAGGATGCGGGCGTCGCCGACGGCCCCGCGCATCGCCTCCAGGTCGGCCGTCATCTCGGTCGGGTGGTGGGCGTAGGAGTCGATGACCTGGACACCGGCCACCTCGCCCTTGAGCTGGAGGCGCCGCTTCACGCCCGTGTACGCGGCCAGGGCGGGAGCGAGGTCCGTCGCGGGGATGCCGAGCGCGACGCCCGCCGCGAGGGCGGCGACCGCGTTGTGCGCGTAGTGGCGGCCGGGGACGGAGACCGTGAAGGTGAGCGGCGTGCCGTCCAGCTCGACCGTGACCTCGCTCTTCAGACCCTGGGCCACCACCGACAGCACTCGTACGTCGGCGTCCTCCGCCTCTCCGTACGTCACCGTCCGCACCGAAGGAGCCACCCGTCGCGTCAGCTCCCGCGCGCCCTCGTGGTCGGAGGAGATCACCAGCGTGCCGCCAGGGACGATCTTTCCGGTGAACGTCTCGAAGGACTCGTAGATCTCGTCCATGGAAGCGTAGTTCGCGTGGTGGTCGAGCTCGACGTTGAGGACGATCGCGACCTCGGGGGCGTACTTGTGGAAGCTTCGGTCCGATTCGTCCGCCTCGGCGACGAAGATCTCGCCGTCGCCGTGCAGCGCGTTGGAGCCGGGGGCGTCCAGGTCGCCGCCGATCGCGTACGACGGCCGCAGGCCGAGTTCCGACAGCGAGACCGCCAGCATCGAGGTGGTCGTGGTCTTGCCGTGGGTGCCCGCCACCGCGATCGGGCGCAGGCCCTCCATCAGGGCGGCCAGCGCGTCGGAACGGTGCACCACCGGGATGCCCAGCTCGGCCGCGCGGGCCAGCTCGGGGTTGTCCCGGCGGATCGCGGACGACACGACCACACAGCTCGCGTCGTCCGCGAGATGCTCCGCCGCGTGCCCGATGTGCACGGTGGCGCCCAGCGCACGCAGCGCCTCGGCGGTCGCCGACTCCTTGGCATCACTGCCCGCCACCTTCGCCCCACGCTGCGCGAGGATCTTCGCGATCCCCGACATCCCGGCGCCGCCGATGCCGATGAAGTGCGGTCGGTCCATGGCGGTGGGAAGGGTGCCGGGTGCCACGTGATGTCTCCCTGTGCATACAGATACGGCGGACGTTCAGCGCCCCAGCCTATTCGTTGCGATGACGGAGCAGGACCCGCACCCGACGAGCTACGCCTTGCTGTGCGAGAACAATTTCAGCACCGGCACCCCCACCTTGTGCCGAGCCCGCGAAGCCCAGTCCCGGTGGAAGAACTCCTCCACATAGTGCGGATCGGTCAGCACGATCACCTCGTCCGCCCCGACCTCCTCCACCAGCCCCTTCAACGCGTCCAGCGGATGATCCTCGATCAACCGCCCCTCCGCCGCGTTCCCGGAGCCCCGCAGCGCCTGCAGGGACACCTCCAGCGCCCGCTCCCCGAAGGGCCTCGCGGCATCGCCCTCGGGTACCTCACGCTCCTTCGCCGCCTCGTCCAGTTCGCCCAGTGCGACGTCGTCGATGGCCCGCAGCAGGCGGTCCGCCTGGTCGCCGCGCGGCTGGAGCAGTACATGGAAGGAGACCTGCTCGTCGCCGTGCAAGGTGGTGACGAACTCCACGTCGGCGGACGTCAGGGCCTTTTCGATCATCAGTACGCTTGTGAACACCGAGCGCCCCTTCTGCGGAAACCATCCTGCCCCGTGATCTCACGGGGCTGCGAGATTCAGTGTGCCCGTCGGAAGCTAAACGGAACGGTAGATTCCGCCGATTTCGGGACCGGCGGTACCGCTGAACGATTTTCAAGTGCGCTGGTAGCGGCCGAAGAGAAACCCCTCCTCCTCCAGCAGGGACACCAGTGCGAACCGATGCGGAACCGCGACGGACGGTCCCCCGGCGATGCGCTGGGCATCGCCCGCGGTGAGCATCGGGGCGACGGTCAGGCAGAGCTCGTCGAGCACGCCGGCGGCCACGAACTGACCGAGCAGCCGCGGGCCGCCCTCGGTCAGCAGCCGGGTGAATCCGAGGTCCGCGAGAGCCCGTACGGCACGGGCGGGCTCCACGCCGACACCGTCACCGGCGATCACGACCCGGGCGCCCGCCTTCTCCGCGGTCGCGATCCGGTCGGGGGCGGCCGCCGCGCCGGTCAGGATCAGGGTGGGGACGAGGGGGGAGGTGAACAGCGGAAGGGAGAAGTCCAGCTCCAGACCGGCGCTGACCACCGCGATCGCCGGCGCGGGTCCCTGTCCGGCCGCCTCTCTGCGCTCGGCGAACTCCGCACGCGCGCGTGCGGGCCGGTAACCCTCCTGCCGTACCGTTTCCGCGCCGACGACGACCACGTCCGCCAGCCCCCTGAGCGTGCCGAAGATCCGCATGTCGGCCGCGATGGAGATGGGCTGCGACTTCCCGTCGTGCTGGGCGGCACCGTCCAGCGTCGACACCATGTTCGCCCGCAACCAGGCCACCGGCGCCCCGCCGGCCACGGGCTCGGGATAGGCGTAGGCCTCGGCCAGCTCGCCGAGACTCCACTCCCGGTCGACGAGATCGGCACCGGGCACAGCACCCGCCCCGGAGTCGGCGCGCGAGAAAGGACCGGCGCCGGACCCACCCGGAGCACGCACCGCTCCACCCCCCTCTCCGACAGCACCGGACCCGTCCGCCCCGGGTACCCCACCGAAGCCTTCCGTCACAGCACCGCCGGTACCGCCGCCCGCACCGCCGGGCACAACGACCGCACCCCCGGCCTCGGCACCCCCGGAGCCCTCGACCGCACCCCCCGTCCCCACACCCCCGGCCCCACCGCCGGAGGCCCTCGTCGCTGTCTGGTCGGTCACAGGGAACAGGCGTCGCATGTCGTGCAGTGTGGCACGGCGCTTAGCATGGGGAACCGTGTCGTCCTCCACCGCCGCCTCCGGGATCAGCCCGATAGCAGACGCGGCCCCGATGTCCCTGTGCTCCCGTGAGCCGCACGTCCCCGCGGACCGGCTCGTCGCCGAGATGGTGCCGCCGCCGCGGTTCGACTCGGTGCGGTTCGGCACGTACATCCCGGACCCGAACCAGCCCAGCCAGTTCGAGGCCGTCCGGGTACTGGAAGGCTTCGCCGGTGGACTCGGCGGGGCGCATGCCGTCGGCGGCGGGAAACGCGGGCTTTTCGGGTTCGGGAAGGCCAAGGCGCCCAAGGTGCCGGCCGGCCCCCGCGGCGTCTATCTCGACGGCGGCTACGGCGTCGGCAAGACCCATCTGCTCGCCTCCCTCTGGCACGCCACCCCGGCGGAGCCCCCGCTCAAGGCGTTCGGCACCTTCGTCGAGCTGACCAACCTCGTGGGCGCCCTGGGCTTCCAGAAGACGGTCCAGACGCTCTCCGGCCACCGTCTCCTCTGCATCGACGAGTTCGAGCTCGACGACCCGGGCGACACCGTCCTGGTCTCCACCCTGCTCGGCAAGCTCGTCGACGCGGGTGTCGCCCTCGCCGCCACCTCCAACACACTCCCCGGCAAGCTCGGCGAGGGCCGCTTCGCCGCGGTCGACTTCCTGCGCGAGATCCAGGGGCTCAGCGCCCACTTCCGGCCACTGCGCATCGACGGCGAGGACTACCGCCACCGCGGTCTGCCCGCGGCACCGGCCCCCTACTCCGAGGAACAGGTCACCAAGGCGGCGTACGCGACCGAGGGCTCCTCGCTGGACGACTTCCCGCAACTCCTCGACCACCTCGCCCGCGTCCACCCCAGCCGGTACGGCGCGCTGACCGATGGCCTGAAGGTGGTGTGTCTCACCGACGTACAGCCGATTCCGGACCAGTCCACCGCGCTGCGTCTCGTCGTGCTCGCGGACCGGCTGTACGACCGCGAGGTCCCGGTCCTCACGTCCGGACAGCCGTTCGACCAGCTGTTCAGCGAGGAGATGCTCAAGGGCGGGTACCGCAAGAAGTACTTCCGGGCCATCTCCCGGCTCACCGCGCTGGCCCGCGACGGCAAGGGACTCGTCGAGCCCGCCTAACCGGTGAACTCCCGCAGGTCAAGGGCTGGTTCCCGCCACCCGACCTATGAGTTTCAGGCTCTCTTCAGCTCGAAACGTTAAGTTAACCCTGCAAACAACTTTGCAGGGTTAACGTGTTTCTTGACCAGGCATTGACCATGTCTTGGCAAGCGCGTGAGCCGTGAACCATAGGGAGGGGGACGCATGTTGCGAGACAAACCGACACGGACCGGGCTCTCAACCCCTGCCGTGAGTCCACTCCCCCTCACCTTCTTCGCTGTCACGGCATCGTTCGCAACCGCGCACACAGCTAGTGAGGCTTCGACCAGAGCTCTGCCTCACAGATAACGGCAGTACCCCCCACCTGTCATGTACGTCCGACGCGCCGCTGCAGGCGCGCCAGGAGGAGTCACCACATGCAGCCCCTCATCGACAACGCCCGTCTGTTCGGACAGCGCCCTGAGGAGTTCGCCAAGCTCGCAGAAGGCCAGTCCCCTCAGGTCCTGTTCATCACCTGCTCCGACTCCAGGGTCGTCCCGGCCCTGATCACAGGCGCCGGCCCCGGCGAGCTCTTCGAGCTGCGCACCGCCGGCAACATCGTCCCGCCGTACACCTCCGAGCACCCCACCAGCGAGGCGGCCACCATCGAGTACGCCGTCGAAGTGCTCGGCGTCAGCGACATCGTGGTCTGCGGCCACTCGCACTGCGGCGCCGTCGGCGCCCTGGTGCGCGGCGACGACCTGACCGCCGTACCCGCCGTGCGTGACTGGCTCACGCACGCCGCGCCGCGCCCCACGGGGGCGCCAGAGGATCCGGCCGTGGCCGAGGGCGTGCAGAGCCACGTCCTGACGCAGCTGCTGCGGCTGCGCTCCTACCCGTTCATCGAAGAGAAGTTGACGGCTCGTCAACTCACCCTCCGCGCCTGGTACTACGAGGTGCACACCGGTGCTGTGCGGGAACACCGCGCGGACACCGACACGTTCGAGGCGCTGTGATCGCGATGATGACCAAATACCCTCATCTGCGGCAGGACTTCGCCGCCTCTCTGGTCGTCTTCCTGGTCGCGCTCCCGCTGTGCGTCGGTGTGGCCGTCGCCTCCGGCGTACCGGCCGAACTCGGTCTGGTCACCGGCATCGTGGGCGGCATCGTCACCGGTCTCATGCGCGGCAGCAGCCTGCAGGTCTCCGGACCGGCGGCGGGTCTGACCGTGCTGGTCTTCGAGGCGGTCCAGGAGTTCGGGCTGCCCGTGCTCGGTGTGATCGTGCTGGCCACGGGCGTGCTCCAGATCCTCATGGGCGCCCTGAAGCTGGGCCGTTGGTTCCGGGCCATCTCGGTCTCCGTCGTCGAGGGCATGCTCGCCGGCATCGGCCTCGTACTGATCGCCGGACAGCTGTACGCGATGGCCGACACCAAGGCCCCCGCCTCGGGCCTCGGGAAGATAGCCGGACTGCCCGGCGCGCTCGCGGACGCCGTCGGGAACGCCGGGGCGCTGGCCTCGCTCGGACTCGGGGTCGGCACCATCGCCGTCCTCGTGCTGTGGAAGCGCATGCCGGCGAAGGTGCGCACCGTGCCCGGTCCGCTCGCCGCGGTCGGTCTGGCCACGCTCGCCGGTCTGGCGTTCTCCATGCCGGTGGCGACCGTCGAGGTGCAGGGGCTGCTGGGTTCCATCCAGCCGCCGTCCTTCACCGCCTTCGGTGAGCTCGCGAACATCGGCGTGCTCGCCACGATCGTCGCGTTCACCCTGATCGCGTCCGCCGAGTCGCTGTTCAGCGCGGCGGCCGTGGACCGGCTGCACGACGGGCCGCGCACCGCGTACGACAAGGAACTGGTCGCGCAGGGCGCGGGCAACGCCCTCTGCGGTGTGCTCGGCGCGCTGCCGATGACCGCGGTGATCGTGCGCAGTGCGGCGAACGTCCAGGCGGGCGCGAAGACCAAGGCGTCCCGGGTCATGCACGGCGTATGGCTGCTGCTGTTCGCGGCGCTGCTTCCGGGCGTCCTCGCCTACATCCCGATCCCGGCGCTCGCCGGCATCCTGGTCTACTCCGGCGCCAAGCTGATCCCGGTACGGGAGATCGTGTCGCTGTGGCGCGAGCACCGCGGTGAGGCGCTGATCCTGGTGGTCACGGCCGTGTCGATCGTCGCGGTCAGCATGTTCGAGGGCGTCCTCATCGGCCTCGCGCTGGCCGTCGCCAAGACCGCCTGGGAGGCCTCGCACCTGAAGCTGGAGGTCGTGGACAAGGGCGCCGGACCCGTCCAGGCGTATCTGTCGGGCAACGCGACCTTCCTCAGGCTGCCGAAGATCCTCGACAACCTGGAGTCCCTGCCGCAGGACCGCCCGGTGGAGCTGGACCTCTCCGGTCTGCACCACCTGGACCACGCCTGCCGTACGGCGCTGGAGAACTGGGCCGAGCGGCACAGCGCGGTCGGCACGGAGCCGGTGCGGGTCACCGCGCAGTAGGGCGCACCACGCGATCCACACCCGGTACCTGGTCCGTAGCCTCGGACCAGGTACCGGGCATATCGTTGCAGGAGCGGACAAACAGGCCTCTCAGTGAGGGGGTCGTCATGCTCCAGGAGCTCCTGACCGTGGCCGCGGCAGCCGGTTCCGCCTGCGTGGTCTATGTCGCCGCCGGGGCGCGGGTCGTCAAGCAGTACGAGCGCGGGGTGATCTTCCGGCTCGGGCGGCTGATGGACGACGTGCGGGCGCCCGGGTTCACGATGGTGATCCCGTTCGTGGACCGGATGTACAAGGTCAACATGCAGATCGTCACGCTGCCGATCCCGGCCCAGGAGGGCATCACCCGGGACAACGTGACGGTGCGTGTGGACGCGGTCGTCTACTTCCGGGTGATCGACGCGGCGAGCGCGCTCGTGAAGGTCGAGGACTACAAGTTCGCGGTCTCCCAGATGGCGCAGACGTCCCTGCGCTCGATCATCGGCAAGAGCGAGCTGGACGACCTGCTCTCCAACCGCGAGAAGCTCAATGAGGGCCTGGAGCTGATGATCGACAGCCCGGCCGTCGGCTGGGGCGTGCAGGTCGACCGCGTCGAGATCAAGGACGTATCGCTGCCGGACGCGATGAAGCGCTCCATGGCCCGGCAGGCGGAGGCCGACCGCGAGCGCCGCGCCCGGATCATCAACGCGGACGCCGAACTCCAGGCGTCGAAGAAACTCGCCGAGGCCGCGAAGGAGATGTCCGAGCAGCCGGCCGCGCTCCAGCTGCGGTTGCTCCAGACGGTGGTGGCGGTGGCCGCCGAGAAGAACTCCACCCTGGTCCTCCCCTTCCCGGTGGAGCTGCTGCGCTTCCTGGAGAGGGCCCAGGAGCACCCCACCGACAGGTGACACCTCTACGCGCGTGGTTCCCGGAGCCCGCGCCAGGTGATAGACACAGCGGCGTCACATCCTGTCCGCCAGCAGGAAGGTTGCTGCTCCATGTCCGCAACACGACGTCAGGTGCTCGCCCGCTCCGGCGCCTTGGGGGCGGGTATCGCCTTCACCGGCGCCCTCTCCGAGCTCTTCACGGGCACCGCCGCCGCACAGAACCTCGGCCACACCGGCTACGGCCCGCTCGTCCCCGACCCGAACGGCCTGCTCGATCTGCCGGAAGGTTTCCGCTACAAGGTCCTCTCCCGTGAGGGCGGCAAGCTCTCCTACGACCAGGGGCTCGTCCCCTCCAACCACGACGGCATGGCCGCCTTCGCCGGCAGACACGGCCGCGTCCACCTGGTCCGCAACCACGAGAACCGCAACACCGGCAGGATCCCCGTCCCGACGATCGACGGCCTCACCTACGACCCCATGGGCAAGGGCGGCTGTACGGCCCTGACGCTCGACGGCCGCAACAAGGTCCTGTCCGAGCAGGTCGCCATCGCCGGCACCGCCGTCAACTGCGCGGGCGGGCCCACCCCTTGGGGCACCTGGCTGACCTGCGAGGAGACCGAGGACAAAGCCGGCACCAACGGCTACACCAAGGACCACGGCTTCATCTTCGAGGTCGACGGCGCCGACCCGCGCCGCTCCGGGGCGGTCCCGCTGACCGCGATGGGCCGCTTCCAGCACGAGGCGATCGCCGTCGATCCCAAGCGCGGCATCGTCTACGAGACCGAGGACGCGTTCCTCAAGCCGTTCGGCCTCTTCTACCGCTTCCTGCCGAACAAGCCGCTGGGCGGTCTGGGTTCCCTGCGCGCGGGCGGAAGGCTCCAGGCGATGCGCGTGCCCGGCGTACCGGACCTGTCCTCGATCCAGGAGACGGGCGCGTGCTTCGAGGGCGTCGAGTG
>NZ_JBSFUY010000025.1:0-146547 GCF_053592055.1 Streptomyces sp. NPDC002817
CGGCCAAGTACAACCGGGCCAAGGTCAAGCCGCCGGAGGATCTGTTCTGCGGCCCGTACAACTGGTGCGAGCCGTCCAAGATCGGCGACGGCGCGACCAACGAGCCCGGCCAGAGCCCGTGCACCCGCGACGACTTCAAGTGCTGGTACCACCAGTCCGTGAGCTGGAAGACCGACTGCTCCTACTCCTGCGGCAACGAGTTCTTCCGCTTCACCTCGCCGGATTACGACGCCGAGCAGGCGGACGGCACCGCCTACCCGCCCAACTGCACCCGGTCCGGACTGCCCAGCGGTGCGCTGATCATCGATGACATCGGTGAGGGCACACCGTCGGTCAGGCCTGGCTGCGCCAACAGCGACTGGACGACCCAGGGCACCTTCTCCCTCGACTTCGGTGACGGAGAGGCAGGGCTCGCCCCGGACGGTCAGTCGATCATCACGACCTGGCCGGCCAAGGTGGACCTGCACCAACTCGGCGCCGGCTTCGGCGGTCACTTCTACTTCGGCCACGACCGCTCGCAGGGCGCCAAGGGCGAACGGCTGAAGATGACCGGCAGTTGGACGCTGAACCAGGCGGTCAACGGCCCCGCGAAGATCTGGGTGCACCTGCCCGACCACGGGGCGCAGGCCAAGTACGCTACGTACAAGATCCATACGGCCAAGGGCGTCAAGACCCGAGTCGTGAACCAGAACGGCAGCTCCAACCGCTGGGTCTCCATCGGTGCGTTCATGTTCGACGACAAGCCGAAGGTCACCCTGTCGTCCATCACGCAGGACGGCACCGGGGACAAGGACATCGCGTACGACGCCGTGGCGGTGCAGCCGATCAGCGGCCGGTTCGTGCAGCGGACCATGACCGCGGCGGCGATCTTCGACTCCAACCAGAACCTCAACTCCAACATGCCGGAGGCGGTCTTCACTCCGCTGCGCACCCAGAAGACCCTCTACGACTGGGCCATGGGCTTGGCGTACAAGGGACCGCTCTGGGACAACCCCAGCGGAGCGGACACCGTCGGCATCACCGGCGCCGCACGCTGCCCGACGGTCGTCCCGGTCGGCGAGTGCAGCGGGCAGCGGACCTACGACGAGGCCAAGAAGTGGTACGAGGACATCAAGGCGGGCGGCTGGACGCCGAACGCGGACGGCTCGGCGCCGTCCATGTCGGTACCGGTGTGGATGGCCATGTCCAACAAGCGCCCGGATCCGTCGCAGTCGGCGAGCGTGGCTCTGAAGGGCGAGGACAGCTACAAGATCAAGAGTGATGTCGAGGTCAGCTTCATCGTCGACGACTCCAGCGGGAAGATCATCTCGGGGAGTGAGTCGGCGGACTACCAGGTCCGGATCGGCAACGCCCACCTGCCGCACTTCGTGACCGACATCATCCAGGCCATCGAGTCGGACTACGGCATCAGCAAGCCCGAAATCGACTACACCACGTACGACGCACTCGAGTACGGCAAGGACATGCACGCTCAGCCGTACATCGACGGCAACACCCCGGGGCAGGTCTTCTTCCCGCACTTCCGGGGAGCGCGGCTGAACTCGGACAACACCTGCGTGGACTTCCGGGCCGTCGGCGGTGGTGTGCACGGTTACCGGCCGATGGTCGCGCACAAGTACATCAACGACAACGTCAAGGCGTGGGTGGACAAGGTGAAGGCCCACCCCGAGACCAATGTCATGGTCCGGAACTTCGCCGGTGAGATGTACTCGATGTTCTTCAAGAACAGCGGGGACAACAACATCTTCGGCAGCCAGATCGGCAATGCCCCGCCGATCTGGCAGGACATCGCGGCCGCGTTCTGCGCGGACGGCAGCGTCAAGCCGACGCACCAGCTGGAGAACCGTGACGCGGTTCCCTCGAACGGCATCGTCTGGCAGAGCTACATGCCCGATCTGTACCTCTATGTCGACGACCGGATGACCGACAATCTCGGCCGGCCGTCGAACCAGCGGATCAAGCTGGGAGACTGGGTGAACTTCTCCAACATTCCCGGCGTCAACAGCCTCAGCGGGAACGCCTACGGGAAGTGCAACGCGACCGATCGCGGCAGCGGCGGCAACCCCTGGGCCATCGACGCTCCCGTACCGATCGTCGGTGACGGACCCGGCGAACGTCCGGCGGGAGTCATCCACTGTGACGCCCCGACCACCGGGTTCCTCGACAACTACACACCGTAGGGCCTAGGACCGGATGTGCCCGGGACCGCTCTTCAGGCGGTCCCGGGCACACTGGTGGGAAGGAACAGAACATGGGTGCCGGCATCCTCCTCGTGCCGATGACCGTCTACGTCGTCCTCATGGCGCTCTTCTGCGTCAAGGTCGGGGACAAGACGTCCTGGAAGGTGGGCTGGGCGATGGCGGCTGCCTGCGTCTTTCTGCCGCTCGCTCTTGTCATCGCCATGGCCGTCGCCTGAGCGGAAGCGAAAGAGAAGGCGCCCGGCATCCGCCGGGCGCCCTTCGTCTTCTCAGCTGCGGTTCAACTCGAACCAGACCACCTTGCCGGTGCTCAGCCGGGTCGCTCCCCACCGGCGTGCCAGCTTGTTGACGAGGTACAGCCCCCGCCCGCCCTCGTCGGTGGCCCGGGCCTGCCGCAGCCGCGGCAACTGAGGCACGTCGTCGCCGACTTCGCAGCGCAGCACATCGGTCCGCAGCAACCGCAACGTCACCGGCCGCGAGGCGTACCGCACGGCGTTGGTCACGACCTCGCTGACCAGCAGCTCCACCGAGTCGGACATGTCCTCGAGTCCCCAGCGGGACAAGGCGCGTCGGGCCAGCCGCCGGGCACGCCCCGGTGCGGCGTCCTCCGGCTCCAGGAACCAGTACGCCACATCACTCGGCGCGATCCCCTCGAAGCGGGCGGCGAGCAGCGCGATGTCGTCGTCCCGGTCGCCCGGTCCGAGCATGTCGAGCACCTCGTCGCACAGCGCCTCCAGCGGCGGCGGATGGTCCGGCCCGGTCAACTGCGCGGTCGCGGCGAGCTTCTCGCGCAGTTGCTCTATGCCGCTCCACACGTCCCGGAGACGCGACTCGACCAGCCCGTCGGTGTACAGGAGCAGGGTCGCTCCGGCCGGGGCGTCCAGCTCCACGGCTTCGAAGTCGACGCCGCCGACTCCGATCGGCGCGCCCGGTGGCACCCGCAGCACCTCCGCCCGGCCGCCCAGGTGGAGCAGGACGGGCGGCGGATGGCCGGCGTTGGCGATGGTGATGCGATGCGAGACCGGGTCGTAGACGGCGTAGAGGCAGGTCGCCATGCGGTCCGTGCCGAGCCGCTGGGCCTGTTCGTCGAGGTGGTGCAGTACTTCCTGCGGCGGCAGATCGAGACCCGCGAGCGTCTGCGCCGTCGTCCGCAGCTGGCCCATGATCGCGGCCGACGTCATGGAGTGCCCCATGACGTCACCGACGACCAGCGCGACCCGGCTCCCCGGCAGGGGGATCGCGTCGTACCAGTCGCCGCCGACCCGCGCGGTCTCGGCGGCCGGCAGATAGCGCGAGGCCAGCCGGACCCCCGTCGGCCGCGGGAGCGTCTCCGGCAGCATGGTGCGCTGGAGTTCGTCGGCGATGTACGCCTCACGGCCGTAGAGCACGGCCTTGTCGATGCCGAGCGCGCTGTGCGTGGCGAGCTGTGCGGCGACCAGGAGGTCGTCCGGTTCGAAGGCGATACGGTCCGGGCGGCGCAGGAACAGTGCGGCGCCGATGACCCGGCGCCGGCCGCGCAGCGGGGCGAGGATGGCGCGCCGGCCGCCGGGGACGATCGACTCGCCGCCCTCGCCGAGGAGTTCCGGCAGCGCGGCGCGGGCCGCCGGAGAGTCCGTGAAGACGGGACGTACGCCCCGCAGCACCTCGGCCAGCGCGCCGCCGGTGCGCACCTCGCACAGCTCGGCGGTGACGGCCGACAGCTCGGTCAGCTCGGTCGGCTCCGGCTGGGGCGCGGGCACCGCGAAACCGCCCTCGGTGTCCCGCTCCTCCGGTATCCGGTCGGTGCGGCGCAGCCGCAGCACCAGCGGGCCGGTGGGCCGCTCGTCGCCGACCGGCAGCGGGTCGCGCAGATAGACCAGGATCGCGTCCGAGAAGGTCGGCACGGTCGCCCGGCACAGCCCCATCACGATCTCGTCGAGGTCGATGCCACGGGCGATCCGCCGGGTCGCGGCACCCACGAACCGCAGCCGGTCGCCGTCCCGCCGCATCGGCGTGGGCCGGCCGAGCGCCTGGCCCTGTCCGCTCCGCCGCTCAGGGCCGTCGGACGCCGCCTCCGACGGGGCGGGGACCGCCTCGGGCACCGGTCGCGGACGGTGGGTGTCCGGTTCGGCGGCCAGGGTGGGCTGGGAGTGCTCGGGGTCGCCGCCGGGCACCGGTGCCGTGATGTCGGACCCCGGGGGCGGTGTCTCGCCGGCCCGGGCCTGTGCCGGTAAGGCGCTGTGCGGGGGCGTGGAGGCACGCAGGAGCGCCCCGCGAGGGTCCGCGGGGTCGGCGCCCGGCTGGGGGCGCTCGAAGGAGGTGGGCTGCTCCGTCACGCGTGTCGAATCCGTCCGTCGGTGGCTGCGCGCCGCGCGCTCAGTTCGTCCCGCCGAAATGCCGATACCCGGTATACGTGTCCCAGGAACGGAATTCCCGCGTGGTCAGAGGATGTTCCTGTGCCACCGGCGGAGCGTCTTGCCTCCGTACCGGTGTTGCCCTCGTACCCCTCGCTCACGTCCTGCCGCCCCTCGGTGACGAATGGTCAAGCTGGATGCACGCTCCGGTAGTTGCCGCCGCGCGCTCTTGCGGAGGACGATCCTACGTTTGTTGCCCGGGGGCGCATCAAGGGTCTCATGAGGACATGTGCGCGGGCGTGCGGTCCCAGTCTTCCGGCAGCAACGGTACCGACCAGGACGGATCCGGGCGCCAGTGCTGCCAGCCGTCCGAGTACGGGGTGCCCCAGGAGCGGATCACCTCCACCGCCGAGCGCCCGGCCCGACGCACCTGTTCGGCCTGTGCCGCGTCCATCAGCCCGTCCCGCTGGGCCTGCGTGAACTCGTCCTCGTCGCGCCAGTGCCAACTGCGGTCCGGGTGCACCGAGATGTCCAGGAAGTGGTCCTCGGAGTCGACCCCGCCGTCCCAACGGGCCAGCGGCTCCTCCAGGTTCACGTACCAGTTCTTGAACAGCCAGCCCGACTCCCAGAACAGCCACACCGACCACGGCTCGCCCGGCCGCGCCAGCTTCAGCACACCGGTGCCGAACCAGCGGTCGCGCTGCACGGTCCGCGGCTTGGTGTAGCGGGTCTCCAGCGGCTCCGCGTGCACCGAGGTGCCGTCGGCGAGGACGGGCTTCACACACTCGGTGCCGGGGGCCATCCACACGGCCAGCAGCTCGTGGTCGTCCCGGACGACGGTGACAGGGCGTGCGATGTGAAAGCGCGCTGCGCCGTTCTCCCGGTACCGCCACAGGATCTGACTCCCGGGCTCCCAGAAGGACGTCGTTCTACCCGCTTCCGCCGCTCTCACCGCTCCACCGTCTGCCATGAACAGATATTAGGTGCCATGGCCATACGACGCTGCGGTGCGCGTCACGGTTCGCGTCCGGGGCGACAATGGTTACGGACGCGTCATACGCAGGACATCCAGCGCTTCGTCGAGCTGCTCGAGGGTGAGGTCGCCCCGCTCGATGTACACGCCCTCCACGACGACTTGACGAATGGTCTTCCGCTCCGCGAGCGCCTTCTTGGCGACCTTGGCGGCCTCCTCGTACCCGATGTACTTGTTCAGCGGCGTGACCACGGAGGGTGACGACTCGGCGTACTCCCGGGCGCGCTCGCGGTGCGCGACGATCCCGTCGACGGTCCGGTCGGCGAGGAGCCGGGAGACGTTGGCGAGCAGCCGGATCGACTCCAGTACGTTCTTGGCGATGACCGGCAGCATGACGTTGAGCTCGAAGTTGCCGGCGGCCCCGGCGGTGGCGACGGTGGCGTCGTTGCCGACGACCTGGGCCGCGACCATGAGCACGGCCTCGGGAATGACCGGGTTGACCTTGCCGGGCATGATCGAGGACCCGGGCTGAAGATCGGGAAGGGAGATCTCGGCGAGCCCGGTGCGCGGCCCCGAGGCCATCCACCGCAGATCGTTGGCGATCTTGGTCAGCCCGACCGCGATGGTCCGCAGCTGCCCGCTCGTCTCCACGATCCCGTCGCGGGCCCCCTGCGCCTCGAAGTGGTCGCGCGCCTCGGTCAGCGGCAGCCCGGTGACGCGGGCCACCTCCTCGATGACGGCGGCGGAGAAGCCCGGCGGGGTGTTGATGCCGGTGCCGACGGCGGTACCGCCCAGTGGGAGCTCGGCGAGCCGGGGGAGGGAGGCGTGGAGCCGCTCGACGCCGTACCGCACCTGGGCCGCGTACCCGCCGAACTCCTGCCCCAGCGTCACGGGCGTGGCGTCCATGAGATGGGTCCGCCCGGACTTCACGACATCGGCGAACTCCTCGGCCTTGTTCTCCAGGGATGCGGCGAGGTGCTCAAGCGCCGGAACGAGATCACGGGTGACGGCGGCGGTGGCAGCGATGTGGATGGAGGAGGGGAAGACGTCGTTGGACGACTGGGAGGCGTTGACGTGATCGTTGGGATGCACCTCCCGCCCCAGCCGCTCACTGGCCAGGGTGGCGATGACCTCGTTGGTGTTCATGTTCGACGAGGTCCCGGACCCGGTCTGGAACACATCGACCGGGAAGTGCTCGTCCCACCGTCCCTCGGCGACCTCACCGGCCGCGTCCTGCACGGCCTCGGCGATGTCCTTGTCGAGCACCCCCAGCTCGGCGTTGACCTTCGCGGCGGCACCCTTGATCCGTGCGAGCGCCTCGATGTGCGCGCGCTCGATCCGCTGCCCGGAGACAGGGAAGTTCTCCACGGCCCGCTGCGTCTGGGCCCGCCACTTGGCCTCGGCAGGGACACGTACTTCGCCCATGGAGTCGTGCTCGATGCGGTAGTCGCTCATGCCCTGTACAGCGATCGGCGTGGCGTGGATGTTCCGACGCCGGGCCGCAGAGTGGTCTCGAGGCCTCCAGTCGCCGCGGTGACAGCGGTCGCTATTGGCGTAATTGCGTCAATCTTCGAGATTTGCGACGTTCGGACGCGCACTTAGGATTCAGTGGATGCTGGCGCTTAACGGATCCGGCAACAATTTCATCTTCCCGTGACCAGTCGCCACAGAAATCCCAAGATGGAGGACGCGTGCGGAAAAGGGCTGTTCTTTCTGGTTTTGTTGTGGCGATGGCGACCGTGGGGGCCACGCTGGTTTCCGCGCCGACGGCGAGCGCCGCCGGGTACGGCTGCTCCGGTTCGCTGATCAGTACGTATGCGGTGAAGGACAACGGAGGGGTGACCAGAGGGAATGTCTACCTCTACTACAACTCCTCCAACGGAACCAACTGTATGGCGACCGTCAAGAATTCAGCCGGAAACTATGGAACGGCGAGCCTGACGAATGCGACCCTTGACCGCTGCAGACTGGGGACTTCAGGTTCGAACTGCTACTCGGAAAAGAAGGTGACCGACGAGGGGTTGTATTCGTACTACGCCGGCCCGGTCTCGTTGTCTGCCGATGGCCACTGCATAGCTATATCTGGGCAGATTCTCGGACCATGGGGAACTGCCATCGTCACTCGCGAAGGTGTCCACTGCGGGTAGCCGTGCTGCGGGGGCGAGACGCACGCCCCCGCCGCTCCGGAGGCGCTAGGCCAGCCCAGGCCCCCGGACCGGGATCGACGTGAACGTCGGTGCCGGGGCCGGGTCCTGGAAGAAGTCGTTGCCCTTGTCGTCCACCACGATGAACGCCGGGAAGTCCTCGACCTCGATCTTCCAGACCGCCTCCATGCCGAGCTCCTCGTACTCGACGACCTCGACCTTCTTGATGCAGTCCTGGGCGAGACGGGCGGCGGGGCCGCCGATCGAGCCGAGGTAGAAGCCGCCGTGCGCGTCGCACGCCTTGGTGACCTGGGCGGACCGGTTGCCCTTCGCCAGCATCACCTTGGAACCGCCCGCCGCCTGGAACTGCTCGACGTAGGAGTCCATACGGCCGGCCGTCGTCGGACCGAAGGAGCCGGACGCGTAGCCCTCGGGGGTCTTCGCGGGACCGGCGTAGTACACCGGGTGGTCCTTGAGGTACTGCGGCATCTCCTCGCCCGCGTCGAGGCGTTCCTTGATCTTGGCGTGCGCGATGTCACGGGCCACGACCAGGGGACCGGAGAGCGACAGCCGGGTCTTCACCGGGTACTTCGTCAGCTCGGCGAGGATCGTGTCCATCGGCTGGTTGAGGTCGATCTTCACGACGTCGGAGGCCTCGTCGAGGTGCTCGTCCGTCGTCTCCGGCAGGAACCGCGCCGGGTCCGTCTCGAGCTGCTCCAGGAACACACCCTCGGCGGTGATCTTCGCGACGGCCTGCCGGTCCGCGGAGCAGGACACGGCGATCGCGACAGGGCAGGACGCGCCGTGCCGCGGAAGGCGCACCACGCGCACGTCGTGGCAGAAGTACTTGCCACCGAACTGCGCGCCGATGCCGATCTTCTGCGTCAGCTCGAAGACCTTCTCCTCCAGCTCCTTGTCCCGGAAGCCGTGGCCCAGCTCCGAGCCCTCGGCCGGGATCTCGTCGAGGTAGTGCGCGGAGGCGTACTTCGCGGTCTTCAGCGCGTACTCGGCCGACGTACCGCCGACCACGATCGCCAGGTGGTACGGCGGGCAGGCGGCCGTACCGAGCGAACGGATCTTCTCCTCCAGGAACTTCATCATGGAGGCCTCGTTCAGGACGGCCTTCGTCTCCTGGTAGAGGAAGGACTTGTTGGCCGAGCCACCGCCCTTGGCCATGAAGAGGAACTTGTAGGCGCCGCCGTCGGTCGCGTACAGCTCGATCTGCGCGGGGAGGTTGGAGCCGGTGTTCTTCTCGTCCCACATGGTCAGCGGGGCCATCTGCGAGTAGCGCAGGTTGAGGTTCAGGTACGCGTCGTAGATGCCCTTCGACAGCGCCGACTCGTCACCGCCCTCGGTGAGGACGTTCTGCCCGCGCTTGCCCATGACGATCGCCGTACCGGTGTCCTGGCACATCGGAAGGACGCCCGCCGCCGCGATGTTCGCGTTCTTCAGCAGGTCGAGGGCGACGAACTTGTCGTTGCCCGACGCCTCGGGGTCGTCGATGATGCGCCGCAGCTGCGCCAGGTGCGCGGGGCGCAGGTAGTGCTGGATGTCGTGGATGGCCTCTTCGGCGAGCTTGCGCAGCGCCTCCGGCTCGACCTTGAGGAACGTGCGCCCGTCGGCCTCGAAGGTGGAGACACCCTCGGAGGTCACCAGCCGGTAGGGGGTGGTGTCCTCTCCCATGGGGAGCAGATCGGTGTACGCGAACTCAGGCATCTCAGCCCATTCCTCACTCGACAGACGGCGACCCGCCTCCATTGGCGAGCCTCCCTAGCGTAGAACCTGCCCAGGGCCCGAAGCTTGTGAGGTAAGGCTCAGTTGGTTGTCCACAGGCCTAGTCGCGATCTATCGCGTTTGGGTACGCTGCTGCCGTGGACCTTGAGAAGCAGACTTCGCCCGCTGCCACCGCCGACCTGCGCGCCTCCGACCTGCGTGCTTCCGACGCCGACCGCGACCGCATCGCCGACATCCTGCGCGAGGCCCTCGCCGAGGGCCGTCTCACCGCGGACGAGCACGCCGAGCGGGTCGAGGGCGCGCTGGCCGCCAAGACGGTCGGCGAACTGGACGCCTTCATCCAGGATCTGCCCGCCGCCCACCAGCGGCGCGCGACGCCGGCCGCCGCCCCCAATCGCCCCACCGTCGGCGCCATCCCGATCGAGCCCGACGAGAACGTGGTGGCGGTGTTCAGCAGTGCCGTCCGCAAGGGCCGCTGGCGCGCCGGCCGCCGTATCCATGCGTACGCGATCTTCGGCAGCGTCGAGATAGACCTCAGCGAGGCCCTGTTCGAGTACCAGCAGGTCGTGATCAAGGCGGTCTCGGTGTTCGGCAACGTCGAGGTCCGGGTCCCGGAGAACGTGTCGCTGCGCGGTACCGGCGGCGGAGTCCTGGGCAACTTCGAGGTGCACACACTGGATTCGGACGACCCCGAGGCACCCGTGGTCTACGTCGACGGGTGGGCCGTGCTCGGCAACATCGAGGGCAGGCCCCGGCGGGGCAAGCTCGTCGCGGACATTCTCGATCGGGTGCAGCACAAGGTCGACAAGAGTTTGCGCAAGCATCTGGATCGTTGACGGTTGTGAATCGGGCCGCGTGCGAAACGATCGGTTCCACTCACACCCCAGCACGGGACCACCCGGAATCCAGCGGTTCGGAACTCAGTGCATAGGCACGCGCACAGCGGGTAGGCCTTGCTGCATCGTCGCTCGCTCGCGAAGCCGTCGTCAGGAGTAGACCGTGCTGCAACCGCCGCATTCGTCCCTGCAGGTAGCTGCCGTTCCGGCTCAGCGGGTGCCAGTGCGAGACAGGGACCAAGACGCGCCTTGGCACACCGAGGCGGTGTGCCGGCGCGACGAGGCCGGCCTGTTCTTCGCCCCCTCGAAGGAACCCACCGCCGCCCGGCTCTCCCGTGAGGAGGCCGCGAAGCGGGTCTGCGCCCGCTGCCCGGTCATGGTCGAGTGCCGCGAACACGCACTCCTGCAACCCGAGCCCTACGGGGTCTGGGGCGGCCTCACCGCGGCAGAACGCCGCGTGGTCCTGGCCCGCCGCAGGCGCCGCGACATGGAACTGAAGAAGGCGGCAGGAGCCTCCCGCATAGCGCAGGCGGGCTGACAGCCGCAGAACATGCAAAAGGGGCGCCCCCACCGCACCGGGGGCGCCCTTCACTTTTCAACCAGGGGTAGCTGGATGCCCTGGGGGTGCGGGGAGCTGCGCGACAAGCCACAACGCACCCGCAGCCGCCAACGCACCACGCCCCCCGAGCTATTTGGCGCGATCGAAGTCAATCGCGCTGTAAGCCCGCAGCTTGCTCAAACGGTGCTCGGAATCAATCCTCCGCACCGTCCCCGACTTCGACCGCATCACGATCGAGTCGGTCGTCGCGGTCTCCGACCGGTACCGCACACCTCGCAGCAACTCACCGTCGGTGATGCCGGTCGCGACGAAGAACACGTTCTCGCCCGACACCAGGTCGTCGGTGGTCAGCACCCGGTCCAGATCGTGCCCCGCGTCGATCGCCCGCTGCCGCTCCTCCGCGTCCTTGGGCCACAGCTTGCCCTGGATGGTGCCGCCGAGACACTTCACGGCGCAGGCGGAGATGATCCCCTCCGGTGTACCGCCGATGCCCAGCAGCATGTCGACGCCGGTGCCTTCGCGCAGCGCGTAGATGGAGCCCGCCACGTCACCGTCGGAGATCAGCTTGATGCGCGCACCCGCCTCCCGGATCTCCTTGATGATCCCCTCGTGCCGGGGCCGGTCGAGGATGACGACGGTCACGTCCTCGGGGGTGGACCGCTTCGCCTTCGCGACCCGCCGGATGTTCACGGAGACGGGCGCGTTGATGTCGACGAAGTCCGCGGCATCGGGGCCGGTGACCAGCTTGTCCATGTAGAACACGGCGGACGGGTCGAACATCGACCCGCGGTCCGCGGCCGCCAGTACGGAGATCGCGTTCGGCATGCCCTTGGCGGTCAGGGTGGTGCCGTCGATCGGGTCGACGGCGATGTCGCACTCGGGCCCGGTCCCGTCGCCGACGCGCTCCCCGTTGAAGAGCATCGGGGCCTCGTCCTTCTCGCCCTCGCCGATGACGACCACGCCGTTCATCGACACGGTGGAGACGAGGGTTCGCATGGCGCGCACCGCGACACCGTCGGCGCCGTTCTTGTCGCCGCGTCCGACCCAGCGGCCCGCGGCCATGGCCGCGGCTTCGGTCACCCGGACGAGTTCCAGGGCGAGGTTGCGGTCGGGGGCCTCGGAGGGTACTTCGAGCTCGGAGGGCAGATGATGATGCTCGGTCATCGGAGCGCACCTTTCTGATACGACGACGGCCGGATGAGGGTGATGGCGTCGACTCTATCGTTAGGCAGACAAAATGAGCAGGGGACCCCACGGATGAGCGGACCAGGGCACCTGCGACGATAGGTCCGTGGCAGGTTCGAGCGGCAAGCAGAAGACGGTCCGGGACATGGTTCTCTCCCTGGGCCTGATCAGTCTCGTGGCGGGGGTCATCTACCTCTTCATCCCGCACGACGACTCTCCGCAGGAGGTCAAGCGGGTCGACTACCGCGTCGAGCTGCTCACGGCCCGGCGCGCCGCGCCCTACCCCGTGCTGGCGCCGACGGGTCTGCCCGACACCTGGAAGGCCACCTCCGTCCGGTACGACGGCGCGGACTCCGACGCCTGGCACCTGGGTTTCCACACCCCCGGTGACGAGTACGTCCAGATCGAGCAGTCGACCCAGGAGTCGGCCGCCGAGTTCATCGACAAGGCCAGCCAGGGCGGCGAGAAGACGGACACCACCGAGGAGATCGGCGGCCGGACCTGGACGCGCTACACCGGCGGCCGCTACGACGCCCTCGTCCACCAGGCCGACGGCGCGACGACCGTGGTGGCGGGCACGGGGTCGCACGCCCAGCTGACGCAGATGGTGAAGGCGCTCAAGTCGGAGTGAGTGCCCCGACGCGCGAGGCGTCCGGAACATCCGGACATACGAGAAGGGCCCCCGGTTTCGGGGGCCCTTCTCGCATGTCCGGGTCGCTCAGACCGTGGTGACGACCTCGTTGTAGGCGAGGCGCGGGGAGCGCGGGTGGGAGGCGTCCTCGCCCGGCTTGCCGATGTTGACGACCATCAGCGGGGTGTGGTCGCCGTCGAGGAACTCCTTGCGGACGCCCTCGAAGTCGACGCCGGTCATCGGTCCTGCGGCGAGACCGGCGGCGCGCACGCCGATGATGAAGTACGCGGCCTGGAGGGCGGCGTTCAGCGCGGCCGCGTTCTCACGGGCCGGGCGCTCGCTGAAGAAGAGGTCCTTGGCCTGCGGGAAGTGCGGGAGCAGCGTGGGCAGTTCCTCGTGGAACTCGTTGTCCGCGGAGAGGATCGCGACCAGCGGGGCGGTGGCCGTCTTGGGCTGGTTGCCCTCGGCCATGTGCCGCACCAGACGCTCACGGGCCTCGGGGGAGCGGACCAGGGTGATGCGCAGCGGGGTCTGGTTGAAGGCGGTCGGGCCGAACTTGACCAGGTCGTAGATCGCCTGCACCTGCTCGTCGGTCACCGGCTCGTCGGTGAAGGCGTTCGCGGTGTGGGCCTCGCGGAACAGCAGGTCCTGGGCGGTGGGGTCAAGGACGAGAGACATGCGTGAACCTTCTGGGGGACGGACGTCGGATCCGGGTTCCGGATCGGCTGACGCAACTGACTGTACGCGACACAGGTTGAAGCTTCAACAAAAACCGGAGCGTGGTGACCCGCTTCACAGATCACCGAAGTCCGTTACTCGGAGTCGGCCTCATCGTCCACGGCCTCTCCCTCGGCGAGGGCCGCGTCCAGCCGGGCCCGCGCCCCGTCCAGCCACCGCCGGCACACCTTGGCCAGCTCCTCGCCCCGCTCCCAGAGCGCGAGGGACTCCTCCAACGTCGTACCACCGGCCTCAAGGCGTCGTACGACGTCGATCAGCTCGTCCCGCGCCTGCTCGTACCCGAGCGCCTCATCCACCTTGCTGGTCATGCGCCCACCCTAAGCATCGACTCGGACACTGAACTCACCCTCGGAAACCCGCGCCCGCAGCACCTCGTCACCGGTGACCTCCTCCGGGTCCCGCACGACATGCCCGTCGGCCTTCTGGAGCACCGCGTACCCCCGCTTCAGCGTCGCGGCGGGGGAGAGCGCCACCACGCGTGCGTGCGTGTGCGTGAGTTCCGAGTCGGCACGGTCGAGGAGATGACCGAGGGTGCGCCGCGACCGCTCCACGAGCGAGGCCACGTGATCGGCGCGCTCGTCGATCATCCGGTGCGGATCCTCTATCGACGGCCGGGCGAGCGCATGGGCGAGCCCGCGCTCCTCCCGCTCGATGAACCCCTCGACGCACCGCCGCGCCCGGTCCCGCAGCATCCGCACGCGCTCGTACTCCTCACCCACATCCGGTACGACCTTCTTGGCGGCGTCGGTCGGGGTGGAGGCGCGCAGGTCGGCGACATGGTCGAGGAGCGGGTTGTCCGGCTCGTGTCCGATGGCGGAGACGACGGGCGTACGACAGGCGGCGACGGTACGCACCAACTGCTCGTCGGAGAAGGGCAGCAGATCCTCAACGCTGCCTCCGCCCCGGGCCACGATGATCACGTCGACGTCGTCGTTCTCGTCGAGCTCCTTGACCGCCTGCATCACCTGCGGCACCGCGTGCACGCCCTGCACGGCGACATTGCGCACCTCGAAGCGGACGGCGGGCCAGCGGTGCCGGGCGTTCTCCAGCACGTCCCGCTCGGCGGCGGACGCCCGCCCGCACACCAACCCGACGAGCTGCGGCAGGAAGGGCAGCGCCTTCTTCCGCTCGGGCGCGAAGAGCCCCTCGGCGGCGAGCGACTTCTTCAACTGCTCCAGCCGCGCGAGCAGTTCCCCGACCCCCACCGGCCTTATCTCGGCGGCCCGCAACGACAGCTGCCCCCGCGGCGCGTACCACTCCGGTTTGGCGAGCACGACGACCCGCGCCCCCTCGCTCACCACATCGGCGACGTCGTCGAACACCTGCCGAAAACAGGTGACGCTCACCGAGATGTCGTACGACGGATCACGCAACGTCAGAAACACGACACCGGCACCGGGCCGCCGGGACAGCTGAGTGATCTGCCCCTCGACCCAGACGGCACCGAGCCGGTCGATCCACCCCCCGATCAGCCGGGAGACCTCACCGACGGGCAGCGCCGCTTCGGGTGACGAGTTGAGAGCCATGCGCCGAGCGTAGTGGCCACCACCGACATCAACGCCGATCCAGGCCTCTGGACGCTGGTCCAGGCACTCCAGCCCGTCCGGCGTTTGAGGACGAGGCCCCTTCAGGGCCGAAGCGGGGGTCCGGGGGCGGCAGCCTCCAGTGATGGGAACGGGTAGGGGCAGCGGGGGCGAAGAAACCCCGGCGGCGCCCACAACACCGGCCCGCTACTCCGCCACCCCCACCCGCCCCCGCTGCCCCACCAGCACCGCCACCCCCACCACGAACCACACCGCCCCCACCACCTGCGCCGCCCCCGACGCCTCCACGATCACCGCGACGGTGATGGCCGCGCCGGCGACCGGCATCAGCACATGCCGCCACCAACTCACCGGCCCACCCCGCCGCCGCACCGCGAACCACCCCACCACGCTCGCGTGCAGCAACGTGAAGGCCGTGAGCGCGCCGATGTCGACGACCGACACCAGATGGTCCATCCCGTCGTCCCGCCGGGCCGCCCACACCGCCGCCACCAGCGTGATGACGGCCGCGCACAGCAGCGCCACCCGCGGCACCCCCGCATCCGTCTTCGACAGCACCCGCGGCAACCGCCGGTCCCGCCCCATCGCGAACAGCAGCCTCCCCGCGGCCGCCTGCCCCGCCAACGCCGCGAACGCCGCCCCGATCGCCTTGCTCACCGCCACCAGGTCATGCAGCCAGGTCCCGACCGACACGTCCACGGCGTCGTAGAAGGCGGAGCCCTGCTTCCCCGGCTGGGCCGCCAGCTCCGCCGACGACATCGGTTCCAGCAGCGCCACCAGATACGTCTGTGCCACGAACAGCACACCCGCCAGCGCCAGACAGAACAGCACCGCCCGCGCCACCTTCGCCGACCCACCGGTGACCTCCTCGGCGAAGGAGGCGATCGCGTCGAAGCCGAGATACGACAGCACCGCGATCGACACCGCCCCGAGGACCGCCGACAGCGCGAACGCCCCCTGCGAGCCGTCCCCCGACAGCGGCGACAGCCACCCCCGCTCGGCACCATCGCGCGCGAGGACGACGGCCGCGGAGACCATGAACACCAGCAGGACCACGATCTCCATCGCCAGCACCAGGAAGCCGACCCGGGCCGCGGCCCGTACGCCCCACAGGTTCAGCAGCGTCGTCACGACCACCGCCACCGCCGTCCACACCCACCGCGAGACCTCCGGGACCAGCGCGTTCATCGCGATACCGGAGAAGAGATACGCGACCGCCGGGATCAGCAAGTAGTCCAGCATCGCCATCCAGCCCGCGATGAACCCGGCCTCCTTTCCGAGCGCCACGCGCGCGTAGGCGTACACAGAGCCCGCGCGCGGGACCACCCGCACCATCTGCGCGTAGCTGAACGCGGTGAAAGCCATCGCGACCGTGGCGACGACATAGACCAGCGCCACCGCCCCGTGCGACCTGGCGTCGAGGGTGCCGAACACGCCGACGGGCGCCATGGGGGCGATGAAAAGCAGCCCGTAGACCACCAGGTCCCGGAATCCGAGGCTGCGCCGCAGGTCATGGCCAGGATCGGCGGTACGGGTCGTCGTCTGGGTCTCGGACATCGGTGCCTCCGCCGGTGCTTCATCCGTCGACTGCCGTCGCCGGTTCCCCGCCCTTCACACTTCCCGGCCAGTCTCGCCAACAACGCGATCTTTGACCCGTCCGGCGCGGCCTTACGATGGGACGCATGACTGCTTCGCCTGGCCGCCGTGTCCTGCTCGCCGCCCCCCGGGGCTACTGCGCGGGTGTGGACCGCGCCGTGATCGCCGTCGAGAAAGCCCTGGAGCAGTACGGCGCTCCGGTGTACGTCCGGCACGAGATCGTCCACAACAAGTACGTCGTGCAGACCCTGGAGAGGAAGGGCGCCATCTTCGTCGAGCGGACGGAGGAGGTCCCCGAGGGGAACATCGTCATGTTCTCCGCGCACGGCGTCGCGCCCGTCGTCCACGAGGAGGCCGCGCGCGGCCGGCTCGCCACCATCGACGCGACCTGCCCGCTGGTCACCAAGGTCCACAAGGAAGCCGTCCGCTTCGCCAAGGAGGACTACGACATCCTCCTGATCGGGCACGAGGGCCACGAGGAGGTCATCGGCACCTCCGGCGAGGCCCCCGACCACATCACCCTCGTCGACGGTCCGGAAGACGTCGCCAAGGTCGAGGTCCGCGACGAGTCCAAGGTCGTCTGGCTGTCGCAGACCACCCTCTCCGTCGACGAGACCATGGAGACCGTGGAGGCGCTGAAGGAGAAGTTCCCGCAGCTCATCTCGCCCCCCAGCGACGACATCTGCTACGCCACGCAGAACCGCCAGATCGCGGTCAAGAAGCTTGCCGAGGACGCTCAGCTGGTGATCGTGGTGGGCTCGAAGAACTCCTCGAACTCGATCCGGATGGTCGAGGTGGCCCTGGACGCGGGCGCCCCCGCCGCGTACCTGGTGGACTTCGCCTCCGAGATCGACGAGGCCTGGCTGGAGGGCGTCACCACGGTCGGTCTGACCTCCGGTGCCTCGGTCCCGGACGTGCTGGTGGAGGAGGTGCTGGAGTGGTTGGGCGCGCGTGGCTACGGGGACGTCGAGACGGTGAAGACGGCCGAGGAGTCCATCACCTTCTCGCTGCCGAAGGAGCTCCGCCGCGATCTGCGCGAGGAGGCCGCGGCGCTGGTCGCGGAGCGTACGGGCGCCTCGAAGGAGTGACGGTCGGTCGCCCGTCGTAACGTAGGGCCATGCAGATCTTCGGTGTGGACATCGGCGGATCCGGGATCAAGGGCGCCCCGGTGGACCTGGCCAGAGGCGACCTCGCCCAGGAGCGCCACAAGGTGCTCACCCCGCACCCGGCGACGCCGGACGCGGTGGCGGACGGTGTGAAGGAGGTCGTCGAACACTTCGGCTGGTCGGGGCCGGTCGGGCTGACCTTCCCGGGCGTGGTCACCGGCGGGGCCACGATCCGTACGGCGGCCAATGTCGACAAGGACTGGATCGACACGGACGCGCGCGCGTTGTTCTGCGAGCGGCTCGGCGGCCTGCCGGTGACGGTGGTCAACGACGCGGACGCGGCGGGCGTCGCCGAGATGGAGTTCGGCGCCGGTCACGGCCGCAGGGGCACCGTCGTCCTGCTGACCTTCGGCACCGGCATCGGCAGCGCCCTGTTCGTCAACGGCGTCCTGGTCCCCAACACCGAGCTGGGCCACCTGGAACTGCACGGGCACGACGCGGAGACGCGTGCCTCCAGCAAGGCCAAGGAGGACGGCGAGCTGACGTGGGAGCACTGGGCGCGCCGCGTCCAGAAGTACCTCGCCCATGTCGAGATGCTCTTCTCGCCCGAGCTGTTCATCGTCGGCGGTGGTGTCAGCCGCAAGTCCCAGAAATTCCTGCACTACATCGAGGGCATCAAGGCGGAGATCGTCCCGGCGCAGTTGCAGAACAACGCGGGGATCGTGGGGGCGGCGATGCGGGCGGCGAAGGAGTAGGTCACGAGGGCCGGCGGTTCGCCTGCCGCCGGCGGTTCATCAGCCGGATCTTCCGTACGGTCACGATCAGACCGGCGAGGAGCGTCCCGCCGTACAGCCATCCGGCCTCGGTGGCCAGGGCTGTCACGAGGCCCATCAGCCGGGCACCGAACCCGTCCCCTTCCTGGGCGAGTGGCACGAGCCCCGCGGCGAAGGCGATCGGCACCACGATGGGTGCGGTGCCCAGGTCGTTGCGCCGCACCCAGACGGCCGTCAGCACGCACACCGGCAGGAACAGCACGCCGTACACCGTCAGCGACCCGAACGTCAGTGCGTCGAGGCAGCCGAGCACCAGCATCACCGCGATGCAGAACAGACCACCGCCGAGCCCGGTGAGCCGGGGGTTGGGGAAGCGTCGCACCGCCTGCACGACCGGGGGAGCGGGCCGTCGTACGGCCGCCGGACGGCGCCCGCCGCGGGCCGCCTGCGGGGGCAGGGATGGCGTCTCGCGTCGTGCTCGGATGTGCGGGGGTCGCGTCCTGTGTTGCTCCACCGGACCAACTTAGGACGGTTTATATGCAGAATCGCCCCTCAGACACGCCGATGGATCGACCTTGGCCAAGTGTTCGACGCCTCGAAGGGGGCGGGGCCCGGTACGCCGTAGACTGGTGGATCGGCCCCAGCCCTCAGTCCTCTCCTCTCACGTACGGGAAGTCGCAACGTGTCGCTCACGATCGGAATCGTCGGTCTGCCGAATGTCGGCAAGTCGACCCTTTTCAACGCCCTGACCAAGAACGACGTGCTCGCGGCCAACTACCCGTTCGCCACGATCGAGCCGAATGTCGGTGTCGTGGGCGTCCCGGACGCGCGTCTGACGAAGCTGGCCGAAATCTTCTCCTCGCAGAAGATCCTCCCGGCGACCGTCGACTTCGTGGACATCGCGGGCATCGTGAAGGGCGCGTCGGAGGGTGAGGGCCTGGGCAACAAGTTCCTCGCGAACATCCGTGAGTCCGACGCGATCTGCCAGGTCATCCGCGCCTTCAAGGACGAGAACGTCGTCCATGTCGACGGCAAGGTCTCGCCCAAGGACGACATCGAGACGATCAACACCGAGCTGATCCTCGCCGACCTCCAGACCATCGAGAAGGTCCTGCCGCGTCTCCAGAAGGACTCGCGCATCAAGAAGGACATCGCGCCGAAGGTCGCGGCGGTCGAGGCGGCGAAGGAGATCCTGGAGCGGGGCGACACCCTCTTCTCGCAGGGCATCGTCCAGGGCTCGGGCAACGAGGAACTCCTCCACGACCTGCACCTCCTGACGACCAAGCCCTTCCTCTACGTCTTCAACGTGGACGAGGACGAGCTGGTCGACGAGACCTTCAAGGACGAGCAGCGCGCCCTGGTCGCCCCCGCCGAGGCGATCTTCCTCAACGCCAAGCTGGAGCAGGACCTCGCCGAGCTCGACGAGGAGGACGCGATGGAGCTCCTGGAGTCGGTCGGCGCCGAGGAGCCCGGCCTCGCCACCCTCGCCCGCGTCGGCTTCGACACCCTCGGCCTCCAGACCTACCTCACGGCCGGCCCCAAGGAATCCCGCGCCTGGACGATCAAGAAGGGCGCCACCGCCCCCGAGGCCGCCGGCGTGATCCACACCGACTTCCAGAAGGGCTTCATCAAGGCGGAGGTCATCTCCTTCGCCGACCTCGTCGAGACCGGTTCGGTCGCCGAGGCCCGCGCCAAGGGCAAGGCGCGCATGGAGGGCAAGGAGTACGTCATGCAGGACGGGGACGTCGTGGAGTTCCGCTTCAACGTCTGATCAGCCGTGACGGAGGGGGCCGGGCTCTGGTGAGCCCGGCCCCCTCCGCGTTCCCGTACGACTTCTACTTCCCGCTCGGCGGGGTGAGCTTGTCGATATCCAGGCTGATCTCGAACGGCACCGGGCGCCCGAGGGTGCCCCGGAAGATGCCCCCGGGCGCGTAGCGGCCGGTCGGTTCGTCGAGTTCGTAGACGCGGACGACGGGTGCCCCGTCCTCGTCCTCGACGCACCAGTGGTGCGGGATGCCGGCCTCCGCGTACTTGCGGAGCTTGACCGTGCGGTCGCGGTGGGCGGACTCGGGGGAGACGACCTCGATGACGAGCCGTACCTCGTCCGGTGCGGAGGCGGTCCAGGTCCTCCGCGAACCAGCCTTCCGCGTGCGGCGGGCGCATCCAGTCGGGCAGTGCGGTCATGGCTCAACCGCAGCCACTCGACGGGGACCGGGCCACGAGATCGTCAACGGGGCCGACCGCCTTCACGTCGTCGGGAGCTCCCGGTCAGGGCGTCGTTCGGCGCAGCTTGCGGGCGTTCCGGAGCACTCGCAGCGTGCCCGGCAGCGGAGGGCTCGCGGAGCCGTGCAGCAGCCCCGTTCCGCGCGCCGACACCGCGTCAGCGGTCAGGAGTTCGATCTCGATCACCGCGCTCAGCAGCGCCCGGCCCGGGGGCGCCGCCAGGGCGGGTAGTTCGCGTGCCGCCTTCAGGGCGGTCCGGGCGGCGTCGACCTGGTCGTGCACCAAGTCGCGCAGGCCCGGTGAGGCTCGGCCCGCCGTGAGGTCCTCCGCCGTGAGCGAGTAGCGCCGCAGCGTCTCGGTCGGGATGCCGAGGCGGCCTTCCGGGAGGTCCTCGGCGAGGTCGTTGACGAAGTCCAGCCGCTGGCTGCCCTCGATGAGGGTCCGGGACAGCGCCCGGTACCGCCCGTCGTCGGTCCGCGGCCCCAGCAAGGTGCCGACCAGCAGGTAGGCGGGCAGCGAGTAGGCGTCCACATAGGTCTGGAAGTCGGCCTCCGTCGTGAAGCCGGTGAACTCCAACTCGGCCGTGGCGGTGGCCAGATACTCCTCCGTCACTTCCCCTAGCCGCGGATACGCGGCCACGGTGTGCAGGAACGCGCGGATCGGCGGATCGTCGGCCACGCCCTTCTCCAGTGCCTCGCGCAGCCGCCGCTCCCAGGACGCCCACGCCGCCACCCGCCGGGGCTTCGGGCCGGTGTCCAGGAGGTCGTCCCCGTGGTGCATCACGGCCGTCGCGGCCACCACGTGCGGCAGCATCGGCCGCGGCAGCAGCACCCGGGCCGCGAGATACGAACTGCGCCGCTCGCGTGCCACCAGCCGCCGCTGGGCGTCGTAGTCGCTCCGCAGCTCCGGATCCCGGATCCCCGCCGCGTCCAGGGCCCTCTTCCACGCGCTCATGCGGTGATCGTAGACAGCCCCGGTGTTCCGCGAGACAGCCGCCCTGTCAGGCTCCCGCGACCGACCGGCACGCCTCCGCGTACGCCCGCACCAGCGGTCTGCGGTCCCCCTCCCGCCAGGCGAGGGCATACCGGCTCGGGCTCACCCCGCGCACCGCCCGCGTCACCACCCCGCCCAACGTGATCAGCGGGGCGTTGCCCTCGGCGACCAGGCAGATGCCGAGGCCGGCGACCAGGGCCTCGTACGTCTCCTCCGTGCCGGCGATCTCCGCGCCGATGCGGGCCGGGCGGCCGGCGCGTTCGCCGAGGGCGAGCCAGTGGTCGCGCAGTGGGCCCGCGCTCTCGGGGAGGGCGAGGAACGGTTCCTCGGCGAGGTCGGCGAAGTCGATTTCCGGGCGGGACGCCAGGGGGTGGGTCTCCGGGAGGGCGATCAGACGGGGTTCCTCGGCGACCACCGTCCACGCGTAGCGGTCGGAGTCCGGCAGGGGCAGCCACACGAAGGCGACGTCCGCGTCCCCCTCCGCCAGGCCCGCGGTGGGGTCCTCCCAACTCACCTGGCGCACCCGCAGTGCCGCGTCCGGACGGGCCGCGGTGAAACGGGAGCGGATCGCCGGCAGCAGTCCGCCACGGCCCGGGCTGGTGCTCATCCCCACGATCAGCGTGCTGCGCTGGGCCGAGCGGGCCACCGCCACCGCCGCCGCGCCCTCCGCCCAGTCGGCCAGCACCCGCCGGGCGTGCGGCAGCAGCGCCTCGCCCGCCCCGGTGAGCGTCACGCCGTGCCGATCGCGGCGGAACAGCTCGACGCCCAGCTGCCGCTCCAGAGCCCGTACTTGCTTGCTCAGGGCGGGCTGGGACACGTACAGCCGTTCGGCCGCGCGGGTGAAGTGCAGTTCCTCGGCCACCGCGAGGAAGTAGCGCAGATCCCTCAGGTGCACGTCCGTTGTCATAGCCATCGGCTATCACCGTGGGTCTTGGACGGGCAACGGACTTTCGCAGCAGGCTGGTTCACGAGCCACTCGGAGTCACTCGGAGAAGGGGATCGAGATGAACAAGGTCTGGCTGATCACGGGGGCGAGCAGCGGATTCGGGCGGGCGATCGCCCAGGCGGCCCTCGCCGACGGCGACGTCGTCGTCGGCGCCGTCCGCCGGCCCGAGGCGCTGGACGACCTCGTGGCCGCCCACCCCGACCAGGTGGAGGCGCTGCGCCTGGACGTCGCCGACACGGCGGCCGCCGAGGCGGCGGTACGGGACGTGGTGGCGCGGCACGGGCGGATCGACGTCCTCGTCAACAACGCGGGCCGCACCCATGTCGGCGCCTTCGAGGAGACCGGGGAGGACGAGCTGCGCGCGCTGTTCGACGTGCACGTGTTCGGACCCGCGGCGCTCGTGCGGGCCGTGCTGCCGTCGATGCGGGAGCGGCGCTCCGGGGCGATCGTGCAGATGAGCAGCATGGGCGGGCAGATGTCCTTCGCCGGCTTCGGCGCCTACAGCGGGACGAAGTTCGCCCTGGAGGGCATGTCCGAGGCGCTCGCGGACGAGGTCGCGGAGTTCGGCATCAAGGTGCTGATCGTGGAGCCGGGTGCCTTCCGGACCTCGCTGTTCGAGGCGGAACGGGCCGGCGCGAGCGCGGACAGCGGGGTGTACGCCAAGGTCAGAGACACCCGTGGTGTCGTCGCCGGCGGTGACGGTTCCCAGCCCGGCGACCCGGCCAAGGCGGCCGCGGTGATCCTGGCCGCCCTCCAGGCAGAGCACACGCCCCTGCGCCTCCCGCTCGGCCACGACGGCGTCACCGCGGTCCTGGGCCACCTCGACCGGGTCCGCGAGGACGTCACGGCCTGGGAGAAGACCACCCGGGCGACGGGCTTCGACGACTGACGGGCCGTGCCCCTCGGGCCCCGTCCGCCCGGGCCACGGTGAACGGGGCTGCGGCCCGCCCATGTCGAACCACGCACGCACGACCACCAGTCGCCCCCGCCAACCCCGTCTACACCTGCGCCAACCCCGACTTCAACCCCGCCCCGCACAACGGCACCACCCCGCTCCGCTCCCCGAGCTCCCCTTCCCGCACGGCGGCCCAGCACGCCACCCCCGTCGACTCCACGAACAGCCCCATCGACGCCAGGTCCCGCTGGGCGTGCCGGATCCGATCCTCGGTCACCGTCACGAAGGTGCCCCCGGACTCCCGCACCGCCCGCAGGATCTGCCGTGCCCGGGGCGGCCGGGGGATCGCGATGCCCTCGGCGAGAGTCGGCGCCGCCGCGGTCGTACCGACGAGGTCCTCCGCCCCCGCCTGCCAGGCCTGGGCGAGCGGAGCCACCGCCGCCGCCTGGACCGCGTACAGGGCGGGCCGGCGGTCGATCAGCCCGGCGCCGTGCAGCTCGGCGACGGCCAGGGCGGCGCCCAGCAGCAGCGTGCCGTTGCCGACGGGAAGGACGAGGACGTCCGGGAGGCGGCCGCCGAGGTCCTCCCAGAGTTCATGGACGTAGGTCTTCGTGCCGTGCAGGAAGTACGGGTTGAAGACATGGGAGGCGTAGAAGGTGCCCGCCGAGTCCGCCGCCTCCCGCGCCGCCGCCGCGGCCGCCTCACGGTCACCGGCGACCACTTCCAGGCGGGCCCCGTGCGCCCCGATCTGCTCCAGCTTCTTCGCCGACGTGCCCTCGGGGACATACACCGTGCAGGGCAGCCGCGCCCGAGCGCAGTACGCGGCGACGGCCGTGCCCGCGTTGCCGCTGCTGTCCGCGACCACCCGGCTCGGCTCCAGGCGCAGCGCCAGCTCGGCGAGCAGCACCGCGCCCCGGTCCTTGAAGGACAGCGTCGGCATCAGGAAGTCCAGCTTGGCGAAGACGCCGTCGCGCAGGGGGACCAGCGGGGTGCGGCCCTCGCCGAGGGAGACCGAGGGGGTCGCGAGCGGGAGTGTCTCGGCGTACCGCCACAGGGAATTCGCCCGTCCGGTGAGGGACTTGAGCGATGCCGGGGTGGGGTGGAAGTCGAGGTCGAGGGGGCCGCGGCAGACCGGGCAGCACCAGACGAGCGAACCGCCGGGGACTCGGGTGCCGTCGACGGGGCAGTAGCAGTCCGGCAGTGGGCTCATGTGCGCAGCGTAGATGGGCCCTCAGGGCCCTTGTGCAATTCCTGCGGAGGCATCAATCTTTCGGCGGGCGCACAGCAACCCCACTGCAAATTGACATGAACATATCAGCGCACCAGCGATCGAGGAGGATCCCTCAGATGGCAGCGATGCGTCACCGAAGATGTGCGGTGCTCGGCGCGGCGATGACCGCCGCACTCGCCGCGAGCCTCGTCTCCGCCCTCCCGGCCACGGCCGCTCCCGAAGGCCGTGTCCAGTACGAGGGCGCGGCGAACGCCGTGGCCGACAGCTACATCGTGACCCTGAAAGCGGGCACCAAATCGGGCTCCGCCCAGGGCAAGGCGGTGGCCGAGCAGTACGGCGCCGACATCGAGCGCACCTACACCAAGGCGCTCAACGGCTATGCGATCGAGGCCTCCGCGTCCGAGGCGAAACGTCTCGCCGCCGACCCGGCCGTCACCTCCGTGGTCCAGAACCGCACCTTCGGCATCGCGGCGACACAGACCAACCCGCCGTCCTGGGGCCTGGACCGCATCGACCAGAAGACGCTCCCGCTGAACAGCTCGTACACCTACCCGGACTCGGCCGGTGCGGGTGTCACGGCGTACATCATCGACACGGGTGTCCGCATCTCCCACAGCGACTTCGGCGGCCGGGCCCGCTACGGCTACGACGCCATCGACAACGACAACACCGCCCAGGACGGCAACGGCCACGGCACCCACGTCGCCGGCACGGTCGCCGGAACCGCCTACGGCGTCGCCAAGAAGGCGAGCATCGTCGGCGTCCGCGTCCTGAACAACTCCGGTTCCGGCACCACCGCCCAGGTCGTCGCCGGCATCGACTGGGTCGCCCAGAACGCGGTCAAGCCGGCCGTCGCCAACATGTCCCTCGGCGGCACCGCCGACACCGCCCTGGACACCGCGGTCCGCAACGCCATCGCCTCCGGCGTCACCTTCGCCGTCGCGGCCGGCAACGAGACGACCAACGCCTCCACCAGGTCGCCCGCCCGCGTGACGGAGGCCATCACGGTCGGCGCCACCACCTCGACCGACGCGAAGGCGAGCTACTCCAACTACGGCACGGTCCTCGACCTGTTCGCCCCCGGCTCGTCCATCACCTCGACGTGGAACACCAGCGACTCCGCCACGAACACCATCTCCGGTACGTCGATGGCGACCCCGCACGTGGCCGGCGCGGCGGCGCTGTACCTGGCGGCCAACCCGTCGGCGACGCCCACGCAGGTCTCCTCCGGTCTGGTGAGCCTCGCCTCCACCGGCGTCGTCACCAGCCCCGGCACCGGCTCGCCCAACCGGCTCCTGAACGTCCCCGGAGGCACCGTCACCCCGCCAGGGCCGCGCTTCGAGAACACCGCGGACTACGCGATCGCCGACAACTCCACCGCCGAGTCCCCGGTGACCGTCTCCGGCGTCACGGGCAACGCGCCCTCGGCCCTGCCCGTCGAGGTGCACATCGTCCACACGTACATCGGCGACCTCCAGATCCAGCTGATCGCCCCCGACGGCACGGCGTACACCCTCAAGGCGTACGGCACCGGCGGCAGCGCGGACAACATCGACACCACGTACTCCGTGAACGCCTCCTCCGAGGTCGCGGCCGGCACGTGGCGGCTGAGGGTCAGTGACAACGCGGCGCTGGACACCGGGCGGATCGACGCCTGGGCGCTGCAGTTCTAGTACGTCAACGGTCCGTCGGTTTCAGGTCGTCCTCGCGGAGGGCTTCGGGTCGGTGACCCAGCCCGCCGCGAGGACGAGCCGTGTGCCGCGGTGGACGGCGAGGAAGCCGAAGGGGCGGTCGAAGACGGCGTGGGCCCGCTTGGACTCGTACGGCTCGGGATCCCAGCTCATCCATGCCATGTCCATCGCGGTCACGGCGGCGGCCCGGAACCCCACCGCGCTGAAGGTAGCCGTGGCCGACTGCCGTCCGGCGGCGAGTGCGAGCGGGTCCGGGCTGATGCCGGCGAAGTGTCCGGGCCCGCTGTCGGCCGCGGTGGTCAGGCCGAACAGCTCGGGGCGTGCGAGCAGGTCGTGGTGCGCGTCGAGCGTGAACTCGACGGTGTCGAGCGTGAGACTTGGCGGCTCGGGCTGCTTGGTTCGGATTCTCTCCACCCTGAGGCCGGGACCGGCCTCGCCGATCGGCAGTCGGCCACCGGGTACGGTCGACGCCGCACCCGACAGGATGTCCACCCCGACGCCCAGCACTTGCCTCGGCCCCAACCCCTCGTCCCCGAGCAGCAGATGGACGTCGATGCCGTCGACACCCTGCACCCTCGCCTCGGTCACCGCTCCGGCCGACGTCCGCGCCACTGTCACGGTGTCCGGATCCGGGACGGTGCGGCTGAGCCCGGCACGTTCCTGACCCCGCCAGGGCACGAGGGTGCCGGTGAACGGCACCTCCCAGTCCGTCCGCAGGGCCAGCGCGGTGGCCAGCACCAGCGAGGAGTCCGGCTCCAGCGTCACCGACATCCGCTCGATCGCCCCGCCCGTGCGCTTGGCGGCCCAGGCGTCCAGGGACTCCTGGTCGGCGTCGAGTTCACCGGTGAGCACGCCGTGCGCCTCGGCCGGCAGCTCCGCCGCCCACTCCTCCCGGAGCTCCACGAACCGCTTGGTCCACAGCCCGAGCGCGGAGTCCAGGCCGTCGATGCCGGCCATGGTCGCCAGCAACTCCCGTGCCGCCGCGCCCGCTTGCTCGGCCGGGACGCCGAGAGCCTCCGCCAGCTCCTCCCGCGCCGCGCCTGTCGCCCCGTCCGCCAGGAAGGCGAGCAGGGGCCATACCCCGGCCGCCGAGAAGACGGTCCCGCCCTCGACGGTGGCTGCCCAGCGGGCCGTCAGCCCGTTCACCGCGCCGATCATCAGAAGTCCTCGTCGTCCTCGCCGTACTCGGGGTCTTCGGGGTACTCCGTCGGATCCGTGACCCACCCCGACGCGAGCACGAGCCGCGAGTGGCGGTGCACGGCGAGGAAGCCGAAGGGACGGTCGAAGGTGGCGTCGATCCTGGTGGTCACCCAGCGGAGCCGGGGTACGCCGGCGCCGACGGCACCGATGGCCGTCACGGCGGCGGCACGGAAGCCCAGGGCCGTGAACTTCGCCATCGCGGACTGCCGGGCCGAGCCGATGGCCAGCGGTGAGGCGCTGATGTCGGGGAAGTGCCCCCGGCTCGCGTCCCTCGCCGCGGTGAGACCGAACAGGCGGTGGAGCATCAGCAGGTCATGCTTCGCGCTCATGTCGAACGCGACGGTGGTCACGTCGAGGATCGGAGGGTCGGGCGTCGCGCTGCGGACCCTCTCGACCACGAGGCCCGGCCCCACCTCCCCGTACGGGAGCTGGGGCCCGGACACGACCGCACACCTCCGCGCCAGGATGTCCACCCCGGCCCCCAGCACCTGCCCGGGCGTCATCCGCTCCTCACCGAGCAGCAGATGCACGTCGATGGCGTTGTCCCCCAGCACCTTCAGCTCGGTGACATGACCGTCGGGCGTGGCGGCCACCCCGACCCGGTCCAGCAGCTCGCTGCTCCGGTGCAACCCGGCCAGCTTCCGGCCCTGCCACGGTCCCGTCTCCGGCCAAAGGGGCCAGTCCCAGAAGGGCCGCAGCCACTCCGTCCGCAACGCCAGCGCACTCGCCAGCACCATCTCGGTGTCCTCGGCCACCTGCACGGGCATCTCTTCGATCAGCCCGCCCGTCCGCTTGACCGCCCAGGCATCCAGCGCCCCCTTGTCGACGCCCACATCGCCCGTCAACACCCCGTGCGCCTCCAGCGGCAGCCCCGCCTCCCACCGCTCCCTCAGCCCCAGCGTCCGCTTGGTCCACAGCCCGAGCGCCGAGTCCAGCCCCCGCATCCGTCCCATGGCGGCCAGCAACTCCCGCGCCGCGCCCGCCGCTTCCTCCGCGGGCATCCCCACGGCCTCCGCAAGCTCACTCCGCGCCGCACCGCCCGCCCCGTCCGCCAGGAACGCCAGCAACGGCCACACGCCCGCAGCCGAGAAGACCGTCCCGCCCTGCGAGGCCCCCGCCCACCGCGCGGTCAGGTCGTTGACCGCCCGGATCGTCGCATTCGTGACCGCCATTCCGCCCCCACTCACCCCGCGCTTACGATGCGCCCAGTCGCACGTGAGTTCTCCCGAGAACCCCCAGCCCGAACCAGGAGCACGGTACCCGTGTCCATACCCCCGCCTCCCGGCCCCCACCAGCCCCAAGGGCCGTACCCGCCGGGCCCCTACGCCCCGCCCGGCCCCTGGGGCTACGGCTACGGCGGATACGCGCAGCCCGTGCCCGTCAACGGCCTCGCCATCGCCGCCCTGGTCCTCGGCATCCTCTGCTTCCTGCCGGCCGTCGGGCTGGTCCTGGGGCTGATCGCGCTGAGCCAGATCAGGAAGAGGGGCGAGCGCGGCAAGGGCATGGCGATCGCGGGTTCCGTGCTGTCCTCGGTGGGCCTCGTCCTGTGGACCGTGTCGCTCACCACCGGCGCCGCCGCCGACGTCTGGGACGGCTTCAAGGACGCCGCGAGCGGCGAGGGCAGCGCCTACTCGCTCAAGAAGGGCGACTGCTTCGACTCGGGCACCGATGCCCTGACGGGCGAGACCTACGACGTCGACGAGGTGCCCTGCGCACAGGCGCACCAGGGTGAGGTGTTCGCCGTCGTCAAGCTCCCCGGCGGCGACTTCCCGGGCGACAGCGCGATCGAGGACACCGCCGACGACAAGTGCTACGCGCTCCAGGAGACGTACGCCATGGACGCCTGGGCCGTACCGGAGGACGTGGACGTCTACTACCTGGTGCCGTCCGAGGACAGCTGGGCCTTCGGGGACCGCGAGATCACCTGTCTGTTCGGCAACGTCGACGAGGACAAGAGCCTGACCGGCTCGCTGCGCAACGACGAGACGACCCTCGACGCCGACCAGCTGGCCTTCCTGAAGGCGGCCAACGCCCTGGACACGGTGCTCTACGAGGAGCCCGAGGACTACGCCGAGGACGACCTCCCGGCGAACACGGAGTGGGCGGCCGACGTCGACACCGCGCTCGGCGAGCAGTCCGAGGCGCTGGGCGGCCGCTCCTGGTCCGCCGAGGCCGCGCGGCCCGTCGCCGACTTCGTGAAGGACATGAGGGACGCCCGCAAGGAGTGGGCGAAGGCGGCGGACGCGGGGGACGTCGACACGTACTACGAGCACTACGACGCCGGCTACGACTTCGTCGACGGCAAGTCCACCGTCACCGCCCGCGAAGCTCTGGGCCTGGCCACCACGGTGCCGTCGTACGACGAGGACTACGACAGCGGGAGCGGCGGCGGGGGCGCCGGGGAACTCGATGTGTGATCACCGCTATAGCGGGGAGAAAGTGCCTGCGTAAAGCCCGACGCAGGCACATGTCACTACATCGAGTGATTCTCTGGCCTTTGCTTGCGTGGCGGAACCCACGGTTGCCACGCTGTTGCTGTCTGTACAACCTGATGGGAGCGGCCAGTGACATTCGGTGAGCAGCCGGCGTATCTGCGCGTCGCGGGCGATCTCCGCAAGAAGATCGCCGACGGTTCGCTGCCACCGCACACCCGACTGCCCTCCCAGGCGAGAATCCGCGAGGAGTACGGCGTCTCGGACACCGTCGCGCTGGAGGCGCGCAAGGTGCTGATGGCCGAGGGGCTGGTCGAGGGCCGCTCCGGCTCCGGGACGTATGTGCGCGAGCGCCCGGTGCCCCGCCGGGTGGCCCGCTCCGGTTTCCGTCCGGACGGCGGGGCCACGCCCTTCCGGCAGGAGCAGGCCGACGGCGAGACACGCGGCACCTGGGAGTCCCGCAGCGCGCAGGCCGAGGCGAGCGTCGCCGTCGCCGAGCGGCTCGGCATCCGGCCGGGCGACCGCGTGATGTGCACCAAGTACGTCTACCGGGACAACGGCGAGCCGATGATGCTCTCCACCTCCTGGGAACCCCTCGCCGTCACCGGCCGCACCCCCGTGATGCTGCCCGAGGAGGGCCCGCTGGGCGGCATGGGCGTCGTCGAGCGCATGGCCGCCATCGACGTGATCGTGGACAACGTCACCGAGGAGGTCGGTGCCCGCCCCGGTCTCGCCGAGGAACTCCTCGCGCTGGGCGGCGTCCCCGGCCATGTCGTCGTGGTCGTCCACCGCACGTTCTACGCCTCCGGCCGCCCCGTGGAGACGGCCGACGTGGTCATCCCGGCGGACCGCTACCGGGTCGCCTACCACCTTCCGGTGAAGTAGCGCACGCCGCTACGGCAGTTGCCACCAGTACCCGTCCAACCGGGGCCCATGCGAGCGGCGTTGGAATCTGGCCGTTCTCGCAGGTGGCCCCGGGCATGCGCACACCGCTCTGACCGGATGCATTCATGTGGGCGCACGGCGCGTTCGACGCCGCACGCCCCCTGCGTTCTGGCTGGTTGCGTACCTCTTTGTGAGAATCCGTGTTCGCTGCGTAAAGGTTAGGCGTAGGCTCGGGCATATGCGGATTGCGGTTTCCTTAGCGGGCGGGGCACGGCGAGAACCGCGAGTGGGAAGGGGCGGTGGGGCGGGATGAACGACGGCACGATCACTCTTCCCTGGCTCGTCATACGGCAGGACGACAATGGCAATCGCTACCGCGTGGGCCGCTACGCCACCCGGGCAGAGGCGCAGAAGATCGCGGACAGCCTCGACAGTCGCGGCCACAAGCAGCTGTACTGGGTCGAACGCATCGGTCAGAACGGCAGCAGCGCGACGGCGAACTGACCGGTCGACGCCTCCCGTAGGCTCCGGCACATGACGGAACCGATCGTGGTGGTGGGCGCGGCCCTGCTCGACGCCGACCACCTCCTCGCCGCCCGCCGCAGCGCACCCCCCGAACTGGCCGGCCGCTGGGAACTCCCCGGCGGCAAGGTCGAACCGGGCGAGACCCCCGAGGCGGCGCTGGCGCGCGAGCTCCGGGAGGAACTGGGCGTAGAGGCGGAAGTGGGGGAGCGAGTCCCGGGTGAGTGGCCCTTGAGGCCGCCCTATGTCCTCCAGGTCTGGACGGCTCACCTGCTCCCGGGTTCACCGCAACCCAAGCCCCTTCAGGACCACGACGGTCTGCGTTGGCTGACGGGGGCCGAACTGTGGGACGTGCCGTGGCTCGACCAGGACGTGGAGGCGGTCCGGAAGATCGCGGGGCACCTGTAGTCGCCCAAGGGGCGCGGGGCTGTGACATCAGCGGCTCCGCCGCGGGGCGCGACAAGCCGCAACGCACCCGCGGCCGCCGGACGACAGGCACCCCCCAGCCTCGTAGGCGCCCCTTGCTACGCCGTTCGCACCACAACGCGCCGTCCCGCGCGGTACCACGCCCCGGATATCGGGTATGTGCCCATTAACCCCATGAAACCGGACATGGGCGTGGCCCGGGAAGTGATCGGCGTGATCGACACCGAAGGCGACTGCGCCGACTGGACGTTTCCCGCGGACCCCGGCGCCGTACGCGCCGCCCGCATCGCCGTCCGCGGCCGACTGCGCGACTGGAACCTCGACAGCGTGGCCGACATCACGACCCTGCTGGTCAGCGAGCTGGTGACCAACGCGCTGCGACACGCCACCGGCCCCATCGGCGTCCGCCTCGTCCGCCCCACCGGCCTCGGTGGCGTCCTGCTCGTCGAGGTCTCCGACCCGCTCCCGGACCCGCCGCGGGAGCGGGTCGCCGACCTCGAGGACGAGAGCGGCCGGGGTCTGCAACTGGTCGCCCACTCCTCGCGCCGCTGGGGCACCAGGCCAGGTGAGGCGGGCAAGACGGTGTGGTTCGAGCTCGCGGTCCCGGAATGAACCGGGGGCGACCGGGCTGTACGACCCCGTTCGCGCTGTCCAGTGACTGGTTCAGGCCACTGACGGTTGCCGGAGTACGTGATTCGACAGTGTGTTGGCTGGTTAGAAGACTGGAAGTGTTGTCGCGGTGCGGTCCAAAAAACGCTGGGACCGTGCTGTGATCGTGAACACCGTGTTGTGCGGCGCCGTAGTGCTGGATACTGCGGGCAGCCGCTGCCGGTGACCGGTGCCGGACGCGGTGAGCTGGAGGGGACGGTTCGCGTGAGCGAGATACCAGCGAAGGCCACGGAGTCCGAGGACCCGTCGGACGGCGCGAGGTCGGTGGCCGCGGGTGACACCGCGGCCGACGTGACGCGTGGTGCCATGGGCGGAACAGGCCTGGAATCCACCGGTGAACCCGGCGGGACCGCTGGCGCCCCCCTCGGCGGCGCGATGTGGCAGAGCAGTCCGCCCGGCTCCATCTACGACTACATCAAGGTCGCGTCCTTCTCCATCGGCCCCGACGGCCTCGTGGACCAGTGGAGTCTGCGCGCCGAGCAGCTCTTCGGGATCCCCGCCGACCGGGCCGTCGGCATGGACCCCATCGAGGCGTTCATAGACGCCGACCAGCGCGAGGTCGGTCAGCGCAAGATGGCCGAGATCCTCGACGGCCGCGAGTGGACCGGGGTGGTCCCCTTCCGGGTGCCGGAGTCGGCCGACCGGGAGGCGGGCGAGGAGGGGCTGGCGGAGGTCTACGTCATGCCGACCCAGACCGCGGAGGGTGAGCGCGCCGCCGTCTGTATCGTCGTGGACGTCCGCACCCTGCGTCGGATCGAGACCGACCTTGCCGCCTCGCAGTCGATTTTCGGTCAATCTCCGTTCGGCTTTCTGCTGATCGACCCCGATCTCAGGGTCCGGCGCGCCAACCATCGCTTCGCCTCTCTCTTCGGCGGCACCCCGGACGACCACCGTGGCAAGGGGGTCAGCGACTATCTGCCCCGCCCCGAGGCCGAGCGGGTGGCGGCCACCCTGCGCCGCGTCCTGGAGACCGGCGAATCCATCACGGACATGCACGTCACCGGCTTTCTGCCCGGCTCCGACGAGCGCCGCCACTGGTCGGTCAACCTCTACCGTGTGCGCAGCGGCTCCGGCCGCCCCATCGGCATCGCCTGGCTCGCGACCGACATCACGGCCCGTCGCGCGGCAGCCCGGGAAGCGGCCGCGGCGCGGCGCAATCTCGCCCTTCTGAACGAGGCCGGCGCCCGGATAGGCAACTCCCTCGACCTGGAGACCACGGCCCGCGAACTCCTGGACGTCGTCGTCCCCGGCTTCTGCGACCTGGCCACGGTCGACCTCTACCAAGGCCTCCTGGCGGGCGACGAGACCCCGCCGGGCCTCGCCGACGGCAGCGCGGAACTCCGCCGCGTCGCCTTCGCCAGCGCCGTCTCCGACACCCCTTTCATCAGCTCGGGCCCGCCCGTCTCGGTCGGCGCCGTCCACCACTTCCCCTTCAACTCGCCCAGCGCGGACGCCCTGCGCACCGCCCGCCCGCTGTTCATCCCGGCCGAGGAGGGCGGCCTGGTGCAGTCCACGCTCGCCGTGCCGATGGTCGCCCACGACACCGTCGTAGGACTGGCGCAGTTCGCCCGTACGAAGGGCAGCGAGCCGTTCGGGGACCGGGACCGCGATCTGGCGGTGGAGCTGGCGGCGCGGGCGGCGGTCTGTATCGACAACGCGCGGCTGTACCGGCGTGAGCACGAGCGGGCGTTGATACTTCAGCGGTCCCTGCTGCCCCCGGGCGACCCGGTCGCCTCCGGTCTCGACATCGCGTGTCGCTATCTGCCGGGCAACTCCTCCTCCGATCGGCCCAGCGAGGTCGGCGGCGACTGGTTCGACGTCATCGAACTGCCTGGGCACCGTACGGCGTTGGTGGTCGGTGACGTGATGGGCCGCGGGCTGCGGGCGGCGGTGGCGATGGGTGAACTGCGCTCCGCCGTACGGACGCTGGCGTTGCTGGACCTCGAACCGGCCGAAGTGCTGAGCGCGTTGGACGAGATCGCGCGCGGTCTCGGTGCGCCGGGCGGTGTCCAGCAGGCCACCCGCGCGGCCCGCCGGCCCCGTGAGGCCGACCTGTCCGAGGTGTACCTGGCGACCTGCGTCTACGCGGTCTACGACTCCGTGACCCGCCGCTGCACCTTCGCCAACGCCGGTCATCTGCCGCCGGTCCTCGTGGAGCCCGGCGAGGCGGCCCTCATGCTCGACGTGCCGCCGGGCATGCCGCTCGGCGTCGGGGGCGAGCCCTTCGAGGAGGTGGAGGTCGAACTCCCCGAAGGCGCGCTGTTGGCGCTCTACACGGATGGACTGGTCGAAAGCCGCGATCACCCCCTCGACGAGGGGCTCCAGGCCTTCGTGGGCGCGCTGACGGATCCCACCCAGCCGCTGGAGGATGTCTGCGACCACGTCCTCAACACCCTCGACAGCCACCACGGCGAGGACGACATCGCCCTGTTGATGGCACGTGTCCAGGGCCTGCCCGAGGACTCCGTGGGCGACTGGACGCTGCCGCGGGAGCCGCGGAGTGTGGGGCGGGCGCGGGAGTACGCCCGTGCACGGTTGCTGGCGTGGGATCTGGAGCCGCTGGTCGACACGACGGAGCTGCTGGTCAGTGAGCTGGTGACGAACGCCCTGCGGTACGGCGAGGGTGAGATCAGGTTGCGGTTGTTGCTGGACCGGACCCTGGTGTGCGAGGTGTGGGACTCCGGATTGGTGCAGCCGCGGCGGCGGCGGGCGCGTGACACGGACGAAGGCGGGCGCGGGTTGCAGCTGGTCGGGCTGCTGAGCGCGGCGTGGGGGTCGCGCCGGACGCCTCGGGGCAAGACGGTGTGGTTCGAGCTGCCGTTGCCGGACGGGGAGACGGGGCTGGCGGATCCCGCGGAGGCCTTGCTCAGCTTGTTCTGAGGGTTCCCCGCGCCCCTAGGAGGGCGCGGTCGCGCCCATCCCGCGTGTGCGGGTGCGTGGGCCGCCGAAGGTCGTGGGCGTTTCGGCGTCCAGCAGTACCCCGCCCAGGATCGCCCCCGCCACACCGCTCTCGTGCTCGGTCGCCGGGTTGCCGTGTACCCGTACGTCCTGTTCGGCCAGGTCGCGGGCCTCCCCGGCGTACTCGGCCGCGGCTGTCGGGTCCTCGGTGAGCAGCCGGGCCGCCTCCGCCAGCCGGGTGCGGGCCACCGCGCCCACCGCGCCCCGGTGGGTCGTGACGACATCGTCCGCGGCGGCTATCGCGGTCCGGCCGACCAGCAGGGCGGCCGCTCCCAGCACCCCGGCCGTCGGCTCCGTCGTCAGCGGTCCGGCCGACCGCACGATCCGGCGCAGGGCGCCGAGGGGGTCGTACGGTCCGGTGGTCCGCTCGTCCCGTACGACGGCCAGGGCGCCGTCGGCATGCAGGATCCGGGCCCACAGCTCACTGGCGGGCACGTCGGCCGGCTCTTCCCGTGCCCTCGCGAGTTCCGCCTCCGCGCCGGTCAGTGCCGCCGGCACCAGGGCGTCGGCGTTCGTCAGCGCCGCGCCGAGCCGTTCGACGCCGTCCAGGAAGACTGCGGCCTGGGCGATCGCGCCCTCGGCGGCGCAGAGATGGAGAGCGGCCCTCTCGGTCTCCGCGCGGTCGGCGCACTGGCGGGACTGGTTGAGGCGGAGGGTGGCGAACACCAGGCGGTCCTTGGCCTGTTCGGTGTGGCCGGTGACGGGGGCGGTCGCCGAGGGGGCGTATCGCTCCTGCCAGTCGGCGAGGAGCGCCTCGACGGTCCCGGTGCGCCCGGCCAGCGCCCGGAAGCGGCCCTCGGCGATCTCCAGGGCCTCGCCCGGGCCCTTCTCCAGCGCCCGCAGCTGGTCGAACCCGGCCGCCTCCGCGTCCAGCCGCCGCCCGGCCTCCTCGCACCGTCCGACGACTCCGGCGAGCGCGTGCCGCCGGGCCGCGGGTTCCTCCGGTACACCGTCGTCGTACTGCTGCCGCATCCGGAAGGCGGCCCTCAGCTCGCCCTCCGCGTCCCGCAGGGCCGCCGAGAGGGGCGCCACGGCACTTTTCCCGAACCGTGCCTCGACGAAGCCGAGTTCCGCACGGCTGGTGCGGACGCAGTCGTCGGCCGTGACGAGCAGCGCCTGCGCCTGTGCGTCGAGTTCACCGGCGGACGGTGTCCATGGGGCGACGAGGGTGCCGCCGGGAGTGGTGCGGGTCCGGGCCCGCCGCGTACGCCGTACGTAGGTGTATCCCGCGACCGCGCCCGCGGCGCCCACCACGAGGAGGGGGAGGACGAGGTCGGCGGCCGAGGCTCCGTCCTCCTGGGCCTGAACCTGCTGCGCGGTCCCCGCCCGGGGCGCTGCAACCGCGGCACCGTCGTCGAACGTCATTCCCGGCAACACCAGCCACACCACCCCGGCGAGCCCGCCCAGCAGGGTGTGCGCCACCCGCACGGATATGTGCGAGGTCGCGCGCCGCGGCCGGCCCCGGAACAAGGATGACGTCACATTTCGGAGCGTATGAGCAGGAATGCCGTGGCGCGACCGGGGTGCGGCAGGGGTGGAGCGGCGGGGCAGGGGCGGGAGCGAGGGGACGCGGGGATGAGCGAGACAGGGACCGGGGACGAGGAAGGACCCACGGTCGCCGCCGAGGAACCCTCGCAGGAGCCACCCGCACCCGACGACGGGAGCGGCAAGGGCGCTGCGGGCTGGAAACGATGGCTCAAGCGCATCGCCCTCGCCTCGGCACTGACCCTTCTGCTCCCCACCCTCGCCGCGGCCATGGCGCTACGCCTCAACTACACCGGCGACCTCGCGGACGGCACCTGCACCCGCAACCGCGACGCGATCTGGCTCGGCCACGCCTGGGTGGACGGCCGCAAGACCGACAAGGACGTCACCGTACTCGCCGAGCGCCTGAGGACGACCGGCATCCGCGACCTCTACGTCCACTCGGGCCCCCTGGAACACGACGGAACGCTGCCGAAGTCGTCGTATCCCGGAGCGCGCCGGCTCATCAGCACCCTGCACGGCGCGGCCCCGGGCATCCGTGTCCAGGCCTGGCTCGGCGACAAGCTCGCGAACGAGACCCCCGACGGTCTGCACCTCGACCGCGGGGCGACCCGCGACGCCGTGGTGCGCTCCACCCGCGAGATCCTCGCCACCGGCTTCGACGGTGTCCACTTCGACCTGGAGCCCCTCCACTCCGGCGACCAGGACTACCTCACCCTCCTCGACTCCCTCCGCGCGGTCACCCGCGACCGCGGTGTCCCTCTCTCCGTCGCCGCCCACCAGATCGACCCGCTCCCGGCGCTGCACTCGGTCGCGGGCGCCCTCACCGGGCATCCCAAGTGGTGGTCGCAGGAGTACTTCGGCCAGGTCGCGCGCCGCGTCGACCAGATCGCCGTGATGTCGTACGACACCGCGATGCCCCTGGAGAGCCTGTACGGCGGTTACGTCGCCCAGCAGACCTCGCTCGCCCTGGAGGTGACCCCGCCCTCGACGGACCTGCTCATGGGTCTGCCGTTCTTCCACGAGAACAAGCTCGGCCACCGCGCCGCCGCCGAGACGGTCCCGGCCGCGGTCAGGGGAGTGCGGCTCGGTCTGTCCCGCACGGATGCGGACCGGGCCAACTTCGGCGTGGCGCTGTACGTCGACTTCGCGGCGACGGAGGCGGACTGGGCGGCGTACAGGGAGGGCTGGGTGCGCTGAGAAAAACGGAGGCGGTCCACCACACACGGCTGCGACGATCTGCCGGTGACCGCCACCCGGAAGTTCCTCACGCGCGACGACCTCGCACCGCTCGCCCACACCGCCCTGGGCCCCCACCGCACCCTGGCCGCCGTGACCCGGCTGCGCGGCGGCTCCAAGAAGGGCGTCTACCGGCTCGCCCTCGACGACGGGAGCACGGCGGTCGCCTACGTCTGGTCGGCCGACGAGGACTACTGGGACTCCGGCCCCTCCGACCTGCGCGACCCCTTCTCGGCGGGCTCGAGTCTCGACGTGTTCACGGCCGCCCACGACCGCCTCGTCGCGGCCGGCGTCCGCACGCCCCGTCTCCTGCACGCCGACGCCACGCACACCCACGTCCCCGCGGACGTGGCGATCATGGAGGACCTCACGGGCGGCAGCCTGGAGGAGGCCCTGGAGAGGGACCCGACCGCGGCCCGCGCCTCCCTGGAGCGGCTGGCCGGCGAGCTCGCGCTCCTGCACGCGCACGAGGGCCCGGACTTCGGGAAGGTCGTGGTCGTCGACAACGGCGGTAACTCGGAAGCGAGTTCCTGCGAGCGGCGGATCACCGAGGGCGCGCTGCGCGACATCGCCGCCACCGCCCCACGAGACGCCCGGATCGCCGCCGTGGCGGACCGACTGGCGGCCAGGGTCGAGGAGTTGGCCGCCGCCGTCCGCCCGCGCGCCCGCCACACCCTGATCCACGGTGAACTCGGCCCCGACCACGTCCTGCTGGACGCCGACGGCCGTCCCGCCCTCATCGACATCGAAGGCCTGATGTACTTCGACGCGGAGTGGGAGCACGTCTTCCTGCGGATCCGCTTCGGGCCGCGCTACGACGTCCTGCGCGTCCCAGGGCTGGACGAGGACCGCCTCGCGCTCTACCGCCTGGCGATGCACCTCAGCCTGGTGGCCGGACCGCTGCGGCTCCTCGACGGGGATTTCCCAAGGCCCGGCCCGATGCGGGCAATCGCTGAGTCAAATCTCTTGCGTGTGCTGGAGCTCGTGGAAGCATGATCGTATGAACGAGGTGCTGGGGATCGTGGGCGCCGTGGTGATCACGGTCGGCCTGGCCATCGGTACGGCCGCCGTCACCAAGGGCTGGCTTCTCCCGGGCCGGGGGAGCGCCAAGATACTCCGGCCCAGGGTGTGGGGTTACGGCACGCTGCTGAACCAGGCCGGGACGGGCGCGTTCCTCTTCCTGGGCCCGCTCGACGCCTCGCACCACCCCGGCTTCTTCCCGTTCGCGCTGGCCGGCGCGGCCGTGGCCATGCTCGGCCTGTACGTGCAGCGCCGGGCCCAGTTCCCGGCGGGCGCCGGAGCTACGAGGACCTCCTCCTGATCTTCGATCCCAGCCACACCAGCGGGTCGTACTTGCGGTCCACCGCCCGCTCCTTCAGCGGGATCAGCGCATTGTCCGTGATCTTGATGCCCTCGGGGCAGACCTCCGTGCAGCACTTGGTGATGTTGCAGTAGCCGAGACCGTGTTCGTCCTGGGCCGTCTTCTTGCGGTCCAGGCCGCTCTCGTCCGCCGCGTCCAGCGGATGCATGTCCAGCTCGGCGACCCGCATCAGGAAGCGGGGGCCGGCGAACGCCGGTTTGTTCTCCTCGTGGTCACGGACCACATGGCAGGTGTCCTGGCACAGGAAGCACTCGATGCACTTGCGGAACTCCTGCGAGCGGTCCACGTCCTCCTGCATCATCCGGTACTCGCCGGGACCCAGGTCCGCCGGCGGTACGAAGGCCGGGACCTCGCGTGCCTTCTCGTAGTTGAAGCCGACGTCCGTGACCAGGTCGCGGACGATCGGGAAGGCACGCAGGGGAGTGACGGTGATCGTCTCCTCCCGGGTGAAGACCGACATCCGGGTCATGCACAGCAGCCGCGGCCGGCCGTTGATCTCCGCCGAACACGAACCGCACTTGCCCGCCTTGCAGTTCCAGCGCACGGCGAGGTCGGGGGCCTGGGTGGCCTGGAGGCGGTGGATGATGTCCAGGACCACTTCGCCGTCGTTGACCTCGACCGCGAAGTCCTCCAGGCCGCCGCCCTTCACATCGCCGCGCCACACCTTGAAGCGGGCCTTGTAGCTGCTCACTCGTACAGCTCCTCTTCGGCGAGGTACTTGACCAGCTCCTCCTTGTCGAAGAGGGCGAGCAGGTCGGAACGGATGGGGTCGGTGGTCTCACGGGTGAGCTCGATCTGGCCGCGGACCGGGTCGGTGGCTGCCAGTCCGCCGGTGGGATCGGTGAGTTGGCACAGCAGGTTGAGACGGCGCCACTTGCGGTCCATCGTCGGATGGTCCTCGCGGGTGTGCCCGCCGCGCGACTCCGTGCGCTCCAGCGCGGCCCGCGCCACGCACTCGCTGACCAGCAGCATGTTCCTGAGGTCCAGGGCGAGATGCCAGCCGGGGTTGAACTGGCGGTGGCCCTCGACGCCGGCCCGCCGGGCCCGTACCCGCAACTCGGCCAGCTTCTCCAGGGCCTGCTTCATCTCGGGCTCGCGGCGGATGATGCCGACGAGGTCGTTCATGGCCTGCTGGAGCTCCTGGTGGAGGGTGTACGGGTTCTCCGGCGGACGCGCGTCCTGCGCGCCCGTCTCCGGGTACTCCGCCGAGTAGGGGCGCAGCGCCTCCGCGGCCGCCGCGTCGATCTGGATCTCATGCACCGCGGGGCGTTCGAACGCCTGGGCCGCCGCGTACTCGGACGCGTGCAGGCCCGCCCTGCGGCCGAACACCAGCAGATCGGACAGGGAGTTGCCGCCGAGCCGGTTCGAGCCGTGCATGCCGCCCGCGACCTCGCCGGCCGCGTACAGCCCCGGCACCCCGCGTGCGGCGGCCGTGTCGGACTCGACCGCGATGCCGCCCATCACGTAGTGACAGGTGGGCCCGACCTCCATCGCCTCCGCGGTGATGTCGACGTCCGCCAGCTCCTTGAACTGGTGGTACATGGACGGCAGCCGGCGCTTGATGACCTCGGCGGGCATCCGCGTCGACACGTCCAGGAAGACCCCGCCGTGCGGGGAGCCGCGGCCCGCCTTCACCTCGGAGTTGATGGCCCTGGCGACCTCGTCGCGGGGGAGGAGTTCGGGGGGACGCCGGTTGTTGTCCGGGTCCTCGTACCAGCGGTCGCCCTCGGCCTCCGACTCGGCGTACTTCTCCTTGAAGACGTCCGGGACGTAGTCGAACATGAACCGCTTGCCCTCGGAGTTGCGCAGCACGCCGCCGTCCCCGCGGACGGATTCCGTGACGAGGATGCCCTTCACCGACGGCGGCCAGACCATGCCCGTCGGGTGGAACTGCACGAACTCCATGTTCAGCAGGGGCGCGCCCGCCAGCAGCGCCAGCGCGTGGCCGTCGCCGGTGTACTCCCACGAGTTCGACGTCACCTTGAAGGACTTGCCGATACCGCCCGTCGCGATGACCACGGACGGGGCTTCCAGGACGAAGAAGCGGCCGGATTCCCGCTCGTAGGCGAAGACCCCGGAGACCCGGTTCCCGTCCTTGAGGACGCGGGTGACCGTGCACTCCTGGAAGACCTTCAGACGGGACTCGTAGTCGCCGGTCTCCTTCTTGTCCTGCTGCTGCAGCGAGACGATCTTCTGCTGGAGGGTCCGGATGAGTTCGAGCCCCGTGCGGTCGCCGACGTGGGCGAGGCGCGGGTACTCGTGGCCGCCGAAGTTGCGCTGGGATATCCGGCCGTCCTTGGTGCGGTCGAACAGGGCACCCCAGGTCTCCAGCTCCCACACCCGGTCCGGGGCCTCCTGCGCGTGCAGTTCGGCCATCCGCCACTGGTTGAGGAACTTGCCGCCGCGCATGGTGTCGCGGAAGTGGACCTGCCAGCTGTCGTGCTCGTTGGCGTTGGCCATCGCCGCCGCGATGCCGCCCTCGGCCATGACGGTGTGCGCCTTGCCGAAGAGGGACTTGCAGATGACGGCCGTACGGGCGCCCCGCTCGCGTGCCTCGATGGCGGCGCGGAGGCCCGCGCCCCCCGCACCGACCACGACGACGTCCCACTCCTGGCGATCGACCACGGACATCAGAAGAACCTCGGATCATCGAAAGCGCCTGAGGCGACCAGGAACACGTAGAAGTCGGCGACGGCCACACTCACCAATGACGCCCAGGCCAGGGCCATGTGACGGGCATTCAGTTTTCCGATGAACTGCCAGGCCCGGTAGCGCACGGGGTGTTTGGAGAAGTGCTTGAGCTTGCCGCCGACGATGTGCCGGCAGGAGTGGCAGGAGAGGGTGTACGCCCAGATCAGAGCGATGTTGACCAGGAACACCAGGGTGCCGAGGCCCATGTGGCCCCATGCGTAGTGCTCGTCGCGGAAGGCGAGCACGGTGTCGTAGGTGAGGATCCCGGCGACGGCGATCGCGGCGTAGAAGAAGTACCGGTGGAGGTTCTGGAGGATCAGCGGGAAACGGGTCTCACCGGAGTACTTCTTGTGCGGTTCGGCCACCGCACAGGCCGGTGGGGACGCCCAGAAGCCGCGGTAGTAGGCCTTGCGGTAGTAGTAGCAGGTCAGGCGGAAGCCGAGCGGGAAGATCAGGATGATGACGGCGGGGGAGATGCCCCACCAGCCGCCGAAGATCTCCCAGTTGGGGCCGTTGCGCATCGGCTCGCATCGCTCGGCCAGACAGGGCGAGTAGAACGGCGACACATACGGCGCCGCGTAGTAGTCCGTGTCGGCGAAGGCCCGCCACGTCGAGTAGACGATGAACGCGAGCAGCCCGGCGGTGGTGGCGGCGGGGGCCAGCCACCAGCGGTCGGTCCGCAGATGCGGGGCGTCGATCGCGGCGCGTGTACCCGTTCGTACACCGCCGCTGTTCAGATGGGGTTCCGTACCAGTGGCCAACGCATGACTCCGGTCGGGTTCAGGGGGCGTGGCGGTCGCGGGCGCCGAGTCCCTCGTCGTCCGAGTCCGTCCAGAGGGTGTTGTCGTACGGGGTGTCGGGGATGGAGACCAGATCGGGACGCTTGGCTTTCGCGAGCGCCGGGTCGGCGTCCTTCAGCAGTACGAGGCTCTCTCGGAGACGGTCGGCGTCCATGCGGACGCGGCGCATCTCGATACCACCGCTGCCCAACTGCTGTTCCAGGCGTTTCACATACCGGAGCAGCTCGTCGAGACAGCGCTGGGCCGATGCCAGTTCATCGTGCAGGGCCATGACGTGACCTCACTTAGGGCGGCAACGTTCATGTGCGCCTGCGAGTGTTGCGCGTCACACCTGCCGATGTGAAGGGACGTGCACGGATTGGCGGATCGTGAGCCTCCGTGCGCGCCCCCAGTACGCCCTGGATTGCGCCGCATGGGTGGGCTTCGGCGCCGCCTTCGCCGTGTCGCCGCCCCCTGCCGAACCCTTTCCTCTTCAGTGGCCGCATACATCTGATCAACTCCATATACCGCCAAACGTGATCCAAACCGGCGGTGCACCCCCGGAGGTATGTGGCATGTCCCACGACGGCGTCGGCCTGCGCGCGGTCATGCGCTCGGTCGCCTTCCTCACCGCGGGTGCGCTGGCCGTGCCCGCGCTCGCCGGCTGCAGTGCGAAGGATCCGGCCGGCAAACCGCTCGCCGAGCCGGACGTCGCGCCCGTCGCCCGGGCGATGGTCGCCGACGGCGGCAGTCTGAGTTGGGCCGTGGACTCGGTGCCGGAGACGTTGAACACGTTCCAGGCGGACGCCGACGGCACCACCACCCGTGTCGCCCAGGCCGTCCTGCCCTCGATGTACCGGCTCGACGCCAACGGGCGTCCGCAGGTCAGCCCCGACTACCTGGAGAAGGCCGAGGTCGTCGAGACCGAGCCCAAGCAGGTCGTGCTGTACAAGCTCAACCAGCAGGCGGTGTGGAGCGACGGCCGGGAGATCGGTGCCGCCGACTTCGCCGCGCAGTGGCGTGCCCTGTCCGGCAAGGACACCGCGTACTGGACGGCCCGCAACGCCGGCTACGACCGCATCGAGAGGATCGAGCGCGGGAAGAACGACCTGGAGGTCAAGGTCACCTTCGAGCGGCCGTACGCCGACTGGAAGTCGCTGTTCTCGCCGCTGTACCCGAAGGACGTCATGGGCACCCCGGACTCCTTCAACGACGGGGCGCGCAAGAAGCTCAAGGTCACCGCAGGGCCGTACCGGCTCAAGGAGGTCGACCGCAAGGACGACCAGGTCACCCTCGACCGCAACCCGCGCTGGTGGGGCCACCCCGCCAAGCTGGACGAGATCGTGCTGCGGGCCGTGCCGCGCGAAGAGCGCGCCGCCGCGCTGGCCGCAGGCAGGCTCGACCTGGCCGAGATCGACCCGGAGTCCGTCAAGCGGATCACCGTCGCCGCCGGTCCCAAGCGCGGCGCGAGCAGCACCCCGCTGATGGGCCCCGGCAGCGACCTCAGCGCCGCCGACTCGCTGCGCTCCTGGGCCGTCGCCAACGGCTCCGACGAGGAGGCCGCCGACGACGAGATCAGCGCCCGCGAGAAGCAGCGGACGGCGGTCGCGACGTACGCCCGTCAGCAGCAGGCGCTGCGCGGGTTCGAGGTCCGCCGCTCCCTGGAGCCCGCCTACACCCAGCTCGCCCTCAACGGCGCCGACGGCCCCCTCGCCGACGAGCGGGTGCGCCGTGCCGTGGCCCGTGCCCTGGACCGGGAGGCCCTCGCCTCGGTGGTCCTCACGCCGCTCGGCCTGCCCGCCGAACCGGTCGGCAGCCACCTCGCGCTCTCCGGCCAGGCCGCGTACGCCGACAACAGCGGCGCGCTCGGCGGCCAGGACACCGCGGAGGCGCAGGCCCTGCTCACGGACGCCGGATGGGTGCGGGGCGGTCCGCTCAAGGCGGAGAAGAAGAAGGGGGAGAAGGCGGCCGGCGCCGAGGGCGAGAAGGCCGGGGAGAAGTCGGAGGACGGCGACGACGACACGTACATCGTCGGCGAGGACGACAAGGCGCGCGGTGAGGCCGACCGGGAGAAGAAGAAGGACCCCAAGCACCTCGCGCAGGACGGCAAGCAGTACGCGAACAAGCTGAAGCAGGGCGGGGCGCCGGGTGCGTACGCCCCGCGGGGCACCGCCGCGCCGGCGGGCACCGCGGCGGGCGCGCTGGCCAAGGACGGCAAGCCGCTCACGCTCCGCTTCGTGCTGCCGTCGGGTCCGGGCTCGCAGACCCTGGGTACGGTGGCCGACCGGGTCTCGGCGATGCTGCGGAAGGTCGGTATCCGCACCGAGATCTCCAAGGTCGAGGACGAGAGCTACTTCAAGGACCACATTGCGTCGGGCCAGTACGACCTCGCGCTGTACTCCTGGCCCGCCTCCGCCTTCCCCGCCACCGACGGCCGCCCGATCTACGCCAAGCCGGTGCCGGCGGCCGACGGCTCCCTGAACGTCGAGCAGAACTACACGCGGGTCGGCACCGACCAGGTGGACCAGCTCTTCGACCAGGCGGTGGCGACGCTGGACGAGCGCGAGAGCCGGGGCCTGATCCGCAAGGCCGACTCCCGCATCTGGGCGGCGGCCGGATCCATCCCGCTGTACCAGCGGCCCCAGCTGACGGCCGTGAGGAAGAACGTGGTGAACGCGGGGGCCTTCGGCTTCGGGACTCCGGTCTACGAGGACATGGGCTTCCTGAGGAAGGGCGCGAAGCCGGCGGCGAGCCCCACGGCGAAGTAGGAGATCATTCCCTTCAGCACACGATCGGCCGCCACCCCGCGACGAGCGGGGTGGCGGCCGTCGTACGGCCGGGGAGAGGGACGACGGGGATGCGTACGGAGAAGCTGACCCGGCTGGCCGACCCCGTCGTGATCAAGAAGAGGACGGCGTCCTAGAAGGCCAGGCTCAGGTCCTACGACACCCTGATGTACCGGCCCACGGTGAGCCCCGTGCCGGACGGTACGAACACCGGGGCGGTGATCCTCGCGCTGGGCAGGCACCTGAAGGTCGAGGAGCCGCTCGCCGACCCCTCCGACAACGAGGACACCCGGTACGGCACCTACTACGACGTGGAGACGGAACTCACGAAGGGCACGTACTACTCCTGGGACGCCCTCAAAATGGTCGACGCCGACTTCACGTACACCTGCGACGGCGGCGAGCCGGTCAAAGGGCACGTACGCAGCCGGGACACCGCCGGCATCGGCTTCCTCTCGTGCGCCGACGACCCCCGTGAGGACACCGCCGCGCACGAGGCCGCGGTGCGGAGCTGCCCGGCCGGATCCCGTGCCGTCGGGGAGGCCTGAGTCCCCTGCGGAGGCCGTCCCCGTCAACGCCACGTACCATGGGGTGAGGCCGTGGCATGTACAGCCCGGCAGGGTCCGCGTAACACCAGACGTACGCGACGCCCCTTCCTAAGACTCCGGGAGTACGCCGCAATATGGCCACGCGCCACGACATCCGCAATGTCGCCATCGTCGCCCACGTCGACCACGGCAAGACGACTCTGGTCGATGCCATGCTCAAGCAGGCCGGTGCCTTCGCCGCGCACGCTGCGGAGTCGCTCGACGACCGCATGATGGACTCGAACGACCTGGAGCGTGAGAAGGGCATCACGATCCTCGCCAAGAACACGGCGGTGAAGTACCACCCCAAGGACGGGGGGGACGTCATCACCATCAACATCATCGACACCCCCGGTCACGCCGACTTCGGCGGCGAGGTGGAGCGCGGCCTGTCGATGGTCGACGCCGTCGTGCTGCTGGTGGACGCCTCCGAGGGCCCGCTGCCGCAGACCCGCTTCGTGCTGCGCAAGGCGCTCCAGCAGCGTCTGCCCGTCATCCTGTGCATCAACAAGACCGACAGGTCGGACTCCCGGATCGACGAGGTCGTCAACGAGACCTACGACCTCTTCCTGGACCTGGAGGCCGACGAGGACCAGATCGAGTTCCCGATCGTCTACGCGTGTGCGCGTGACGGTGTCGCCTCGCTGACCAAGCCGGAGGACGGCACGGTTCCGCAGGACAGCGACAGCCTGGAGCCGTTCTTCTCCACGATCCTCTCGCACGTCCCGGCCCCGCAGTTCGACACCGAGGCCCCGCTCCAGGCGCACGTCACCAACCTGGACGCCGACAACTTCCTCGGCCGTATCGCGCTGCTGCGCGTCGAGCAGGGCGAGCTGCGCAAGGGCCAGACCGTCACGTGGATCAAGCGCGACGGCACGATGTCCAACGTGCGCATCACCGAGCTGCTGATGACCGAGGCGCTCACCCGCAAGCCGGCCGAGATGGCCGGCCCCGGTGACATCTGTGCCGTGGCCGGTATCCCGGACATCATGATCGGTGAGACCCTCGCCGACCCCGAGAACCCGATCGCGCTCCCGCTGATCACGGTCGACGAGCCGGCGATCTCCATGACCATCGGTACGAACACCTCACCGCTGGTCGGCCGCGGCGGCACCGGCAAGGGCGCCTCGGCCAAGGCCGCGGTCAAGGACCGCAAGGTCACCGCCCGTCAGGTCAAGGACCGCCTGGACCGCGAGCTGGTCGGTAACGTCTCGCTCCGCGTGCTGGACACCGAGCGTCCCGACGCCTGGGAGGTGCAGGGCCGCGGCGAGCTGGCGCTGGCCATCCTGGTCGAGCAGATGCGCCGTGAGGGCTTCGAGCTGACCATCGGCAAGCCTCAGGTGGTCACCCAGGAGATCGACGGCAAGGTCCACGAGCCGGTCGAGCGCATGACGATCGACGTCCCCGAGGAGCACATGGGCGCGGTCACGCAGCTCATGGGCGTCCGCAAGGGCCGGATGGACAACATGTCCAACCATGGTTCGGGCTGGGTCCGCCTGGAGTTCGTCGTCCCCTCCCGCGGCCTCATCGGCTTCCGGACCGAGTTCCTGACCGGCACGCGCGGCACGGGCATCGCCCACTCCATCCACGAGGGCCACGAGCCGTGGTTCGGCGTCCTGACGACCCGTAACAACGGTTCGCTGGTCGCCGACCGCGCGGGCGCCGTCACCGCCTTTGCGATGACGAACCTCCAGGAGCGCGGCGTGCTGTTCACCGACCCCGGCACCGAGGTGTACGAGGGCATGATCGTCGGCGAGAACTCCCGCGCCGACGACATGGACGTGAACATCACCAAGGAGAAGAAGCTCACCAACATGCGTTCGGCCGCGGCCGACTCGTTCGAGGCGATCGTGCCGCCGCGCAAGCTGTCGCTCGAGCAGTCGCTGGAGTTCTGCCGTGACGACGAGTGCGTCGAGGTGACCCCGGAGGCGGTTCGCATCCGCAAGGTCGTGCTCGACCAGCGTGACCGCGCCCGTACCGCGAGCCGCGCCAAGCACGGCTGACAATCGGTCGCTTGAAGCCCGGGTGCCCTCATCTTGAGGGTGCCCGGGCTTTTTGCAACTCATTTTCAGTCGGGTTCCTGTGGGCGATGTCCGTAATGCGGAGATCCACGCCCGATACACATGTAACACGTCCGTTTCGCGGCCTTATCCCGCCAGACGGTTTGTCCAAATTTCGGAAGATGTACGCGCCAGCTGTGACTGAATCGAGATTTAAAGACAGTGGTCGCCGGTTGGCTCATGGCAGATAGTTAGCCGCGTAGCGCTCGGGTCAATGGGTCTCGCGCCGTGGGGACGGCGCCGACTCTCGAGCACCAGGGGGTGTCTGACCCTCCGTCAGGGGTGTCGGAGGAAAGACATGAACCCCCTCCTGTTGGTGAACACGTGGAGTCATGAGGAGGAGTCCCATGCGCGGTGTCACAAGCACCAGGTGGGTCACAGCGTCCGCAGTAGTCGGCAACTGCGCCCCGGCGCACGGCGATCGGCTCTGAAGGGCCACGCCCTTACCACTACGCGCGTCCGGCTGCGGGTTCTTCCGTGGGCCGTGCGTCGCCGCTGACGCTTCTTCATGATCCGAACCGCGATCGCGCACCTCTCGCGCCGGTCGCCGGTTCGGCACACCCACACCTGTGAAATGGGCGAACTGTGACAAGTCCTATCGACATCGAGGGCGGCGGTACGTCGGTCGTCGTCGACGGCGAGAAAGCGCCGAAGACGAAACCGGAAGAGGCCAAGCAGCTCGAGGGCCGCTCTCCGGGTCAGCTGATGTGGATCCGCTTCAAGCGCGACCGCACCGGAGTGATCTCGGCGTACGTCGTGATCTTCTTCTTCGTGGTCGGCCTCGCGGCCCCGCTGATAGCCAAGCTGTACGGCAAGGACCCGTACACGGTGTTCGCGGACGAACGGCCCGAACTCTTCGACAGCGCCGGTGTGCCGATCCAGCCCAACGGCGGCATCAGCGGCGAGTTCTGGTTCGGCCTGGAGCCCGGCAACGGCTACGACGTCTTCACCAAGCTGATCTACGGCATCCGCAACTCCCTGATGATCTCGCTGGCGGTCACCGTCGCGACGGTGCTGACCGGCATCCTCCTGGGTATCGCGGCCGGCTATCTCGGCGGGAAGACGGACTTCTGGGTCAGCCGGGTCATCGACTTCCTCCTCGCCTTCCCGTCCCAGCTCTTCTTCATCGCGAGCATGCCGGTCATCGTCTCGCTGTTCGTCAGCCCCAGGGACGAGACACCCGTGTACGTCCGGGTCGTGGCGCTCATCTCGGTGATGTGGTTCCTGGGCTGGATGAGCCTCGCCCGCATTCTGCGCGGCACCACACTCGCCCTGCGAGAACGGGAGTTCGTCGAAGCCGCCAAGGTCAGCGGGGCGTCCCCGGTGCGCATCATCCGCAGGGAGATCCTGCCCAACGTGGTCACGCCGATCCTGGTGCAGTCGACGTACATGCTCCCCAACTTCGTGACCGCCGAGGCCGGTCTGTCCTTCCTCGGTGTCGGGCTCGTCGAACCGACGCCGGACTGGGGGCAGATGTTCTCCAAGGCATCGACCGAACTCGTGATGCAGAACGACATCACCTACATGTTCTTCCCGGGCGTTTCGATGGTCATCTTCATCGTGGCCTTCAACCTGCTCGGGGACTCGGTCAGGGACGCCTTCGATCCCAAGACGGCGCGCTGACCGCCCAGTTGTGGGCATCCTCGCCCGACAACGACCGGATGGCACCTCTGATGCCGGTCCGCACTTCAATTCGCACTGGTGACAGGCACACCGGTGACACAAGATGGGTGGAATCTGAGTGATGGGTAAGGGTGGACGCCGCGCGTACGCCGCGCTCTCACTGCTCGCGGCGGGGGCTCTCGTGCTCACCGGCTGCAGCGAGGGTGGCAGCAAGGCCAACGACAACGACAAGCAGGACAAGGAGAACGCCGAGCGGCAGCAGTCCGGCATCACCTTCGGCGACGAGAAGGCCTCGACCGGCCCGGCCGCCGAGATCAGTGGCGCCAAGGCGGGCGGCACGATCACGGTGCTGCAGCGCGACAGCTTCGCGCACCTCGACCCCGGACAGATCTACGTCTCGGACGAGATGGCCCTGTCGCAGCTGATACACCGCGGTCTGACCAGCTACAAGGCGACCAGCAACGACGGTCAGAAGCACGAGGTGGTCGGCGACCTGGCCACCGACAGCGGTACGACCACGGACGGCGGCAAGACCTGGAAGTTCACGCTGAAGGACGGGGTCAAGTGGGCCGACGGCTCCGCGATCACCGCCAAGGACGTGCGCCACACCTTCGAGCGGCTCTTCGCGCCGTTCGTCTCCAACGGCCCGACGTTCATCCAGCAGTGGATCGCCAACACCCCGGGCACGGAGTACCGCAAGCTGCTTCCGGACGGTCCGTACAAGGGCAAGCACCTGCCGGCCAGCGTCCTTGAGACGCCCGACGACAAGACGATCGTCTTCAAGTTCGAGGCGGCCAAGCCCGACCTGCCGTACGCGCTCGCCATGGCGGGCTACTCCATCGTGTCGCAGGCGAAGGACACCAAGGAGAAGTACGACAAGGCCCCCATGACCTCGGGCCCGTACAAGATCTCCGAGTTCAAGTCCGGCAAGTCGATGACGCTGGTCAAGAACACCAACTGGGACGCGAAGACCGACGCGGTCCGCCACCAGTACGTCGACACGTTCAACTTCGAGTTCAACAAGCAGTACGAGGACTCCACCAAGGCGATCCTCGACGACTCGGGCGCCAACGCGACCGCGATCAGCTTCAGCAACCAGGTCGACGCGGGCAACCTGACCAAGGTCCTCAACGACGCGGCGCTGAAGTCCCGCAGGGTCTCCGGCTACCAGCCGTACGTGGGCCAGATGAACATCAACCTGTCCCAGCCGGAGATGCAGTCGAAGGAGGTCCGCGAGGCCATCGCCTACGCCCTGCCGATCACGCCGTTCGTGCGTGCCTTCGGCGGCACCGACGCGATGGAGGTCGCAGGCGGGCTGATCAGCCCGACCGTGACCGGCTACGACGCGAAGTTCGACCCCTTCGGCAAGAAGGCCAAGCCCGCGGGCGACCCGGCCAAGGCCAAGCAGCTCCTCGAGAAGGCCGACAAGGTCGGTCTGAAGCTGACCTTCGGCTACATCAACACCCCTGAGGGCCAGCAGTACTCCACCGCCATGGCGGCGGGCCTGGAGAAGGCCGGCTTCGACGTCCAGCGCCAGGAGATCCCGGCCGAGACGTACTACGACCAGGTCAGCAAGGTCAAGAACAACTACGACATCTACCACACCGCGTGGGGTGCCGACTGGCCGAGCGCGTCGACCGTGATCCCGCCGCTGTACGACGGCCGCCAGATCCAGGACGGCGCGTCCAACTACTCGCACATCAACGACCCGAAGGTGAACGCCGACATCGACGCGGCCGCAGCCCTCACCGACCCGGTCAAGGCGGCCGCGGCCTGGAACAAGATCAACGAGTACATCGTGAAGGACGTCGTCTCCAACATCCCGACGGCGTACTACAAGCAGACCCAGATCGCCGGGTCCAAGATCGGCGGCCTTGTGTACGACGACGTCATCGGCGGCGTCGACCCGCGCAGGCTGTACGTGAAGTAACCCGTCCAAGCGGCGCCGGTCGCGCCCCCTCCCGTGACGGGACGCGACCGGCGACGCCAGGCCTGAAGCCCGAAAGCTGCCACTGAGATGCTGCGCTTCCTCTTCCGCCGGATCCTCGGCTCACTCGTGATCCTGGTCCTGCTGACCGTGGTCGCCTTCCTGCTCTTCTTCGGCATGCCCCGCGACCCGGCGCTGCTGATGTGCGGCAAGACGTGCACGCCCGACGCCCTGGCGAACATCCACCAGACGCTCGGACTCGACAAGTCGATCCCGGAGCAGTTCTGGATCTTCCTGTCGGGACTCGTGGTCGGACGCGACGACTTCGTGCAAGGGCCATGCTCGGCGCCGTGCTTCGGATACTCGTACCGCACCAACGAGGCGGTCTGGGGGACACTGCTGGACCGGCTGCCGCTGACCGCCTCACTCGCGTTGGGCGCCACCGTCGTGTTCCTGTTCGTCGGGCTCGGCACCGGCCTGCTCGCCGCCTGGAAGCGCGGCACCCTCGTCGACAAGACGTTCACCGCGGGCTCCATGGTCATCAGCTCGCTCCAGATCTACTTCCTGGGCCCGCTGGCGCTCGCCATCCTCGTGTACCAGACCCACGCCTTCGACGAGCCGAGGTACACCCCGTTCACCGACAACCCGGCCTCCTGGTTCACCGGACTGCTGATCCCCTGGGTCGTCCTGTCGACGATCTTCGCCGCGCAGTACACCCGTATGGCGCGCTCCGCGATGATCGAGCAGCTCCAGGAGGAACACGTCCGCACGGCCAAAGCCAAGGGCATGAGCGGCCGCTACGTCTTCTTCCGGTACGCCTGGCGCGGCTCCCTCATCCCCATCATCACCATCCTCGGCATCGACCTCAGCTCACTGCTCGGCGGCGCGATCATCACCGAGTACACCTTCGGACTGCCCGGTCTCGGCCGGCTCGCGGTGGACTCGGTGCAGTTCAGCGATCTGCCGCTGCTGCTCGGCGTGATGCTGTTCGCGGCCGCCATGATCCTGCTGCTCAACATTGTCGTCGACGCCTGCTACGCCCTCATCGACCCGCGCGTGCGGCTGTCCTAGGAGTTCTGTCGTGACCACTCTGACCAAGGAGGCCGGGGCACCCGTCCCGTCCGACGCGGGCGCCTTCCTCTCGGTGCGGGACCTGCACGTCAGCTTCAGGACCGAGGACGGCATCGTCCGGGCCGTCGACGGGCTCTCCTTCGACCTGGAGCGCGGCAAGACGCTGGGCATCGTCGGTGAGTCGGGCTCCGGCAAGTCCGTCACCAACCTGACCATCCTGGGGCTGCACAACCCGAAGTTCACCACCGTCGAGGGCGAGATCCTGCTGGAGGGGCAGGAGTTGACCACCGCCCGCGAGTCCGAGCTGGAGAAGCTGCGCGGCAACAAGGTCGCCATGATCTTCCAGGACCCGCTGACCGCGCTGTCGCCGTACTACACGGTGGGCCGGCAGATCGCCGAGCCCTTCATGAAGCACACCGGTGCCTCCAAGAAGGTCGCCTGGGCGCGTGCGGTGGAGATGCTCGGCAAGGTCGGCATCCCCAACCCCAAGGAGCGGGCGAAGGACTATCCGCACCAGTTCTCCGGCGGTATGCGGCAGCGCGCGATGATCGCGATGGCCCTGGTCTGCGACCCGGACCTGCTCATCGCCGACGAGCCGACGACCGCGCTGGACGTGACGGTCCAGGCGCAGATCCTGGACCTTCTGAAGGATCTCCAGCAGGAGTTCGGTTCGGCGATCGTCTTCATCACCCACGACCTCGGTGTCATCGCCGACATGGCCGACGACATCATGGTGATGTACGCGGGCGGCGCCATCGAGCGCGGCACGACGAACGAGGTGCTGCGCTCGCCGCAACATCCGTACACCTGGGGCCTGTTGAACTCGATGCCGCGCATCGACTCCGACCTCGACGCCCCGCTCGCGCCCATCCCGGGCTCGCCGCCCTCGCTGCTCAACCCGCCGTCGGGCTGCCGATTCCATCCACGCTGCACCTTCCAGGACCGGGTCGGCGGCACCCGCTGCGTCGACGAACGCCCCCTGCTGGCCCCGGACCGCGCCTCCGCCTGTCACCTCACGGCGGACCAGAAGCGGACCATCTTCGTCGAAGAGATCAAGCCCAGCCTGGGCTAGGAGGACCCGTCATGAAAGAGGACCTCGTCCTCCCCGCCCCACGAGGGGCCACCACCGACTCGCCCGGAGACCCGTTGCTGGTCGTGGAGGGGCTCACCAAGCACTTCCCGGTCAAGGGCGGCTTCCCGATCCGCCGCACGGTCGGTGCCGTGCAGGCCGTCGACGGCATCGACCTGACCGTGAACGTCGGCGAGAGCTTCGGCCTGGTCGGCGAGTCGGGCTGCGGCAAGTCGACCACCGGCCGGCTGATCACGCGGCTCATGGAGCCGACGGCCGGCAGCATCTCGTACCGCGGCAAGGACATCACGCACGCCAGTCGCAGAGAACTGGCGCCGATCCGCTCCGAGATCCAGATGATCTTCCAGGACCCGTACTCCTCGCTGAACCCGAGGCAGACGGTCGGCAAGATCATCTCCGGGCCCATGGAGATCAATCAGATCGCACCGGAGGGGGGCCGCGAGAAGCGGGTCCGTGAGCTTCTGGAGATCGTCGGTCTCAACCCCGAGCACTACAACCGCTTCCCGCACGAGTTCTCCGGCGGACAGCGTCAGCGCATCGGTGTGGCACGGGCGTTGGCCCTGGAGCCGAAGCTGATCGTCGCCGACGAGCCGGTGTCGGCCCTCGACGTCTCCATCCAGGCCCAGGTCGTGAACCTGCTGAAGCAGGTGCAGCAGGAGCTGGGCATCGCCTTCCTGTTCATCGCCCACGACCTCGCCGTCGTACGGCACTTCTCGCAGCGCGTGGCGGTCATGTACCTCGGCAAGATCATCGAGGTCGGCGACCGCAACTCCATCTACACCCGCCCTCGCCACCCCTACACCCACGCCCTGCTGTCCGCGGTGCCCGAGGTGAACCTGTCGGACGAGGACGCGCCCAACCGTGAGCGGATTCGCCTTGCCGGCGATGTGCCGTCGCCGATCTCGCCGCCGTCCGGGTGCCGGTTCCGTACGCGGTGCTGGAAGGCGCAGGACAAGTGCGCAGCCGAGGAGCCGCCGTTGGTCCGGATCTCCGGTAACCGGGACGGGCATCTGACGGCGTGCCACTTTCCGGAGGATCCGACGATCGAGGGGCGGGACGAGGACATCGTGCTGGATCCCGCGTTGGCCGCGCTGGAGGAGGAGCTGAGCGACTGATCGGTTGCCGGGGGCTGTTGTGTCTCGGCTGCGGGGCGGTGAGGGCTGGTCGCGCCCGCGCGGCGGAGCCGCAGATCGACACAGCCCCGCGCCCCTCATCAGGTGGCGCTTCGCGCCACCGTGATGATCTCCGGACTTGCCTGCGTTACCGGGGCCCTGCCCCAGTCGCCGTACTGGTTCTCGATCACCAGGCCCGCCTCAGCCAGGAACTTCTCCAGGCCCGGTGTGTCCAGGAAGCGCAGTGTGGTGGTGCTGACCTGGGGGTGGTCCCAGCGGACGCCCTCGTAGGTCTCGGTGAAGGTCACCCGGTCGCCGACGACGGGGGCTACCACCTGCTGCCACATCCACGCGACGGAGCCGTTCTCGTCGGCGGCCTCGTGCACCTGGTCCGGTGTCCAGGACTCCCAGGCGCGGGCGGCCGGGTTCAGCGTCTCGAAGACGAAGCGTCCGCCGTCCGCGAGGGCGGTCCGGACGGCACGCAGGCAGGTGCGCAGTTCCTCGTCGCCGACGAGGGTCTGGAAGGCGTGCCCGGTCATCGTGACGAGGTCGAACTCCCCGTACCAGGTACGTGAGCGCAGGTCTCCGAGCACCCACTCCGCGCCGGGCTCCCGGCGCCGTGCCTGGACCAGCATCGCGGCGGCGGGGTCGAGCCCCGTGAGCTGCCCCGGGTGTCCGGTCCGGCGGGCCGCGGCGAGTAGTCGTCCGGTGCCGCAGCCGACGTCCAGCACGGTGGGTGCGGACATCACGAGACCGAGGTAGAAGTCGTCGCCCGGACCCCACGGGTGGAGGGAGTCGTACAGCGCGGCGAGCGAGAGATCCGCGAACGAGCGATCGACCATCGCGGCAGTCTGTCACAGGTGCCGGAGCCATATGACGGGATCCCCGTATGACGAAGGCCCGTACCTGGGGAGGTACGGGCCTTCGTTCCCCTGGAGCGGACGTTCATGGGCTCGGGTCAATGGGCCGAGAAAGTCCGTTCCGCAAAGGGCGGCGGCTGACGGAAAAGGGGTGTTGTCAGACCGCTGCCTCGGGGTCCTTGGAGAGACGAGGGGCCGGAACGGTTCCCTCCGTCTCGGGGTAGTGGCACGCGGTCAGGTGGCCGGGCTTGTTGCCCTCGACCTGGACCAGCGGGGGTGCCTCGGTCGCGCACTTCTCCGTCGCCTTCCAGCAACGGGTCCGGAAGCGGCAGCCCGAGGGCGGGTTCAGAGGAGACGGTACATCGCCGGTGAGACGGATGCGCTCGCGGGTCGGTGTATCGTCCACCGTTGCCTCCGGCACGGCGGACAGCAGGGCCCGCGTGTAGGGGTGGCGGGGGTTGCCGTACAGGTCGTCGCGGTCCGCGATCTCGACGATCTTGCCGAGGTACATGACCGCCACGCGCTGCGAGAAGTGGCGTACGACGGCGAGGTCGTGGGCGATGAAGACGAACGCGATCCCCAGCTCCTGCTGCACCTTCTGCAACAGGTTCACGACCTGGGCCTGGATCGAGACGTCGAGGGCCGACACCGGCTCGTCGGCGACGATCAGCTTCGGCTCCAGGGCCAACGCCCGTGCCACACCGATGCGCTGACGCTGTCCGCCGGAGAACTCGTGCGGGAAGCGGTTGTAGTGCTCGGGGTTGAGACCGACGATCTCCAGAAGCTCACGGACCCGCTTCTCGCGGCCGCCCTCCGGGATGATGTCGTTGATCTCCATCGGACCCGAGATGATCTTGCCGACCGTCTGGCGCGGGTTCAGTGACGCGTAGGGGTCCTGGAAGATCATCTGGATCTCGGAGCGGATCGGCGCCAGTTCTCTGCGGCTGGCGTGCGTGATGTCCTTGCCGCGGTACGAGATGCTGCCGGCCGTCGGCTCCATGAGCCGCGTGATCAGCCGGCCGGTGGTCGACTTGCCGCAGCCCGACTCGCCGACCAGGCCGAGGGCCTCGCCCTCGTTCACCTGGAAGTCCAGGCCGTCGACGGCCTGCACGGCGCCGACCGTGCGGCGGATCGGGAAGCCGCCCTTGACCGGGAAGTGCTTGGTCAGGCCCGAGACGTCCAGGAGGGGGGTGGTGTTGCTCATGGTGGTGAATCCCGTCTTGTACGTCAGTGGGTCCGGGCCGCGACGTGCTCGGTGAAGAGCTCGTGCTTCTGGTCCGCCGTCAGGTGGCACGCCGAGCCCCGCCCGTCGAGGACCTTCAGACCCGGCCGCTCACTGGAGCAGAGCCCGCCGGCCACCTTCTCCGCGAAGGCGCACCGGGGGTGGAAGCGGCAGCCCGACGGCGGGTTGAGCAGCGAGGGCGGCGAGCCCGGGATCGGGGAGAGCGGCACGTCGACCGGCCCGGTCAGGCTCGGCATCGAACCCAGCAGCCCCAGCGTGTAGGGGTGGTCGGGCGCGCGCAGCACCTCCTCCTTGGTGCCCCGCTCCACACAGCGCCCGCCGTACATCACCAGCACGTCGTCCGCGATGTCGGCGATGACACCGAGGTCGTGCGTGATGAAGATGATGGCCGTGCCGAACTCCTGCTGGAGGTCCTTGAGGAGGTCCATGATCTGGGCCTGGACCGTCACGTCGAGAGCCGTGGTCGGCTCGTCGGCGATCAGCAGCTCAGGGTCGCAGACCAGGGCCATCGCGATCATCGCGCGCTGGCGCATACCGCCGGAGAACTGGTGCGGGTAGTCGTCCACCCGCATGTCCGGCTGCGGGATGCCGACCCGGCGCAGCATCTCGATCGACCGGGCCCGGGCCTCCTTGCGGGAGGCGCCGGTGTGCTTGCGGTACGTCTCGCCGATCTGCGCGCCGATGGTGTGGTACGGCGACAGGGAGGCCAGCGCGTCCTGGAAGATCATGGACATCTTGTTGCCGCGCAGTTTCTCCAGCTCGCGCTCGGAGGCGGTGATCAGCTCCTTGCCGTCGAGCAGGATCTCGCCGTCGAGCCTGGTGTTGCGCGGGTCGTGCAGGCCCAGGATCGCCATGTTGGTGACGGACTTGCCGGAGCCCGACTCACCGACGATGCCGAGGGTCTGGCCCTTCTCGACGTCGAAGGAGAGCCCGTCGACGGCCTTGACGACACCGTCCTCGGTGGAGAAGTGGACTTTGAGGTCGCGGACGGAGAGGAAGGGGGTGCTCATGGTCTCTCCTTAAGCGAGGCGCACGCGCGGGTCGATGAGGGCGTACAGGGCATCGACGACGATGTTGAAGACGACGATCGCGCCGGCGGCGACCAGCACGACACCGAGCAGCATCGGCAGGTCGTTGGTGCTGACCGCCTTGACGGAGAGCATGCCGAGGCCCTGGAGGCTGAACGTCGACTCGGTGATGATGGCACCGCCGAGCAGCACACCGAGGTCGAGGCCGAAGATGGTGACGATCGGCCCCATCGCACCGCGCCAGGCGAAGCGGAAGAAGACCGTGCGGCGGGACATGCCCTTGGCGCGGGCCGTACGGACGTAGTCCTCGCTGAGCGCCTCCACCATCTGGGAGCGCGTCATACGGGTGTAGTTGGCCGTCCAGATCAGGGACAGCACGATCCACGGCACCAGCAGACCCTTGGCCCAGGCCGCCGGGTCGTCCGTGAAGGGCGTGTAGCTGGCCCGGTCCAGCACCTGCCACTGGTCGACCAGCAGATAGGTGGCGAGGACGCCGACGACGTAGATCTGCATCGAGGACGCGACCAGCGAGGCGGAGCTCGCGATCTTGTCGAGGGCCTTGCCCTGCTTCACGGCGGCCAGCATGCCCGCGCCGATGCCGAAGGTCAGGTAGATGACCGAGCTGCCGAGCGACAGCGACAGGGTGGTCGGGAAGCGGTCCATGATGGTGCCGAGGACCGGCTCGCGGTTCTGGAACGAGTAGCCGAGGCAGGGCGCGTTGCAGTTGCCGAACGACGTGTAGTCGCGGCCGACGAAGATGCCCTTGAGCCAGTCCCAGTACTGCACAGGCAATGGATCGGCGATCCCCAGGTTCTTCCGCACCAGCTCCAGAGTCTCAGGGGTGCAGGCCTTGCCGCAGGCGATGCGGGCGGGGTCGCGCGGGGCGGCGTAGAACAGGACGAACACGATGGCGCTGATGATCAGCAGGATCACCGCGGCGCCGAGAATTCGTCGGACAAGGAAGCGGAGCATGGCAGTTGGGATTTCCTGACGGATGCCGAAGGGGGGAAGGAGGCGGGGCGGCCGGGGGCCGCCCCGCCACGAGGGCCGGTCGTCAGGCCTTCACGAACGTCTTGTAGAGCAGGGTCGCGGAGAAGTTCGGGTCGAACATCGCTCCGCCGACCTTGTTGCCGTAGACGTAGTAACGGCGCTGGTACATCTCGGGGATGATCGGCGCCACTTCTTCCATGATCCGCTTGTCGAGCGCGGCCCAGGCCTCACCGGCCTTCTTCTGGTCGGTGAGGACCATGTTCTTCTGGATGGTCTCGTCGATCCAGGAGATCTTCGTCTGCGAGACGTTGTAGAGACCGTCACCGACGCTGGCACTGTCGAACAGCGGCTGGATCATCGTGTAGGCGGTCGGCCAGTCCGGGGACCAGCCGAACCACATCACGTCGTAGCTGTTGTCGAGCTTCTGGATCTGGTCGTAGTACGAGGTGGAGTCGAGCGGCTTGATGACCGGGGTGAAGCCGGCCTCCTTCAGCGCGTTCTCGATGACGACCTTGGTCTTGTTGTACGTCGGGTCCTGCGGGAAGGCGTAGACGATCTTCACGCCCTCCTTGCCGGCCTCCTTCAGCAGCTTCTTCGCGGCGGCCGGGTCGCCCTGCGGCTTCTTCAGCTTGCCGTAGATGTCGAACTTCTCGCGGCCCAGGATGTCGGGGCTGAGGACCGTGGTCGCGAAGTCGCCGGAGGACGGGCCGCCGTAGATCTGGCGGATCTGCTGGAGCGGCCAGGCCATGTTGAGGGCCTGGCGGACCTTCAGGTCGGTGACGCGCTTGGTGTTGATCGCGTAGTAGTACGTGCCGGTGAGCAGGCCGTTGAAGGTGCGCTTCTTCAGCTCCGGGTCGGTGAGGACCTTCTGGATGCGCTCGGCGGGCACGCCCTTGTAGATGGAGACCGCGAAGGCGTCGTTGCCCTGGGAGGCGATGAGACGGTCCGTGGAGTCCAGGGTCTCGATGCCGAAGGTGAACTCGAAGCCGTCGGGGTAGTTGTTGCGGATGGAGTCGGTCGCCGGGTCCCAGTTCTTGTTGCGGACCAGCGTCATCGACTTGTCGGTCGTGTGGTTCTTGATCTTGTACGGACCAGAGGCGGCCGGGTTCTTGTCGTACTTCTCCTTGGTGTCCAGCTTCGGGGACACCGCGGCGTACGAGTGCATCGCCATCGTGAAGTTGAAGTCGGGGCGGGCCTCGGCCAGGTTGAACGTGATGGTCCGCTTGGCCTTGTCCGTCACGATCTCCGAGAGGTGCTTGCCCTTGTAGGGACCCTCGTAGGCGTCACGCCACTTGCCGCCCTTGCCGGTCAGCGCGATCTGGACGTAGCTGGCGGACTCGATGATGTACGGGGCCCACAGCCGCTCGATGCCGTGGCGCACGTCCTCGACGGTCAGCTCGCTGCCGTCCTCCCACTTCAGACCCTCCTTCAGCGTGAAGGTCCAGGTCTTGCCCGCGTTGGACATCGTGCCGGTGTCCGTGGCCAGGTCGCCGACGAGCTTCTGCGAGCCGTCCGCGGCGACCTTGTAGCCGGTCAGGCAGCGGTGCAGGAGCAGCGCGGCGGTCGAGTTGTACGCGTAGTAGATGCGACCCGGGTCCAGGTGCGAGAAGTCGTCCGGGGCCAGACCGTAGATCGTCCCGCCCTTCTTCGCCCCGGCGATCTCCGGCGCGGGGCCGGTCGAGTCCGCCGCGGTGCCGATGGTGACCTTGGAGTACGTCTTGGCACCCTCGGTCGCGCTGCCGCCGCTGCCGCCCGCGTCGCCGCTGCTGCACGCGGACAGCAGCGTCGAGCCCGCGGCCGCGACGCTTGTGGCTATGACGAAGTTTCTGCGGGAAAGAGACATGGCTGACCCGATTTCTTGTGGATAGGGATGGTGCTTGGTGTACTCCGGCCGGGCCCCGTCGCTCGGTCGGAGTGAGGTGCCTCAGCGCTTCGTCTTGGGGTCCAGCGCGTCGCGGACCGAGTCGCCGAGCAGGTTGAAGGCGACGACGAAGATCACCATGGAGAGACCAGGGAAGAGCATGAAGGTGATGTCGTCCTGGTAGTACTTGGCGCCGAACTGGAGCATGACGCCCCAGTCGGGCGTGGGGTCGGTGAGTCCCACGCCGAGGAAGGCGAGCCCCGCCTCCGCCGTCACATAGGCGGGCAGCAGGAGCGTCGACTGGATCAGGATCGGCGTCCACAGGTTGGGCAGCAGTTCCTTGAAGATGATCCGGGCCGGCGAGGCTCCGGTGACCTTGGCGGCCTCCACGAACTCCCGCTCGCGCAGGGCGAGGACCTCGCCGCGCAGCAGACGGGCGATGGAGGCCCAGCCGAAGGCGGTCATCACGGTGATGAGGCTGGTGACCGTGAGCCAGATCGGGGTGTTCTCCTCCGGCGACACGAAGATCGCCAGCACGACCGGCCAGAAGGCGATGAAGAACAGCGTCTGCGGGAAGGCCAGCAGGATGTCGATGACCCGGCCGACGAAGTAGTCGGTGCGGCCGCCCAGGTAGCCGGCGGTGATGCCGATGACGACACCGAGCAGGGTCGTCAGGAGCGTGGCCGCGGTGGCGATGAGCAGCGAGTTGCGCATGCCGTAGAGCAGGAAGGTGAGGACGTCCCGGCCGAGCTGCGGCTCGACGCCGAACCAGAAGTCACCGCTGATGCCGCCGTTGGCCTTGACCGGGAAACCGAACTCGTTGAGCAGCCCCGGAGTGTTGATGCCGTACGTCGTGTACGGGTTCTTGCCGTAGAGCTTGGAGATCAGCGGAGCGCCGATCGCCACGACGAAGAAGAAGAGGACCACGTACCCGGATATGACGCCTGCGCGGTCCCGTTTGAAACGGCTCCAGGCGAGCCGTCCCGGCGAGCGGCTCTCGTTGCCCTTGAGAGCCGAGGACTTCACCGGTGCCGCGCTGTCTTCGTCGGTCACCTCGAGTGAAGTGACCGGGGAAGGGGTTGGGGGGGTCATGATGCTCCGTGCCCTGTGGATCAAGGACTCCGCAGGGCGGTCCCTACGGGCTACGCCGGACTTTTTCAACGCAATTCATTCAAGGTCAATAAATTCTCGGTCGACTTGGGTGGCTCTTTACTTTCTTTACCTTTCTTTGACTAGTCTGTAGCTACGCGTGTAGCGTGCCGTGATCGGCCTGTGTCTTACATCGGGCCAACTGCCCCAATCGGGCAATGAGTTCGATATGCGGACGCCCGAGTGTCGAAATCCGTACATAGGAGGGTCGCAATCCAACGGTTCGGCATCGGATCGTGAAGATCCATTGCGCACTACATGGAAGATCCATCGTGGCGAAGGTCGGACCTTCCCGGGCCGTTCCCCTGAAGGGGTGAGTGCATGTGCGGTCTGCCTGTTTTATGCCGATATTGGCCGGTAACGGAACAGTGCAGTCACACAGGAGGAACTCCATGCGCGGAGCCACGCACGCCAAATGGGCCGCATGCGCGGTGGCGGTCGCCCTCGCCGCCACGGCCTGCGGGGGCGGGGACAGCGACAGCGGCGGCGGCAGTGGCGACGGCGGCGCGGTGCTGAGCTCCTCCTGGGGCGACCCGCAGAACCCGCTGGAGCCCGCCAACACCAACGAGGTGCAGGGCGGCAAGGTCCTCGACATGATCTTCCGGTCCCTGAAGAAGTACGACCCGGAGACCGGCAAGGCCGAGGACATGCTCGCCGAGAAGATCGAGACGAGCGACTCCCAGAACTTCACCGTCACCGTCAAGGACGGCTGGGCCTTCAGCAACGGCGAGAAGGTCACGGCGAAGTCGTTCGTGGACGCCTGGAACTACGGGGCCAGCCTCAAGAACAACCAGAAGAACGCGTACTTCTTCAGCTACATCGACGGCTACGACAAGGCGCACCCCGAGGACGGCAGCAAGCAGACCGCCCAGACGCTCTCCGGACTGAAGGTCACCGGCACCAACACCTTCACCGTCAGGCTCAGCCAGAAGTTCTCGACCTTCCCCGACACCCTCGGCTACCCGGCCTACGCCCCGCTCCCGCAGGCGTTCTTCACCGACCACGCGGCCTGGGTGAAGAAGCCGGTCGGCAACGGCCCGTACACGATCGACTCGTACACCAAGGGCTCGCAGATGGCCCTGAAGAAGTGGGACGGCTACCCCGGAGACGACAAGGCGCAGAACGGCGGTGTGACCCTCAAGGTCTACACCGACAACAACACCGCCTACACCGACCTCATGGCCGGCAACCTCGACCTGGTCGACGACGTCCCGGCGGCGCAGCTCAAGAACGTCTCCAGCGACCTCGGCGACCGGTACATCAACACCCCGGCCGGCATCATCCAGACCCTCGCGTTCCCGTACTACGACAAGGACTGGAACAAGAGCGGGATGGACAAGGTCCGCACCGGCCTGTCCCGGGCGATCAACCGCGAGCAGATCACCGAGACGATCTTCGAGAAGACCCGCACCCCCGCCACCGACTGGACCTCCCCGGTGCTCGGCGAGGCGGGCGGCTTCCAGGACGGCCTGTGCGGTGACGCCTGCGACTACGACCCCGACGAGGCCAAGAAGCTCATCGAGGAGGGTGGCGGGCTGCCCGGCGGGCAGTTCAAGATCACGTACAACGCGGACACCGGCTCCCACAAGCTGTGGGTCGACGCGGTCTGCAACTCCATCAACAACGCGCTCGACAACGACAAGGCCTGCGTCGGCAACCCGATCGGCACCTTCGCCGACTTCCGTACCCAGATCACCGACAAGAAGATGTCGGGCCCGTTCCGCGCCGGCTGGCAGATGGACTACCCGCTCATCCAGAACTTCCTTCAGCCGCTCTACTACACCAACGCCTCCTCCAACGACGGCAAGTGGTCCAACGAGGACTTCGACAAGCTCGTCGACGAGGCCAACGCCGAGACCGACACCGGCAAGGCGATCGAGACGTTCCAGAAGGCCGAGGAGGTCGTCCGGGACAACATGGCCGCCATCCCGCTCTGGTACCAGAACGGCAGCGCGGGCTACTCGGAGCGGCTGTCCAACGTGAAGCTCAACCCGTTCAGCGTCCCCGTCTACAACGAGATCAAGGTCAGCTGACCCGCCATGGGACGCTACGTCGTCCGGCGTCTGCTCCAGATGATCCCGGTGTTCATCGGCGCCACCCTCCTGATCTTCCTCATGGTCAACGTGATGGGCGACCCCATCGCGGGCCTGTGCGGCGACCGGCAGTGCGACCCCGCCACGGCCGCCCAGCTGGAGAAGGAGTTCGGCCTCGACAAACCGGTCTGGCAGCAATACCTGACCTACATGGGGAACGTCTTCACCGGCGACTTCGGCACCGCGTTCAACGGGCAGGAGGTCACCGAGCTGATGTCGACGGCGTTCCCCGTGACGATCCGGCTGACGATCGTCGCGATCCTCTTCGAGGTCGTCATCGGCATCACGCTGGGTGTCGTCACGGGCCTGCGGCGCGGCCGGCCCGTCGACACCTCGGTCCTGATGCTCACGCTCGTGGTGATCTCGGTCCCGACGTTCGTCACCGGTCTGGTGCTCCAGCTCCTCCTCGGCGTCGAGTGGGGCTGGATCAAACCGTCGGTGTCCACGGAAGCCACCTTCAGCGAGCTGATCGTGCCGGGCCTGGTCCTCGCGTCCGTGTCCCTCGCGTACGTGACCCGGCTGACCCGCACCTCCATCGCGGAGAACAGACGCTCCGACTACGTCCGTACGGCGGTGGCCAAGGGACTGCCCCGCCACAGGGTCATCACCCGCCACCTGCTGCGCAACTCGCTCATCCCCGTCGTCACCTTCATCGGCACCGACATCGGCGCCCTGATGGGCGGGGCGATCGTCACCGAGCGCATCTTCAACATCCACGGCGTCGGCTACCAGCTCTACCAGGGCATCCTCCGCCAGAACACCCAGACCGTCGTCGGGTTCGTGACGGTCCTGGTCCTGGTGTTCCTGGTCGCCAACCTGCTCGTCGACCTCCTGTACGCCGTCCTCGACCCCAGGATCCGCTATGCCTGAGCAGCCGTACGACGACGGAGCGATCGCCGCGACCGGTATGGGCGGCGCGATGGACCTGGCGATGGCGGAGGGCGAGACGCTGGAGAAGACACCAGGAGGCCCCCAGGGAACCGGCCCCGCGGACAAGCCCCGCAGCCTGTGGTCGGATGCCTGGCGAGACCTCCGCCGCAACCCGGTCTTCATCATCTCCGGCCTGGTCATCCTCTTCCTGATCGTCATCTCGCTCTGGCCGTCCCTGATCGCCTCCGGCAACCCCCTCAAGTGCGACCTGGCCAAGGCACAGGAGGGTTCGCAGCCCGGACACCCCTTCGGCTTCGACGGCCAGGGCTGCGACGTCTACACGCGCACGGTGTACGGCGCCCGCACGTCGGTGACGGTCGGCGTCTGCGCCACGCTCGGGGTCGCGATCCTGGGCTCGGTCCTCGGCGGCATGGCCGGCTTCTTCGGCGGGTTCTGGGACTCGATCCTGTCCCGCATCACGGACGTGTTCTTCGCGATCCCGGTGGTCCTGGGCGGTCTGGTGCTGCTCTCCGTGGTGACCAGCAGCACGGTCTGGCCGGTGATCGGCTTCATGGTGCTGCTGGGCTGGCCGCAGATCTCCCGGATCGCACGGGGCTCGGTCATCACGGCCAAACAGAACGACTACGTGCAGGCGGCGAAGGCGCTGGGCGCGTCCAACTCCCGGCAGCTGCTGCGCCACATCGCGCCGAACGCGGTCGCCCCGGTCATCGTCGTGGCGACGATCGCGCTGGGCACGTACATCTCCCTGGAGGCGACCCTGTCCTACCTCGGCGTGGGCCTGAAGCCCCCGACCGTCAGCTGGGGCATCGACATCTCCTCGGCCTCCGCCTACATCCGCCAGGCCCCCCACATGCTCCTCTGGCCGGCCGGCGCCCTCGCCCTCACCGTCCTCGCGTTCATCATGCTCGGCGACGCGGTCCGCGACGCCCTCGACCCGAAGCTGAGGTGACGGCGTCATGGTGCGAGAAGTGGGTGACCCGCGGGCCCCGGTGGTGGACGGGGCGTCCGGGGTCCCGGCGCGGAGTGCGAGGAGGCCGATCGTGTCGTGCGCCCTCCCGACCGGGCGGCGGCTCCGGGCCCAGGGCGGTCACGGCGCCCGCGGCGCTGAAACGCGGGCGACCGCGTTGTCCCCAGCCCGTCCCGTCCGGCGACGCGGTCCGCGAACGCCCTCGACCCGAGGGGGCGGCGGTGTGCTGTTCCGCCGCCGGGACGGTCACCGTATCGGCGTTCGCCGTCCGCGAGGACCTGGTGTGCGACGCCCTCGACCCGAAGCTGAGGTGAGTCGGCGTCATGCTGCTCGAAGTGCGTGATCTGCATGTGGAGTTCCGGACGCGGGACGGGGTCGCCAAGGCCGTCAACGGGGTCGACTACTCGGTGGACGCGGGCGAGACGCTCGCCGTGCTCGGTGAGTCGGGGTCCGGCAAGTCGGTGACGGCGCAGGCGGTGATGGGGATCCTCGACATGCCGCCCGGGCGGATCACCGGTGGCGAGATCCTCTTCCAGGGCAAGGACCTGCTGAAGCTGAAGGAGGAGGAGCGGCGCAAGGTCCGAGGCGCCGAGATGGCGATGATCTTCCAGGACGCGCTGTCCTCGCTGAACCCGGTGCTGAGCGTCGGCGACCAGCTCGGCGAGATGTTCGTGGTCCACCGGGGCATGTCGAAGAAGGACGCGCGGGCCAGGTCGATCGAGCTGATGGACCGCGTCCGCATCCCGGGGGCGAGGGAGCGGGTCAAGCAGTACCCGCACCAGTTCTCCGGCGGTATGCGTCAGCGCATCATGATCGCGATGGCGATGGCACTGGAACCCGCCCTGATCATCGCCGACGAACCGACGACCGCGCTGGACGTGACGGTCCAGGCCCAGGTGATGGACCTGCTCGCGGAGTTGCAGCGCGAGCTCAACATGGGGCTCATCCTCATCACCCACGACCTCGGCGTGGTCGCGGACGTCGCCGACCGGATCGCGGTGATGTACGCGGGCCGGATCGTCGAATCGGCCCCGGTCCACGACATCTACAAGGCGCCGGCCCACCCCTACACCAAGGGTCTCCTCGACTCCATCCCGCGCCTGGACCAGAAGGGCCAGGAGCTCTACGCCATCAAGGGCCTGCCGCCCAACCTCATGAACATCCCGCCGGGCTGCGCCTTCAACCCCCGCTGTCCCATGGCCCAGGACGTGTGCCGGACGGACGTACCCCCGCTGTACGACGTCTCCGAAGACCGCACGAGTGCCTGCCACTTCTGGAGGGAGTGCCTGAATGGCTGAGCCGATTCTGGAGGTCAGCGGGCTGGTCAAGCACTATCCGCTCACCACGGGCATCCTCTTCAAGAAGCAGGTCGGCGCGGTGAAGGCCGTGGACGGCGTCGACTTCGCCCTCGACCGCGGCGAAACCCTGGGCATCGTGGGCGAGTCGGGCTGCGGCAAGTCCACGGTCGCCAAGATGCTGGTCAACCTGGAACGTCCGACCGCCGGCACGATCAAGTACAAGGGCGAGGACCTCACCAAACTCTCCGGCAAGGCCCTCAAGTCGGTGCGCCGCAACATCCAGATGGTGTTCCAGGACCCGTACACCTCCCTCAACCCCCGTATGACGGTGGGCGACATCATCGGGGAGCCGTACGAGATCCATCCGGAGGTGGCGCCGAAGGGCGACCGCAGGAAGAAGGTCCAGGACCTCCTGGACGTGGTCGGCCTGAACCCGGAGTACATCAACCGCTACCCCCACCAGTTCTCCGGCGGTCAGCGCCAACGCATCGGCATCGCACGCGGGTTGGCGCTCCGCCCGGAGGTGATCGTCGCGGACGAGCCGGTCTCGGCGCTCGATGTCTCCGTCCAGGCCCAGGTCATCAACCTGATGGACCGGCTGCAGAACGAGTTCGACCTGTCGTACGTCTTCATCGCCCACGACCTGTCTATCGTCCGCCACATCTCGGACCGCGTGGGCGTGATGTACCTGGGCCGCATCGTGGAGATCGGCAAGGACGCGGAGATCTACGACCACCCCACGCACCCCTACACCCAGGCCCTGCTCTCCGCGGTCCCGGTCCCCGACCCCGAGGCCCGTGAACACCGAGAGCGCATCATCCTCTCCGGAGACGTCCCCTCCCCGACCAACATCCCCTCCGGCTGCCGCTTCCGCACCCGCTGCTGGAAGGCCCAGGAACGCTGCGCCCTGGAGGTACCGGCCCTGGCGGTCCCGAGCGAGTTCCGCCTCCTCCCGGGCCCGACGGCCCACGACTCGGCCTGCCACTTCGCGGAGGAGAAGCAGGTGGTGCCGGTGGAGGGGGACGGGGCCGGGGACTGACCCCGGACCCCGGTCCGTCATGCCTCGGCCGCATTAGCCAGGTGCCCGCTCGGGCGGCTGCGCGCCTGCGAAAACCGCACAAACAGCCACCAACTGCGTTAACACGCAGGCAACTCGGCTGACCCGGTCCCGATATACGGACGCGTCAGTCTGAACGACGTACGGCCGTGCGGGTGCCGTAAACGGACCGGGGTGCGCCATGTCACCCCGGTCCGTTGCTGTGCTGGGACGGCCCCAACGACCGCTTCAGGAAGTCGACCTGGAGCAGGAGCAGGTTCTCCGCGACCTGTTCCTGCGGGGTCATGTGGGTCACCCCGGACAGGGGCAGGACCTCGTGCGGACGGCCGGCCGAGAGCAGGGCAGAGGACAGCCGCAGGGTGTGGGCCGCGACGACGTTGTCGTCCGCCAGGCCGTGGACGATCATCAGGGGCCGATGCGGCTCGGCGGGCGAGGAGAGGCCCTCGTCGGTGAGCAGAGAGCTCTTGGCGTACGACTCCGGTGACGCCGTCGGATCACCCAGGTACCGCTCCGTGTAGTGCGTGTCGTACAGCCGCCAGTCCGTCACCGGCGCCCCCGCGATCCCCGCGTGGAAGACGTCGGGGCGGCGCAGCACCGCGAGCCCCGCCAGCCAGCCGCCGTAGGACCAGCCCCGGATCGCCACCCGGGAGAGGTCGAGCGGATACGACTTCGCCAGTGACTCCAGCGCCTCGACCTGGTCGTCCAGGGACACCGTGAGGTCGTGGTGGATCGCCTTCTCCCAGGCCGGCGAACGGCCGGGCGTACCCCGGCCGTCCGCGACGACCACCGCGAAACCCTGGTCGGCGAACCACTGCGAGGTGAGGTGCGCGTTGTGGGCGGCCAGGACGCGGGGACCGTGCGGACCACCGTAGGGATCCATCAAAACCGGCAACGGGGTCGCACCGTCGTGATCTTGAGGCAGAAGCACGGCGCATGGGATCCGCCGTGCGCCCCCCTCGGTGAGGATCATGCGCGGGGACATACCGGGATCTTCGGCGTACGAGGTGACGGTCGCCGACGCCTTGCCGTCCCGCAGCACCCGCGCCCGGGACCCTGCCTGGTTCGGCGTCGCGGACACCAGCACCGTCACGCCCCCGGCGCGCACCGCCGTGTGCACGCCCGGCTCCAGCGACACGCGTTCCGTGCCGAGTTCGTTCACCCGGTACACATGGACCTCGCCGGTCTGCGGGTCCGCCGCGCCCTCACCCGCCGACCCCGACACCAGGATGTCGTCGGCGGAGACGTCCAGCACCGCGCGGACGTGCAACTTCGGCCCCGTCAGCGGACGATCTCCCACCGCGAGAACCCGAGCGCCCCCCTCGTCGGCGATCCGGACGAGCTGCCCGGAAGGGCTCCAGCAGGGCACTCCTGGGAAAAGATCAAGCCAAGTTGGATCTTCGTCGGCGTGCACCATCCGCGTCGCCCCCGACGCCGGGTCCACGGCCAGGAACAGCTGGCTGCGCTGGTCCCGAGCCTGCACCAGCAACAGCGGCGCACCCGCCGCTGACCAGTGCACATGCGCCAGATACGGGTAGCGCTTCCGGTCCCAGGACACCTCCGTGCGCGCCCCGTCGAGGCCGATCACGAAGAGCCGGACCTCCGCGTTCGCCGTACCCGCCGCCGGGTACGCGACGTGCTGTGGATCACGTTCGGGACGGGCCGGGTCGGAGATCCACCAGCGCCGTACGGGAGTGTCGTCCGCGCGCGCGACCAGCAGCAGGTCCGACTCCGGCGACCACCAGAACCCGCGCGACCGTCCCATCTCCTCGGCCGCGATGAACTCCGCGAGCCCGTAGGTGACTTGTTCCGACTCCGGCTCGGCCAGCGCCCGGTCCTCCTCGCCCTCGGTGCCCGTGATGCGCAGGGCGCCCCGCGCGACGTAGGCGACGAACCGGCCGTCGGGGGAGGGGCGTGGGTCGATCACGGGCCCAGGGGTGGGGAGTTCACGTGCGGTGCCGGCCCGTAGCTCCGCCACGAAAAGCCGTCCTGACAACGCGAAAGAGGCCAACTCGACCGCCGTGTCGGTGGCGTAGCCGACGATCCCGGCCCCGCCCTCACGGCTCCGCTCGCGCCGCGCCCGCTCCTGCGGCGAGAGGTCCTCCGAGGCCCCGCCCAGCAGGGCGCGCGGGTCGGCCGCGACGCGCTCCCCGCCGTCCGCGGGGTCGAGCACCCACAGCGAACTCGCCCGGTCCGTACCGGAGGACGAGCGCAGGAACACGACACGGGAACCGTCGGGAGCCACCACGAACGCGCGTGGCGCGCCGAGCGTGAACCGCTGGGTCCGGGCATGCCGGCGGGGGAAGGAGTCGGACGTCGTCGTCATGCTCCGACCATATTGGCCATGCGCCCCCTTGTGCGGCAGTGCGCCGACCGATGCGCGCGCACGGATAGTTATGATCACTAGCGCATAGTGGGTATGAACCTGCTGGCGCCTGTATGGATTTATCTGCCCCCCTGGTCCGACCCCCGCGCTCTTGGGATCTTTGGAGGTGAGCCGCCGTGGCACTTTCGATTTCGGCGGTGGTGCTGCTGGCGATCATCGTCTTCCTGCTGGTCAAGAAGTCAGGGCTGAAGGCCGGACATGCGGTGGTCTGCATGTTGCTCGGCTTCTATCTGGCCTCTTCGACCATGGCGCCGACGATCAGCGAGCTGACGACGAACATCGCGGGGATGATCGGCAGCATCAAGTTCTGACGCCTTTAGGGTGGGGTCCATGACGGAACCCCCCGCCCGGCGTCTGCTGCTGGTGCACGCGCACCCGGACGACGAGTCGATCAACAACGGCGCGACGATGGCTCGCTATGCCGCCGAGGGTGCCCTCGTGACCCTGGTCACCTGCACGCTCGGTGAGCGCGGCGAGGTCATCCCGGCCGAGCTCCAGCACCTCACCGGCACCGCCCTCGGCGAGTACCGGCTGGGCGAGCTCTCCGCCGCGATGCGTGAGCTCGGCGTCCAGGACTTCCGTCTGCTCGGCGGCCCCGGCCGCTACCTGGACTCCGGGATGATGGGCCTCGCCGACAACGACGACCCCGCGTGCTTCTGGCGGGCGGACCTCGACGAGGCCGCCGCCCGGCTGGTCGAGGTGATCCTGGAGGTACGCCCCCACGTGCTCGTCACCTACGACGAGAACGGCGGCTACGGCCACCCCGACCACATCCAGGCCCACCGCGTCGCCATGCGCGCCGCCGACCTGGCCGCCGAAGCGGGCTGGACGATCCCCAAGATCTACTGGAACCGCGTACCGCGCTCGGTCGGCGAGCAGGCCTTCGAGCGGCTGGCCGAGGTGCTGCCGGGGCTCCCCTTCGACAAGCCGGGCGTCCTCGACGACGTCCCCGGTGTCGTGGCCGACGAGCGGATCACCACCGAGATCGACGGCACCGCGTACGCCGCCGCCAAGGCCGCCGCGATGGCCGCGCACGCCACCCAGGTCACCGTCGCCGAGCCGTACTTCGTGCTGTCCAACGACCTCGCACAGCCCGTCTTCACCACCGAGTACTACGAGTTGGTACGGGGAGAAAGGGCACTCGGAGCGCGCGAGACCGATCTTTTCGCCGGTACGGAGGCGACCTCATGAACGAGCCCGGATCCCTGCTCGCCCAGCCCCTGAAGGCGCCCCCCGTCGGGCGGGCGCTGGTGTACGTCGGTCTCTTCGCGCTCGGCGCGGTCATCGGCGCCGCCGGGTCGCTGGTGCAGGCCGGCTGGTTCCCGGGCGGGCTGCTGCTCGCGCTCGCCGGTGAGGCCGGCCTCTGTCTGGGCGGCGCGCGTGCCGTCGGCAGCCGGGGCGGGGCCGTCGCACCCGCCGCCGGCTGGATGCTCGCCGTCATCCTGCTCACCGCGAGCCGACCGGAAGGGGATTTCCTCTTCGGCGCGGGAACCGGCTCGTATCTGTTTCTGCTCGGCGGCATGGCCACGGCTGTGATCTGCGCCACGCTTGGGCAGAGGCGGCAACCAGGCGGCGATGCCGTCCGACTTGGCAAGTGACGTACCACTTCGCCGCGACTGGGACGTGCGAGTCCGGTGTGGGTTTCCCCAGCGGTCATGGGATACGCGCCAGAAGTGGCCAGTATGGTGGTGCGCGCCGCCGAGCCGCCCGCGCAGTTGAGGTCGACACGGCCGGTGGAGCCAACCGGGAGAACCTGCCTTGAGTCGTGAAACTGACAGTCCGTCCTCCGGGCCCAACGGGCGCGGCGGAGCCGCCTACCCTTCGGGCACGCCGCCCTATGGGACGCCCATGGCTTCCGACGACGGTACGGACGCGGGCCGTTCGGGCACGCAGTCCGAGGAGCGCAAGACCGAGACCACGCTGACGACCCGGATCCGGATCAACATCCCCGGGTCCCGGCCCATCCCGCCGGTCGTCGTGCGCACACCGGTCGCGGATGCCGAGCCTGCCGCGCCCGCCGTGGCCGAGACGCCGGCACCGGGCGCCCCCACGGGCACCGTCGCGCCTCCGGCCGAGCCCGTGCCGCCCTCCGAGGAGAAGCCGAGCAACTGGTTCGCGCCGCGCAAGTCCGGCCCGCCCAAGGGCGGTCCGGGCGGCGGTGCGACCAACGGGGCGGGTGCGCCCGGTGGTTCGGGTGCGGCGCCGGCCGGTTCCGGTGCCGCTCCTGGCGGCGCGCGTACCGGCCCCGCTGCCGGACGCCCCGGTGGTGTGGTCGGTGCCATGAGCGTGCCCGGCGGTTCCCGTCCCGGCGGCGGTACGAACGGTGCGGGGCTCCCCGGTGCGACCGGTGGCCCCGTGGCGCCCGGGCACGGCGGCGGCACCGGCTCCTTCGACGTGACCGAGGCGCTGGGCAACGGCTCGCGTCCCGGTGGCGAGCCGCGGCGCGACGATCTGCCGTACTTCGCGGAGAACGGCGGTGCGCAGAACGGGCAGAACGGTCAGTACGGGCAAGGCGGTTACGGAGCCCAGGGCGGACCGGGCGGCGCGAACGGCTTCGACGCCTCCGACGACTTCAACAGCTCGACGGGCTCGCACAGCCTCGACGGCCTGAACGACTTCAACAGCTCCACCGGCTCGCACCGCTTCGACGCCTCCAACGACTTCAACGGCCCGAACGACTTCGCCGGCCCGAACGGCCGTGGCGGCCCCCAGGGCCCCGCGGGTCCGACGGGCGGCCCGGTCACCGGTGACGGTCCGGTCGTACCGCCGGTCAGCGGCGGTCCTGGCGGGCCCGGCGGTCCTGGTGGCCCGGGCGCGTACGGTGGCCCCGGTGGCCCCGGCGCTCCGGGCGGCCCTGGCGGTCACCGTCGGCCTGGTGGACCTGGTGGACCGGCCGGTCCCGGCGGTTCCGGCATCCCCGGTGCCCCTGGCGGCCCCGGTGGTCAGCCGCGTCCCGGCGGTCCTGGTGGCCCCGGCGCGCTCGGCGGCCCCGCAGGCCCCGGTGGTCCCGGTGCCCCGGGCGGCTTCGGCGGCCCCGGTGCTCCCGGTGCCTCCGCCGGAATGGCCGGCTTCGCAGGGCCGGGCGCGGGCACCCTCCCCGGTGCCGGTCCCCACGGCGGACCCGGCGGACCCGGTCGTGGTCCCGGCGGCGGTCTGAGCGACGACACCGCGATCCTCACCCCGCAGAAGCCGGCCCCCGAACCCGGCACCCCCGGCTACGGCACCCCCGGCGCCCCGCCGGACAACGTCTCCGGGCACACCGTCACCAGCGGTATCCCGGTCGTGCCGCCCGGCACCCAGAACGCCCCGTTCGGGCCGGGCGCCCCGTCCGACGGACCGATGCAGCACACGGTCCCGAAGCTCCCCGAGCCGGTGGCGCAGAACGTGCCGGCCTCGTCGAAGAAGGCCAAGAAGAAGGGCCGCAACAAGCTGGTCCTGGTCAGCAGCGGTCTGATCGTCATCGCGGCCGGTGCCTACGGTGCCGGGCTGCTGATGAACCGCTCGGACGTGCCCAAGGGCACCACGGTGCTGGGCGTCGACATCGGCGGCGGCACGCGTGACGATGCCGTCAAGAAGCTCGACGACGCCTTCGGCGACCGGGTGAACAAGCCGCTGAAGCTGTCGGTCGGCGGCAAGACCGTCGAGCTCAAGCCGGACCAGGCGGGCCTTCAGTTCGACGAGACGGCCACGGTCGCCGTGGCGGCGCAGAGCGACTACAACCCGATGTCCGTCATCGGCTCCCTCTTCGGCAACCACCGGGTCGTCGAGCCGAACATGCCGGTGGACGAGGAGAAGCTGACCGCCGCCCTGAAGGACGCCGGCGGCAGCTCCGGCTCGGTCAGCGACGGCACGATCAAGTTCACCTCCGCCGGCAAGGCGGTCGCCGTGTACGGCAAGGCGGGCAAGGGTATCGACGTCGCCAAGTCGACCACCGCGGTGCAGGAGGCGTACCGCACCCAGGTGGAGACCGGCACGGTCCCCCCGGTCACGGTCGCGACGACCGCCCAGCAGCCGTCGATCACCAACGCCGAGGTCGACCGGATGATGAAGGCGTTCGCGAAGCCCGCGATGTCCGAGGTCGTCACCATCACGGGCGGTTCGACGCCGATCCAGTTCGGCGGGCTGTCCCTGCCGAAGATCCTCGGGGTCAAGGCTGTCGACGGCAAGCTCGTCGAGACGTACGACCTGGAGGCGCTGAAGGAGGCGTACGGCTCCGTCTTCGACGGCGTGAAGGTCAAGACGGCGACCGGGGAGCGGGACGTCCTGCCGCAGGACGTCGTCTCCGTGCTGCGCCAGGTGCTGCTCGGCAAGACGACGGCGGAGCGCACCGGAGCCATCGACACCAACCCCAGCTAGCGGTCCTCGCACCGACCAGGGGGCACCCGGCACACGCCGGGTGCCCCTTCGTCGTAGGCGTCGTATGACATCTGTCATCCGCCAGTCAGGATCGCCGACACTGCCGGGCCAGGGGGCCCGAGCGCCACCCTGGATCGCATGACAACGACAGCGGTCGAATTCGACCAGGTGACCAAGGCGTACGGCGAGGTGCGGGCCGTGGAAGGTCTGACCCTGGCCCTGTATCCGGGTGAGACCGTGGCCCTGCTGGGCCCCAACGGTGCCGGCAAGTCGACCACGCTCGATCTGCTGCTCGGACTCAAGAACCCCGACAGCGGCAGCGTGCGGCTCTTCGGCAGCGGACCGCGTGAGGCGATCGTCGCCGGACGGGTCGGCGCGATGCTGCAGAGCGGCGGACTGATGGACGAGGTGACGGTCGCCGAGCTGGTGCGGCTCGCCTGTGACCTGCATCCGAGGCCCTACCGCCCCTCCGACGTCCTGGCCCGCGCCGGGATCTCCCAGCTCGCCGACCGCAAGGTCGACAAGCTCTCCGGCGGCCAGGCCCAGCGCGTCCGCTTCGCCCTCGCGACCGCCGGCGACAGCGACCTGATCGTCCTCGACGAGCCCACCACCGGCATGGACGTCACCACCCGCCAGGGCTTCTGGGCCACCATGCGCGAGCAGGCCGACCAGGGACGGACCGTCCTGTTCGCGACCCACTACCTGGAGGAGGCCGACGCGATCGCCGACCGCGTGCTGGTCCTGCACCGCGGCCGGCTCCTCGCGGACGGCACCGCGGCCGAGATCAAGGCGAAGGCGGGCGTCCGGCGGATCTCCTTCGACCTGGAGGCCCCCGTCGACGAGACGGCCCTGCGCACCCTGCCCTTCCTGACCACGCTCACGGTGTCGGGCCCCACCGTCCGCATCCAGTCCACCGACGCAGACGCCACCGTCCACGCCCTCTACGGCCTCGGCGTCTACCCCCGCAACGTCGAGGTCGCCGGGCTCGGCCTGGAGCAGGCGTTCGTCGCCATCACCGAGGCCGAGGAGGCCCGTACGTCATGAACAGTCTCATCCGGCTGGAACTGGCCCGCGCCCTGCGCAACCGCAAGTTCCTGTTCTTCTCGGTGATCTACCCGTCGGTCCTGTTCCTGCTCATCGGCGGCAGCGCCGACAGCACGTCTAAGGTCGACGGGACGGGCCTGACCCTGCCGACCTACATGATGGTCTCGATGGCCTCCTTCGGTGCCCTCACCGCCGTCCTGATGGGCAACAGCGAGCGCATCGCCAAGGAGCGGGAGACCGGCTGGGTGCGGCAGCTGCGGCTGACCACACTGCCGGGCCGGGGCTATGTCCTCGCGAAGACCGCGAGCGCCGCGGTCGTCAGCCTGCCGTCCATCGTCGTGGTCTTCGCCGTCGCCGCGGTCGTGAAGGACGTACGACTGGACGCCTGGCAGTGGCTCGCCCTCACCGGCGCGATCTGGGCCGGCAGCCTCGTCTTCGCCGCGCTCGGCGTGGCCATCGGCTACCTCGCGAGCGGGGACGCGGTCCGTCCGATCACGATGATCACCTACTTCGGGCTGTCCATCCTCGGCGGTCTGTGGATGCCGACGACGACGTTCCCGACCTGGCTTCAGGACATCGCCAAGTGGGTGCCCACGCACGCGTACGCTGCCCTGGGGCAGGCGATCGAGCAGAGCCAGGCCCCGCATGCCAAGGACATCGCCGTCCTCGCCGTCTACTTCGCCCTGTTCACCGGCGGCGCGGCCTGGCTGTACCGGAAGGACACGCTGAAGGCGTGAGGACGATGACCGACGACGGACTGCCCGCGGAGCTCCGGGCGGAGAATTCGATCGGGGTGGGCCGGGCGCCCCACAACCGGGCGGACGCGGTGCGCAAGCTCGTCTGGATCCTGCCCTGGCTGATCTTCCTCGGTTCACCGGTGCAGGACCTGAACTCCGGCGACCACTCGACGGCCGCGACCGCGGCCGGCTGGGTGGCCCTGGCCTCCTTCACCGGTGTCTATCTGGCCCTGGTCTTCCGGAACATGGGCCGGCCGTTCTCCGGACCGGCGGTGGGCGCCCTGGTCGCCCTGCTCGGCACGCTCGCGGTGGTCCTGTGCCTCACCCTCGGCAGCGCCTGGATCGGGCTGTTCGTGTACGTCTCCGTCACCTGCGGCGCCACTCTGCCGCAGCGGATCGCGTACTGGGCGGTCGGGGCGAACACCCTCGCGATGGTCCTGGTCGGTCTGCACGTGGGTTCGGACGACTGGAGCCTGATCCTGGTGGTGCTGCTCCTGGGCTTCGCGATGATGGGCGTGAAGCAACTGGTGCGGACGACCGTGGAGTTGCGCAAGGCGCGCGCGACGGTGGCCCAACTGGCCGCGAACGAGGAGCGGTTGCGCCTGGCCAGAGACCTGCACGACCTCCTCGGTCACTCGCTCTCGCTGATCACCCTCAAGAGCGAGCTCGCGGGCCGGATGCTCCCCGACCACCCCGGCAAGGCGGCCCAGCAGGTCGCCGACATCGAACAGGTCAGCCGCCAGGCCATGGTCGACGTCCGCGCGGCCGTCTCCGGCTACCGGCGTGCCCGTCTGTCCGACGAACTCGCGGGCGCACAGGTCGCCTTGACCGCGGCCGACGTCACCGCGGAGGTACCCGCCGAACCCGGCCTCGACGGCGTCCCCGAGGAGAGCGAGGCCGCCCTCGCCTGGGCACTGCGCGAGGCGGTCACCAACGTCGTACGGCACAGCGGCGCGACCCGCTGCACGATCGAGGTCCTGCGGCGGCAGACCCTCGACGGGCCGGTGCTGGAACTCTCCGTCGAGGACAACGGCTCGGGAGGCTCGGGGAAGGGCCCCGGCAACGGTCTGACGGGCCTGACCGAACGCCTGGAGAAGGCGGGCGGCACCCTGGAGGCGGGCCGCACGAAGCACGGGTTCCGCCTGGTCGCCCGAGTCCCCGCCCCCGCGTCGGCGCCCGTAGGATCCGGCGCATGAGCCCTACGATCAAGGTCCTCCTCGCCGAGGACCAGTCGATGGTCCGCGAGGCACTCGCCGCCCTCCTCGGCCTGGAGGACGACATCGAGGTCGTCGCCCAGGTGGCCCGCGGCGACGAGGTGTTGGCCGCGGTCCGCGCCCACGACGTCGACGTGGCCCTCCTGGACATCGAGATGCCGGGCGCCACGGGCATCGAGGCGGCGGCCCAGGTCCACAAGGAACTCCCGGCGGTCAAGCTGGTCGTCCTCACCACCTTCGGCCGCCCCGGCTACCTCCGCAGCGCGATGGAGGCCGGCGCCGACGCCTTCCTGGTCAAGGACGCCCCCGCGGCCCAACTCGCGCAAGCCGTACGGAAGGTCCTGGCGGGGGAGAGGGTCATCGACCCGACGCTGGCGGCAGCGGCTCTGGCGGACGGCGCGAACCCGTTGACGGATCGCGAGCGCGAGGTCTTGAGGGCGGCGGAGGACGGCTCGACGAACGCCGAGTTGGCGACCAAGCTCCACCTGTCCCAGGGCACGGTCCGCAACTACCTCTCGACGGCGATCCAGAAGCTGGCGGTGAGAAACAGGGCGGAAGCAGCCCGGCTGGCAAGAGAGAAAGGCTGGCTGTAACCCACCCCAGAGGCGCGGGGGACCGCGCGACGAGCCACAACGAACCCGAAGCCGCCGAACAACGCGAACCCCTATGGCGATGGGGCTAGTTCAACATCGCCCGAGCCGCCAGAGCCTGTCCTCGAACCCGCTCCGCCGCCCCTTCATCCACCGCCCCCACCACCTCGGCGTACGCATCCAACTCCGTGGCCCCGCCCAGGAAATCCCCCCGCTGCACCAACAACTGCGCCCGCTCATACCGCAAGCGGGCCGGATGCGAAGGCAACAACAGCGACAACTCCACCGCCCACAACGCCACATCCGACCGCTCCGGCCGAGCCACCGCCCACGCCCGCACGTTGTTCAGAATGCGCAGCACCACATCCAAGGGATCAGCCGGCGTCAACATCGACGGCTCCAGCGGAGCCCCTGTCGCCCCCGCCACCAGCAACTCCGCGTCGGACCCGCTCAAGACCCGCCCTCCGTCGAACGGATCGGCGAGCACCTGCTCCTCCTCCGCCCCGAACCCGACGACGAAATGCCCCGGCAGCGCGACCCCGTACACATGAGCCCCCGCCCGCCGAGCCACCTCCATCCACACCACGGACAGCAGGATGGGCAGCCCTCGCCGCCGCAGCAGCACCGAGTGCAGCAGCGAGGACTCCAGCCGCTGATAGTCGCCAGGGGTGCCACGGAAACCGAACCGCTCCCCGAGCAGCTCCCGCAGGGACACAGCCCAGGAGCGCGGCCCGCCGGGCCGGAAGGGCAGCTGCCCCGCCAGTCGGTCCAGTTCGATCTGCGCCGCGTCGATGCCCGCCTCGTCCAGCGCCCCGTCCGCCTCCGCGCCCACCAGCAGGCACAGCAACGACAGATCGGGCCGCTCGGACCGCGCCTCTTCGGCGAACCGTCGGCGCAGTTCGGCGGAGCGTTCCGGGGGCGGGGGGTAGAGGGGACGCATAGCTGGCTCGTGCCCGGTCACGATGATCCGTACCGGCCGCTGTCGGGACCCGCCGGTTCCCGGTAGTGGTGGTACGCGTGATGCGCCGTGAAGCCCATCCCGGCGTACAGCGCCCGCGCACCCGTGTTGTCCGACTCGACCTGGAGCCACGCGGCGGACGCGCCCTCGTCCAGCGCCCGCCGGGCCAGCGCGGCCATCACCGTGGTGGCCAGCCCCCGCCGCCGCTGTTCGGGATCCACCTCGACGGCGGAGAAGGAGGCCCACCGTCCGTCGACGACACACCGCCCGATCGCGGCGGGAGCCGCTCCGTCGGAGGAACCCGGCACGGTCGCGAACCACACCGAAGGACCGCTCCCCAGCACCTTCAGCGCCACCTCGCTCACCCCCTTGCGCTGGTACCGGGCGAGCCAGGCCCCGTCCGCGTCGCGGGCCAGCAGAACCTCGTCCGCCTCGGCCCGGTCGGCGACGGGGGCCAGCGCGCCGATCCACAGCTCGGCGGTCACCTCGCGCTCCCACCCCCGCCGCTCCAGCTCCGTGCACAGCAGCTCCTGCGTGCCCTCGGCGCCCGTCGCGGTCTGGATGTACGCGGGCAGCCCACGCTCGCCGTACCAGCGCCGTACGGCCTCCAGCGCCCCGTCCAGCGGTATCCCCGGGTCGCCGATCGGGAGCACCGAGTTGGCCCGCCGGGTGAACCCGGACGCGGCCCGCAGCTCCCACTCGCCGAGCCGCTCGCTCTCCACCGGCCGCCACGCGCGCGTGGAGACGTGCGCGAGTTCCTGGTAGGTGGCGGCGGGTCCCCGGCGGCGGGCCGGGGCGCTGGGCACCACCTTGCCCGCGACCAGCGAGGATTCCGCGATGTGGACGGTCTCGCCACTCTTCTGTGTGATCAGCAGCACACCGTTGTCCCAGGATGCGAGAACGCCCACCGTGTCGGTGAACTTCTCAGCCGGAACCACAGCATCGTTCAAGCGGCGTACGGAGACCCGTTTACCCACGTCAGCAGCAGTGATACGGACCTCAAGGCGCCCGGTCGCAGAGATTTCCACAGGTCAGTTCACCCCTCCTGTTCGGATCATGGCCAAGAACGGAGATACTAGGGGTGGGCATCGACGACGCCGCGCTCCCGCGCGCCAGGCGGCAGGGCCTGAGGAGGCCCGCCAGCGCCCTATCGAGGAGGAACGACAGCGTGACCTACGTCATCGCGCAGCCTTGTGTCGACGTGAAGGACAAGGCGTGCATCGAAGAGTGCCCGGTCGACTGCATCTACGAGGGCTCCAGGTCCTTGTACATCCACCCGGACGAATGCGTCGACTGTGGTGCCTGTGAGCCGGTCTGCCCGGTCGAGGCGATCTTCTACGAAGACGACACTCCGGAGGAGTGGAAGGACTACTACAAGGCGAACGTCGAGTTCTTCGACGAGCTCGGCTCTCCCGGCGGTGCCAGCAAGCTGGGCCTGATCGAGCGCGACCACCCCTTCGTGGCCGGACTGCCGCCGCAGAACCAGTAAGAGCGGCCCGCACCCGCGCGCCGCCTCGGTCCCGTACGGCTCGATCACCTCTGATCGCTGTACGGGACCGAGGCGTTTGCCGTACGAGTGCTGTACCAGAAAGTGAGCCAGACACCGTGTCCGCAGTCTCCGACCGTCTCCCCACCTTCCCCTGGGACAAGCTCGAGCCGTACAAGAAGACGGCTCTCGCGCACCCCGGCGGCATCGTCGACCTGTCCGTCGGCACCCCGGTCGACCCGGTTCCCGACCTGATCCAGAAGGCGCTCGTCGACGCGGCGGACTCGCCGGGCTATCCGACGGTCTGGGGCACGCCGGCGCTGCGCGACGCGATCACGGGCTGGGTGGAGCGTCGCCTGGGCGCCCGCGGGGTGACCCACAAGCACGTCCTGCCCATCGTCGGTTCCAAGGAACTGGTCGCCTGGCTCCCCACCCAGCTGGGCCTCGGCCCCGGCGACCGCGTCGCCCACCCGCGCCTGGCCTACCCGACGTACGAGGTGGGCGCCCGGCTGGCCCGCGCGGAGTACGAGGTCTACGACGACCCTACGGAGCTGGACCCGGCCGGCCTGAAGCTGCTGTGGCTGAACTCCCCGTCGAACCCCACGGGCAAGGTCCTGTCGAAGCAGGAGCTCACCCGGATCGTGGCCTGGGCCCGCGAGCACGGGGTGCTCATCTTCTCCGACGAGTGCTACCTGGAGCTCGGCTGGGACGCCGACCCGGTCTCGGTCCTGCACCCGGACGTCAACGGCGGCTCGTACGACGGCATCGTCGCGGTCCACTCCCTGTCGAAGCGCTCGAACCTGGCGGGCTACCGCGCCGCGTTCCTGGCCGGCGACCCGGCGGTCCTGGGCCCCCTCCTGGAGATCCGCAAGCACGGCGGCATGATGACGGCGGCGCCCACCCAGGCGGCGGTGGTGGCGGCCCTCGGCGACGACGAACACGTTCGCGTCCAGCGCGAGCGCTACGCGGCCCGCCGCAAGGCCCTCCGCGGGGCCCTGGAGGCCCACGGCTTCCGCATCGAGCACAGCGAGGCCAGCCTCTACCTCTGGGCCACCCGGGGCGAGTCCTGCTGGACCACGGTCGCCCACCTGGCCGACCTGGGCATCCTCGTGGCCCCGGGAGACTTCTACGGCGTGGCGGGCGAGCAGTTCGTCCGCGTGGCCCTCACGGCGACGGACGAGCGGGTGCGGGCGGCCGTGGAGCGGCTCGCGTAACCCATGCGCATACGGCGATGGGGCCCAGGGAGACAACCCTGGGCCCCATCGCCGTATCAGCCGGACGTCAGCCGAGCGGGAGGCTCTTCACCGGAAGGGACTCGGTCGGCAGGCCACCCTTGGTCAGGGATTCCGTCGGCAGACCGCCCTTCGTCGCGGTGGACGCCGTGTCACCGAGGATGTCCCCGGCGGAGCCCGCCGCGTCGCCCGCCGTCTGCTGCGCGGCCGGTGCCGCCTTCTTCGCGACCTTGCCGCTGGTCTTGCCCGCGGTCGGAACCGCCTTCTTGACCGCGTTGCCACCGGTGTTGCCCGCGAGCCCGGTGGCGTTCTGCGCCGCGCCGTCGACGGTGTTGCCGACGCTCGCCCCGTCCATGGCGGTCAGGCCGCCGAGGTTCGAGGTGGGCAGTTCGGCGGGGGCCGCACTGGCGGAGCCGGCCGCACCGACCCCGGCTGCCGCTCCCGCAGCGACGAGCAGCGCGGCACGGGCGATCCTGCGGGTCAGGGGGAGGGACATGATGCTCCTTTGACGGGAGAGAACTAGGAAGTGTTCGACCGTGTCCGGCAGTTGATCACCGGGCTCGGACGCAGTGACTACCGCTCGAAGCCCGCGAAGGTTGCGGCGGCCCAACGTAAAGAGTTGGCAATGCGTCGCATAATCGGCTGCGGATAAAAACGGTCAAAAGGTGTCCGGTCGGAAAGTGTGCCGAATCCTTACGGCCCTTTGTTCTCAAGGGTTTTCGCGGATACGAGGGTGACTGCGCGAAAACCTGCGCACTCCGCCGTCCGTGGCGGCCGTGCGTAACCCCTGCGGGTGATCGTCCGTACTACTGAGCAGTCAGGATCCGCACGGACCCCGTGCCCTTCTCCGCCCCGCCGGTTCCCTCCGACGACATCGCCCGCCACTCGCTCTGGGTGTTCCCCGCGGTCCACTCCCGCCCGGCGTAGGTGACGCGCTGGATGTGCAGCGCGGAGGCGTTGGCCACCGCCCAGTGCGCGAGCTGCCAGCCGCGCTCCTGGCCGCTGCGGCCCTTGACGGCGCCGGTCACGGGCACGGTCACGGTCCGTCCGGACACCGTGGCCTCCGGAGCGGGCGTCGCCTCGGTGGCCCCCACCTCCTTGGCGGTCGTGTCCAGCGCGTCCCCGCCGAAGTCCCGCACGAGCGCCTCGCGCACCCCTTCCGGACCCGCGGCGAGCGTCGCCTTCGAGCGGCCGTCACAGGTCAGCGTGGCCGCCGAGGTCCCGGTGAGGGCGGCCGCCAGCACCGTCGCGTCCGGCTCGTGCTTGGCGTACGCCTCCGGGTAGCCGCTGCGCTGCACGCGCTGGGCGGCCTCGGTGAGCGGCAGCTTCGTGTAGCCGTCGACCTTGACCAGATGCTCGTAGAACTCCCCGGCCGCGTACGTCGGGTCCATGATCTGTTTCTCCGTGCCCCAGCCCTGCGAGGGCCGCTGCTGGAAGAGGCCGAGGGAGTCCCGGTCGCCATGGGTGATGTTGCGCAGGCCCGACTCCTGGAGCGCGGTCGCCAAGGCGATGGCCACCGCCCGCTCGGGCAGCCCGCGCCCGGTGCCGACAGCCGTGATCGTCGCCGCGTTCACCGCCTGCTCCGGAGTGAACTCGTACGCCACCCCGTCGTCTCTGCCCGAGACGACCTTGCAGCCCGGCGCATCCGTGCCCGCGGTGATGTACTGAACCACCAGATATCCGGCGACGGCACACAAAATCACGAAGGCCGCCAGACCACGGAAAAGGCGGCCACGACGACGCTGTTGAGGGCGGGACTGCGCTGGCATCCGTACAAGGTAGCGGAGGCCCCTGTGGTGTCCGAGCCGGGTGTGGACAGAGCGGGCGGAGCCCGGCGCGTTAGGGTCGACGGCATGGCCGATACCCCGCTTGACCTCACGCTGGACGCCGCGCAGCTCACCGCGCGGCTCGTCGACTTCCCCTCCGTCAGCGGCACCGAGAAGCCGCTCGCGGACGCGATCGAGACCGCGCTGCGCGCGCTTCCGCACCTGACGGTCGACCGGTACGGCAACAACGTCGTGGCCCGCACGAACCTGGGCCGCGCGGAGCGGGTGATCCTCGCCGGCCACATCGACACGGTCCCGATCGCTGACAACGTGCCCTCGCGCCTCGACGAGGACGGCTACCTGTGGGGCTGCGGCACCTGCGACATGAAGTCCGGGGTGGCGGTCCAGCTCCGTATCGCGGCGACGGTCCCGGCCCCCAACCGCGACCTCACCTTCGTCTTCTACGACAACGAGGAGATCGCCGCCGAGTTCAACGGCCTCAAGCACGTCTCCGAGGCCCACCCGGAGTGGCTGGCCGGCGACTTCGCCGTGCTGCTGGAGCCGACGAACGGCCAGGTCGAGGGCGGCTGCCAGGGCACGCTCCGGGTACTGCTCAAGTTCAAGGGGGAGCGGGCGCACTCCGCGCGCGCGTGGATGGGCTCGAACGCGATCCACGCCGCGGCGCCGGTGCTGGCGAAGCTGGCGGCGTACGAGCCGCGCAAGCCGATGGTGGACGGTCTGGAGTACCACGAGGGCCTCAACGCGGTCCGTATCGAGGGCGGAGTGGCCACCAACGTCATCCCCGACGCCTGCACGGTCACCGTCAACTTCCGCTACGCGCCCGACCGCAGCGAGGAGGAGGCGGAGGCGTTCGTCCGTGAGTACTTCGCCGACTGCGGGGTGGACGAGTTCGTGGTGGACGACCACACGGGCGGTGCGCGTCCCGGCCTGAACCACCCCTCGGCGGCGGCCTTCGTGGAGGCCGTCGGCGGCGAGGTCCACCCCAAGTTCGGCTGGACGGACGTGGCCCGCTTCAGCGCGCTCGGTGTGCCCGCGGTGAACTACAGCCCGGGCAACCCCCTCCTGGCCCACAAGGTGGACGAGCGGGTCAAGGTGTCGCTGATTCCCGAGGCGGAGGAGCAGCTGAAGTCCTGGCTGACGGCGTGAAGTGAGCCTCGCGCCGGTCGGACATCCGCATGTCCCCCCTCTGTAACCCGCGTAGATCTACGCTGAGGTGGAAACACCCGCAAGTGGAGGGAGCGCACATGGCTACCGGCAACCCCGAGGGGAAGAAGCAGCCACCGTCGGAGCAGCGCCTGGGACCGGTCCTCCGAAGGCGGGGCCAGGTGACGGCGAGCACGACCGACCAGCGCCTCCTGGACGCCGGCGGTCCGTCCGACTGGGTCCACACCGACCCCTGGCGGGTCCTGCGCATCCAGTCGGAGTTCATCGAGGGCTTCGGCACGCTCGCCGAACTCCCGCCCGCGATCAGCGTGTTCGGGTCGGCCCGTACGCGGGCGGACTCCCCGGAGTACGAGGCGGGCGTGCAGCTCGGACGGGGCCTGGTGGAGGCCGGTTTCGCCGTCATCACCGGTGGCGGTCCCGGGGCCATGGAGGCGGCCAACAAGGGTGCCTGCGAGGCGAAGGGCATCTCCGTCGGCCTCGGCATCGAGCTCCCCTTCGAGCAGGGGCTCAACCCCTACGTCGACATCGGCCTCAACTTCCGGTACTTCTTCGTCCGCAAGATGATGTTCGTGAAGTACGCGCAGGGCTTCGTGGTCCTGCCCGGCGGCCTCGGCACGCTGGACGAGCTGTTCGAGGCCCTGACCCTCGTCCAGACCCAGAAGGTCACCCGCTTCCCGATCGTCCTCTTCGGCAGCGAGTACTGGGGCGGTCTCGTCGACTGGATCACCAACACCCTGGTAGCCCAGGGCAAGGCGTCGGAAAAGGACCTGCTCCTCTTCCACGTCACGGACGACGTGGACGAGGCGGTGGCCCTGGTCTCGAAGGAGGCGGGCCGCTAGAAGCCTTCCCTCACCTCCCTGGGGGCTGCGCCCCCAGGGAGCGGGGTCGAAGGGGCCGCAGTCCCTGGGGACGGGAACAGGTAGGGGCGGCCGGGGCGAAAACGTCCTACGCCAGCCCCCGCCGGGCGACCGCCGGAGGCCGGTGGCCAGCGATGGACGCCACCATGTCCAGCACCTGCCGGGTCTCCGCGACCTCATGCACGCGGTACACCTGCGCCCCCAGCCACGCCGACACCGCAGTGGTCGCCAACGTCCCCACCACCCGCTCCTTCAACGGCTTGTCCAACGTCTCCCCGACGAAGTCCTTGTTGGACAGCGACACCAGCACAGGCCACCCGCTGGACACCATCTCCCCCAACCGCCGCGTCGCCTCAAGACTGTGCCGCGTGTTCTTCCCGAAGTCGTGCCCCGGATCGATCAGCACCGACTCCCGAGGCACCCCCAGCGACACCGCCCGCTCGGCCAGCCCCAGCGTCACCCGCAGGATGTCGGCCATGACGTCGTCGTAGGAAACCCGATGCGGCCGCGTACGAGGCTCCGATTCCCCGGCGTGCGTACACACCAGCCCCACCCCGTACCGCGCGGCGACCTCCGCGAGCCCCGGATCGACCCCACCCCACGCATCGTTCAGCAGATCCGCCCCCGCCTCGCACACGGCCGCACCGACCGACGCCCGCCAGGTGTCCACGCTGATCACGACATCCGGGAACCGCCGCCGCACCTCCGCCACGAAGCCGACCGTCCGCCGCGCCTCCTCCTCGGCGGAGACTTCCTCACCCGGCCCGGCCTTGACCCCGCCGATGTCGATGATCGCGGCACCCTCGGCCACCGCCTGCTCCACGCGCGCGAGGGCCGGTTCGTCGCGGAAGGTCGCGCCCTGGTCGTAGAAGGAGTCCGGGGTCCGGTTGACGATCGCCATGATCACCGGCTCGTGCGGCCCGAATTCCCGCCTGCCCAGCCTGAGCATCCGCTGTGACCTCTCGTAGTACGACCTGGGTACGGCCGCTTCCTCGGCCGCCTGCGACCCTAACTGTCAGACTCGCATGGCACGATCGGACTCTGACACATTCGACTCCGAGCACATTCACCGAGCATGGGGACCCTCAGCGATGGTTATGTTCTTGTTCCTCGTCGTCGCGCTCGCCGTCGTGGTCGCCGCGGTGACGCTCGCCGTGGTGGGCGGCGGCGAGACAGGCCCTCTGCCCGAGGCCGCCCCGGAGCGGCTCCAGGACCCCCTCCCGCTGGAGCGCCCGGTCAACCGCGCCGATGTCGAGGCCCTCCGCTTCCCGCTCGCTGCCCGCGGCTACCGCATGGGCGACGTGGACGACGCCCTCAGCCGCCTCGGCGCCGAACTCGCCGAACGCGACGCGCGTATCGCCGACCTCGAGTCCGCCCTGGCCGGCGCCCAGGCGGTCACGCACGGCGCACCCGTCTCGCATGTGTCCATGGAGAAGCCCGCCGAGGGTCCGGGGGAGCAGCAGTGAGCGACGGCGCCGCCCTCGCCGGCCCGGACGGCGCCCTGCGCTGCCCCTGGGCGCTGTCCACCGAGGACTACGTCGCGTACCACGACGAGGAGTGGGGGCGCCCGGTCCACGGCGACGACGCCCTGTACGAGCGGCTGAGCCTGGAGGCCTTCCAGTCCGGCCTCTCCTGGATCACGATCCTGCGCCGCCGCGAGGGCTTCCGCACCGCCTTCGCCGGCTTCGAGATCGCCGAGGTCGCGACGTTCACGGACGCCGACCGGGACCGCCTTCTCACCGACGAGGGCATCATCCGCAACCGGGCCAAGATCGAGGCGACGCTGGCCAACGCGCGCGTGCTGGCCGACTGGGCGCCGGGTGAGCTCGACGACTTCATCTGGTCCCACGCCCCGAAGACACCGGGCCCGGCCCCCAGGACGCTGGGGGACGTCCCGGCGATCACTCCCGAGTCGACGGCCCTGTCGAAGGCCCTGAAGAAGAAGGGCCTTCGCTTCGTCGGCCCGACCACGGCGTACGCGCTGATGCAGGCGTGCGGCTTGGTGGACGACCACCTGGCCACGTGCGTGGCCAGGCAGAGCTGAAGCTCAGCGACCCAAGTACTTGGGCTTCTCCTTGTTCACGAAGGCCTGCACGGCGATCGCATGGTCCTCCGAGGATCCCGCCCGCGTCTGGAGCTCGTCCTCCTTGTCCAGCGTCTCGGCCAGGGAGTGCGAGAACCCGTACGCGACAGCTTCCTTGATCGCCGCGTAGGCCACCGTCGGTCCCTCGGCCAGCGCCCGCGCGACCTTCTCGGCCTCGCCCGGCAGCTCGGTGGACGGTACGAGACGGTTCGCGATACCCAGCTCGTACGCCTCCTGAGCCTTGATCGTCCGGGGGAAGAGCAGCAGATCGGCGGCGCGCCCCGGCCCGACCACGCGCGGCAGGGTCCACGAGACCCCGGAGTCCGCCGTCAGAGCGACCCCCGCGAACGACGTGTTGAACCCCGCCGTGTCCGCCACCACTCGGTAGTCCGCCGCCAGTGCCAGTCCGAACCCGGCCCCGGCCGCGACGCCGTTCACCCCGGCCACCACCGGCTTCGGCATCTGCGTCAGCGCCCGCACGATCGGGTTGTAGTGCTCCGCGACGGTGCTCATGACCTTCGTCGAGCCCTCGGCCAGCAACCCGATGTGTTCTTTGAGGTCCTGTCCCACGCAGAACGCCCGTTCCCCGGCGGAGGTCAGCAGCACCGCCCGTACGGCTCCGTCACCGGCTGCGGATTCCACCGCCTCCCGCAGCGCGATCTTCGTCGCGATGTCGAGCGCGTTCATCGCCTCGGGACGGTTGATCGTGATCGTCGCGAGCCCGTCGCTCACCTTGTAGAGCACGGTGTCGGCCATGGCCTGTCCCCTCCTGCGTCCCAGCGGGTTACTTGCGGGTTCCGAAGGACAGCATGGCGGAGATCATCGACGAACGACCGGAACGGACGTGTGACCTGCGTCAAAGAATGTGGGACCGAAAGAGGTCGTCGGATACGTGTGCGGCCGCGCAGTATCGCAGTCACATCGCCGAATTGAGTGGTTTTGCTCGCGCGCGTTGCCCAAGCGATGCCGACTGATGTTGGTCATCGGGTCCTGAGATGCGGGATAATGGCCTGGAAGCAATGTGTTCGATGCCGGTGTCGCGTGCCCACGCACGACACGCGTGCCCTCCTAGGGCCGTCGGCTTTGACGATGAGCTGGTTTCAGGAAGGGGAACGAGCATGGCGGCCATGAAGCCGCGGACGGGCGATGGCCCGCTCGAGGTGACCAAGGAGGGGCGGGGCATTGTCATGCGCGTTCCGCTCGAAGGCGGCGGTCGGCTCGTCGTCGAGCTGACCCCTGACGAGGCCGACGCGCTCGGTGACGCCCTCAAGAAGGTCGTCGGCTGACGCGGAAGCGACCATACCCCTTCAGCTGCCCCGGCATCGTTTTCGGTGCCGGGGCAGGTGTTTGCCCAGGTCCAGGCGGTGCGAGGGTCAGCGCTTGACCGCGCAGAGCAGCCCGTCGCCCACCGGCAGCAGCGACGGCACCAGCTCCTGGCTCTCCCGCACCGCGCGCAGCAGTTCGCGCAGCCGCAGTACCTCGGTGGGCTGTGGACCCGAGTCCATGGTCCGGCCGTGTGCGAAGACACCCTCGAAGACGACCAGGCCTCCCTGCCGCAGCAGGCGCAACGATTCAGCGAGGTAGTCCATGACCTCCTGCCGGTCGCCGTCGCAGAAGACCAGGTCGTAGCCGGCGTCGGTGAGGCGGGGCAGGACGTCCAGGGCGCGGCCCGGGATGAAGCGGGCCCGGTTGCTCGCGAACCCGGAGGCGCGGAAGGCCTGTCGGGCGAACTGCTGGTGCTCCGGCTCGGGGTCGACCGTGGTGAGCACGCCGTCAGGCCGCATGCCGTGCAGCAGATGGATACCGGAGACGCCGGTGCCGGTGCCGATCTCGGCGACCGCCTTCGCGTCGACGGAGGCCGCCAGCAACCGCAGGGCTGCGCCCGCGCCGGGCGACACCGAGCGCAGGCCCGCTTCACGGGCCCGGTCACGGGCCCAGCGCAGCACTTCGTCCTCGGCGACGTAGGCGTCGGCGAACGCCCAGCTCGTCTGCCGGTTGGCGGTAATGACCCTCTCCTGTCCCCGTGGTTGCCTGGGCGTGACTGTATCCGTTGGGCCCGGGAACCCGCAGATGGGACCGGGCGTTTAGAGGGGTGGAGACGCACCCGGGGGGACACAGTTGGATCACGATGATGAGCAGGGCCCCGAGCGGGCGGTGACGCAGCCGCACGAGCGGTATCAGCCCAGATCAAATTCTCGTAAAACCGCTTATCCGGAGCTAACGGGCGAGGTGGCTATGGTAGGGGCTCCACTGGACACCACCAGAGCCGACAGGGGAGGTGCGGCCGCGCCTTTGGATCGGGGAGGAGTGCTGCGGCGCTTCCTCGGATCGGCGGGTAGGCCGAAATCCGTGAACGACACCGCTGCTGACCACAGCCACGGCGACTACGCCACCGCGACCTTCTCCACCGACGCGGACGGGCAGGCCTGGACTCCTCCGACGTGGGAGGAGATCGTCAGCACGCACAGCGGCCGGGTCTACCGGCTCGCCTACCGACTGACGGGCAACCAGCACGACGCCGAGGACCTCACTCAGGAGGTCTTCGTCCGCGTCTTCCGCTCCTTGTCGACCTACACGCCCGGCACCTTCGAGGGCTGGCTCCACCGCATCACCACCAACCTGTTCCTGGACATGGTCCGGCGCAAGCAGCGCATCCGCTTCGACGCCCTCGGCGAGGACGCGGCGGAGCGCCTGCCCAGCCGTGAGCCGTCGCCGCAGCAGGTCTTCAACGACGCGCACTTCGACGCGGACGTCCAGCAGGCTCTCGACACTCTCGCGCCCGAGTTCCGCGCCGCGGTCGTCCTGTGCGACATCGAAGGACTGTCGTACGAGGAGATCGCCGCGACCCTGGGCGTCAAGCTAGGCACGGTCCGCTCGCGTATCCACCGCGGCCGTTCCCAGCTGCGCAAGGCGCTCGCGCACCGTTCGCCGGAGGCGCGGGCCGAGCGTCGCTCCTTCGTGCCCCGCGTCGCCGCTCTGGGGGGAGGGGGCGCGACCGCGTGAGTGGATCACGGCCCAATCCCGCCGAAGGGCGGTTTGCGGAGCACCACCTGGGAGACCGACTCGCCGCGCTGGTCGATGGCGAGCTCGGTCATGAGACGCGCGAGCGCGTCCTCGCTCACCTGGCCACCTGCGCCAGGTGCAAGGCCGAGGCCGACGCCCAGCGCCGACTGAAGAACGTCTTCGCGGAGGCGGCACCCCCGCCTCCCTCAGAGAGCTTCCTGGCCCGCCTCCAGGGGCTGCCCGGAGGAGGTGACTCGGACGGCGGCTCGCCGTTCGGGGGAGGATTCCCGGACGGCTTCTCCGGACGACCCGGCACCGCCGGAGTGTTCGGCGTGAAGCGCGGCGAGCGTTTCGAGTTCGACTACGTCCCCGCGACGCCGCACGCCTCCGCGCTGGCCCCCTCCAGCGGCGGTTTCCGCATCCATGACGTCAGCCGGCACGAGGCCGAGCGGTCGGCGTCGCGCGGTATGCGGTTCGCGTTCGTCGTGGGCGGGGCGGTGTCGCTCGCCGCGATCGCGCTGGGCGGCGTCACCACGGTCGCGCCGACCGACACGGACGCCCGTGGCGGCTCGGGCGGCAGCAATGTCACCCCGGCCCGCACACAGGGCGGCACGGGCGCCGCGACACCCGACAGCCAGCGCCGCCGTGCGGTGGGTCCGCTGTTCGCCCAGGACCAGTCCCGGATCGACGCCCCGGTCGCCCCGACCGAGGTGTCCGCGCCGCTGGTTCCCGGCACACAGGCGCACGAGGCCACGCTGACGGCACCCGTGGTGGCCGGCGCGGCCGCCATGTCCCCGTTGATACGTCCGCTCAGCTCGACCCCGCCGCTCACCCTGACCTCCTGGTCCACGGCCGCGGACCTCACTCCGCCGGGCCTGCTCGCCGCACCCGTCCCCCACACGACCTCCTCCCCCTCCGGCACCACCCGCTGACCCGGCCTCTGCGCGTCGGCGCCCGAACCTGGTTGAATCCAGGGAGAGCCGTGCCCGTGCCTGTCCGGCAGACCAGGCCGTGATGGCGGCAGCGTGCCTGACAGGCGCAGGTGAGCGGGGCCGACGTGCCGGCCAGGCCCTGGCTGTGGGGAGAGCATGAACGAGGGGAAGCCCACGAAGGCGAAGTGGTGGAGCCGACCGCGTCCGCAGGGCCCTGCGGACCAGGCGGAAAGGGCTCCGGCCGCGCCGGGCGAGTACAGCGTGGGGACCGAGGGGGCACCTCCGGTGCCGGGTCCCACCGCCGACGGTGACTACGAGCTGAGGCAGCCGCAGGATGCGGCCGACATGGCCGATGCCGGGGGCGACTTCGAGCTGCGGTCGCCGCGGGATGACGTCTTCGAGGACGGTGCGTCCGAGCCCGGACCTGGACCCGAGCGCGAGCCCGCGTCCAGGCCCGAGGACCGGGTTCCCGCAGGGGCCCGGGGCGACGGTGACTTCGAGCTGAGCCTGCCCCTCGCGCGCACCGCCCCGGCGGTGGAGGAAGGCACGGCAGACCCTTCTCCCAAGCCCCTGCACGACCCCGACCCGTACAGCACCCCGCCGTACGGCGAGCCCGGCCCCTGGGCGCCGGCCCCGCCGGTACTGCACCCGGCGACCACCCCGTCCCACGGCACGGCGATACCGACGCCCCCGCAGGCTCACGGCACCCCCGCGCACAGCACACCCGCACCCAGCGCCCCCGCGCCGTCGCCGGCCCCCATCGCCCCCTCCTACACGGACGCACCCCCTCCAGCGCCCTACGCCGAAACCCCGCCCACCCCGCCCCCCGCCAACCCCTGGCGGAACTACGACCCCTGGGCCCCCGTCCCCCTCCCCACCTCCCTCCAGCAGAACGGCGCCGCCGTCCCCACCAAGGACGGGCGCCGTAAGCGGGCCAGGAAGGTCCTCGTCGTCGCTGCCGTACTGCTCGCGCTCGTGTCCGGGGGCGTCGGTGGGGCCGTAGGGGCCTATCTGGAGCGCAACGGCGGTGTGGGTGACGTGGAGCTGCCGCAGGCCGACGCCGAGCCCGCAGGGCGGGCGCCGGACAGCGTGGCGGGGATCGCCGCACGGGCGCTGCCCAGCGTGGTGACCCTCCACGTGAGCGGCACGGAGGAGCAGGGCACCGGCACCGGGTTCGTGCTGGACGACCGGGGCCACATCCTCACCAACAACCACGTCGTCGAGCCCGCCGGAGCCGACGGGGACATATCCGTCACCTTCCACAGCGGCGACACCGCCAAGGCCACCGTCGTCGGGCGGGACAGCGGCTACGACCTCGCCGTCGTGAAGGTCACCGGCGTCAGCGGGCTCCGGCCCATGACCCTCGGCAACTCCGACAGCGTCCAGGTCGGCGACCCGGTCGTCGCCATCGGCGCCCCCTACGACCTGGAGGGCACCGTCACCTCCGGGATCATCAGCGCCAAGGAGCGGCCCATCACGGCCGGTGGCGAGAGCGGCGACGGGAGCGACGTGTCGTATGTCGACGCCCTGCAGACCGACGCGCCCATCAACCCCGGCAACTCCGGTGGCCCCCTCCTCGACTCCAGGGCCCGGGTCATCGGCATCAACTCCGCCATCCGCTCCGCCGACGACGGCTCCGACTCCGGCGGCGCCCAGTCCGGCTCGATCGGCCTCGGTTTCGCCATCCCCATCAACCAGGGCAAGCGCGTCGCCGAAGAGCTGATCAACACCGGCAAGGCGACCCACCCGGTCATCGGCGTCACCCTCGACATGGACTACTCGGGCGACGGCGCCCGCGTCGGTACCAAGGGCAACGACGGCGGACCCGCGGTCATCGCCGGCGGCGCCGGCGAAAAGGCCGGCATCAAGGCGGGCGACGTCGTCACCGAGGTCGACGGCCAGCGCATCCACTCCGGCGAGGAGCTGATCGTCAAGACCCGCGCCCACCGCCCCGGCGACGAGCTGGAGCTCACCGTGGAACGCGGGGGTGAGGAGCTGACCATCTCCCTGGTGCTCGGATCCTCGGACGGCGATTGAGCGCCCCGATTAACAGAAACCTCACAGGCGCGCCCGCAAACCCCGTCCCACAAGGCAAACAACCCTCAAAACCGCTCATGCCCGCGCACTCGGAGGCCTCGGGACAGTACCGGTCGTACCGGATGGCCGGGTACCGTGGACCCGGCCCGGACATCGCAAGGAGCTTCAGGTGTTCAATGACATAGGACCGCTCGAGCTGGTGACGCTCGTTGTCCTCGCCGTGCTCGTCTTCGGTCCGGACAAGCTCCCGAAGGTCATCCAGGACGTCATGCGGACCGTCCGGAAGATCCGGGAGTTCTCGGAGAGCGCCAAGCAGGACATCCGCTCGGAACTCGGTCCCGAGTTCAAGGACTTCGAGTTCGAGGACCTGAACCCCAAGACGTTCATCCGCAAGCAGATGGACAACGACGAGCTGGGGCTCAAGGAGATCCGCAACGGCTTCGACATCAAGAAGGAGATGGCCGAGGTCACGGACGCGGTCCACGGCCGTGAGTCGGAGTCGTCCTCGTCCTCCTCCGGGTCGTCGTCAGGTGGCCGGATCGACATGACCAAGAAGCCCGACGACGACGGCAAGGACGACCGTCCGGTCTTCGACGCGGACGCCACCTGAACGTCGTACACCCGCAGTCGTACACATGCTCCGGAGCCGCACGTCAGTGACGTGCGGCTCAGTCGTACGTGACGCGTTTCATATCCCGCCACGCCTCCGCGCGGCCTGAACCGGACGCCCGGACGCCCCACGCGCCGGGCGCTTTCCCTGCTGGTCCCGGTGGGGTGGCTATGCTGCCGAGTTGTTGTGCGGACCGGACGAGTCGCCCGAAGGGGGGTGGGCCGTTCCGGACCGACGAGGAACGAGGAGGCGTCCGGGCACATGGAGACGACGAGTCAGGCGGTCGCACAGGCCCCGGCCGCGGAGGGCGGACAACAGGTCCCCTCCGCCCGGCGCACGGTCGACGGCTACCTGCTGGCGCCCTTCCCGTGGTACGGCCTCGACGAGGCTTTCACGGGTCCGCGCTGGCTGATGCAGGTCGGGACGGCGGCCGACGGTGCCGTCGAGCACGGTTCGATCGGGCACGGTGACGAGCCCTCCGTACGGAACGAGGCGTCGGAGGACAAGGAGAAGTTCGCGGTGGTGGTGACCGTCGCGGCGAATCCGTCCCGGAGGAGCGCCGACGGCACGGGGCTTCTCGAGGCGACGTCGGTCTCCTCGGCGGCGTGGCTCGCGGGGGTCGGGCTGCTGTCCTTCACCTGGCCCGGCTCGATGGACCACTCGCTGCGCGACGACTGGCTGGACCAGCAGACGGAGACGGCGTGGGCCCTGGCCGACGACCTCGACGGCCCGGACTGGTCGACCCTGTCGCTCCCCGTGGACGGGGTGCCGACGTCCTTCCACTACCGGGAGTCCGAGTTCGGCTGGGTCCTCGCCGGGTCCACGCCGGAGGGCGTGCACGTGGGGGCGTACGGGAGAGGCATGAGCGCGTACGGGCTCGGCTTCGCCATGATCAAGGACATCTCGGCTTACGCATAGCCGGTGCTACGAGGAGGGGGCGCCGATTCACAGAGTCGGCGCCCCCTCCTCGTAGGCGAATCTAGAACTTGTTCCGCGGAGTGATCCCCAAGGACAGTCCCGCGAGGCCGCGCTGGCGTCCGCCCAGCTTCCCCGCGATCGCCCGCAGCGCCGCGCCCGCCGGGGAGTCCGGGTCGCTCAGGACGACCGGCTTGCCGTCGTCGCCACCCTCGCGGAGGCGGACGTCGATCGGGATGGAGCCGAGGACCGGGACCGTGGCGCCGGTCGTCCTCGTGAGGCCGTCGGCGACGGCCTGGCCGCCGCCCGTGCCGAAGATGTCGACCATCTCGTCGCAGTGCGGGCAGGGCAGGCCGGACATGTTCTCGACCACGCCCACGATCTTCTGGTGGGTCTGGACGGCGATGGCACCCGCCCGCTCGGCCACCTCGGCGGCAGCCTGCTGCGGGGTCGTGACGACCAGGATCTCGGCGTTCGGCACCAGCTGGGCCACGGAGATCGCGATGTCGCCCGTGCCCGGCGGAAGGTCGAGGAGGAGGACGTCGAGGTCACCCCAGTACACGTCCGCGAGGAACTGCTGAAGCGCCCTGTGCAGCATCGGGCCGCGCCACACCACCGGGGCGTTGCCCGGGGTGAACATGCCGATGGAGATGACCTTCACACCGTGCGCCGACGGCGGCATGATCATGTTCTCGACCTGGGTCGGACTCCCGTCGACGCCCAGCATGCGCGGCACGGAGTGGCCGTAGATGTCGGCGTCCACGACGCCCACCTTCAGACCGTCCGCGGCCAGCGCCGCCGCCAGGTTCACCGTCACCGAGGACTTGCCGACGCCGCCCTTGCCGGAGGCGACCGCGTACACGCGCGTGAGCGAACCCGGCTTGGCGAAGGGGACCTCGCGCTCGGTCTGGCCCCCGCGCAGGGCCGTCGCCAGCTCCTTGCGCTGCTCGTCGCTCATGACGTCGAGCGTGACGTCCACACGGGTGACGCCCTCGACGGCCGCGACCGCGTCGGTCACCCGCTGGGTGATCGTCTCCCGCATCGGACAGCCGGAGACCGTCAGGTAGACGGCGACCGCGACCGCTCCGTCCGCGCCGATGTCCACCGACTTGACCATCCCCAGCTCGGTGATGGGTCGGTTGATCTCGGGGTCGTTCACCGTCGCCAGTGCCTCGCGCACCGCGTCTTCCGTAACCATAAGGACGATGGTACGGCGATCCGCGGCGGCCTCGGCATGCCCGTCAGCGGTCTTCTACGTCACGTACCGCAGACCGTTCTGCCGGGAATACGACGTGCCCGTCCCGTCGCTCCTCCATTTCCTTCACCAGGTCCTGCAGCTCGGAGCGGATCCAGTCCCGGGTGGCGACCTCGCCGAGGCCGATCCGCAGGGCGGCGATCTCGCGGGTCAGGTACTCGGTGTCCGCGATCGACCGCTCGTTCGACTTGCGGTCCTGTTCGAGGTTGACCCGGTCGCGGTCGTCCTGCCGGTTCTGTGCGAGCAGGATCAGCGGGGCCGCGTAGGAGGCCTGCAGGGACAGCATCAGGGTGAGGAAGATGAAGGGGTAGTTGTCGAACCGCAGATCGCCCGGCGCGAAGATGTTCCACAGCACCCACGCGATGATGACGACCGTCATCCAGACGATGAACCGCCCGGTGCCCAGGAACCGCGCGATGCGCTCGGAGAGCCGTCCGAAGGCCTCCGGGTCCCACTCGGGCAGCAGCCGCCGCCGGGGCGGCCGGGGCTGGTCCAGACGGGCGCGCGGGCGCGTGGTGGCGGTGGCGCCCGCAGGGGTGCGCTCGCGGCCCGTCTCACGCTCAGGAGCCATGCGGAGTCACCTCGTCCTCGTCGAGGTGGAACTCGGTCTCCCGCCAGTCCTCCGGCAGCATGTGGTCCAGTACGTCGTCCACGGTCACCGCGCCCAGCAGGGACCCGGAGTCGTCCACCACGGGCGCCGCCACCATGTCGTACGTCGCGAAGAACCCGGCGACGACCGGCAGCGCGGCGTCCGGGTCCAGGGGCTGGAGGTCGTCGTCGATGATCGCGCTGACCAGGGTGTACGGCGGGTCCCGCAGCAGGCGCTGGAAGTGGACCGTGCCGAGGTACTTGCCGGTCGGCGTCTCGTCGGGCGGGCGGCAGACGTAGACCTGGGCGGCGAGGGCGGGGGACAGGTCGGCGTTGCGGACCCGGGCGAGGGCGTCGGCGACGGTGGCGTCCGGCCGCAGGACGATCGGCTCGGTCGTCATCAGACCGCCGGCCGTGTGCTCCTCGTAGGACATCAGGCGCCGCATGTCGGCCGCGTCGGCGGGCTCCATCAGGCTCAGCAGCCGCTCCTGGTCCTCCTCGGGGAGCTCGGAGAGCAGGTCGGCCGCGTCGTCCGGGTCCATGGCCTCCAGGACGTCCGCGGCCCGCTCCTCCTTGAGCTTGCCGAGGATCTCGATCTGGTCGTCCTCGGGGAGCTCTTCGAGGACGTCGGCCAGCCGGTCGTCGTCGAGGGCCGCGGCGACCTCCGCGCGGCGCTTGGGGGAGAGGTGGTGCAGGACGTTCGCCAGGTCGGCGGGGCGCAGCTGCTCGAAGGTGGCGAGGAGGCTCTCGGCACCCTGTCCGTGCTCCTCCAGGGAGAAGCCGGTGACGGCGGACCACTCGACGGTCAGCGCCTCGCCCTTGCGGCGGAAGGCACCGCCCTTGCCGCCCTTGCGCACGAAGACGCGGTCGATCTCCCAGTCCCGGCGGGCCGGCAGCTGCTGCACGGACACGTCGAGGACGGTGACCTCTTCCTCGGCCTCGACGAGCGTCACGCGCCGGTCCAGGAGCTCGCCGAAGACCAGGCGCTCGGTGGGCCGCTGCTCGAAGCGGCGGACGTTGAGCACCCCGGTGGTGATGACCTGGCCGGACTCGATGCTGGTCACGCGGGTCATGGGCAGGAAGATACGGCGCCGGGTCGACAGTTCGACGACGAGGCCGAGCACGCGTGGTGGTCTCCGTCCGACGCGCAGCATGACGACCAGGTCGCGCACCCGGCCCACCTGGTCGCCGTTCGGATCGAAGACGGCGACTCCGGCGAGGTGCGAGACGAAGATCCTGGGGACACCCCCTGCCATGCCTGCGCCTCCTTTTCACGTCAATTGCCCGCTGGGACGGGCTTCAGGCTAGCCCGTCCCGATGCGGTACGCCCTGGTGGGGCGGTCCGGACGGACTGGCTCCGGCGGGCCCGCGGGGCCCCGGTACTCTGCGGTACGCCTCCGATGGACCCTCGTCAGAAAGGCAGCCCCACCTGTGACTGCGATTCCCCAGGGCCGCACCCGCCGGACCGGACTGCTGGGCGCGATGTGCGCCCTGGTCGTGACGGGAACGGGCCTGACAGGGTGCGGTGGTGACGACCCCGACGCGGGCACCAACGGGGTCGGCAAGCTGCCGGCCGCCCAGATCCAGACGAAGACCAAGGCGGCCGCCGAATCCGCCGACACGGTACGTCTCTCGGGGAACGTGGTCACCAGCGGGCGTACTTACAAACTCGACATGCGTCTCAAGTCCGACGGCGGCTCGGGCTCGGTCACCTCCGAAGGCGCGACCTTCGGGCTGCTGCGGATCGGCGAGCAGCTCTACCTCAAGGCCGACGCGGAGTTCTGGGGACAGCAGGACGGCAAGGGCGACTCCGACACGGCCGCCGCCGACAAGCTCGACGACAAGTTCGTGAAGGTGCCGCAGGGCGACCCCTCGTACAAGAAGTTCAGCGGCTTCACCGACAAGGACGTCCTCCTGGCGGGCCTGCTGACCCTCCACGGCGAGCTGTCCACCGACGGCCACCACGAACAGGCCGGCATCCGCACCATCCGCATCACCGGCGACGACGGCTCCGGCGGGAAGCTGGACGTCTCCCTGGAGGGCGAGCCGTATCCGCTCCGCCTGGAGCGCGCGGGCGGCGCGGGCACGCTGACCTTCTCGGGCTGGGGCAAGTCCTTCAGCCTGAAGGAGCCGGAGAAGGACGAGACGGTGGACTACGGCAAGCAGCTGCCGACGTCCTGACTACTTCCGCTTGCGCCGCTTCAGCAGCAGCTTCGGAAGCCCCGCGGGGATCGGCTGACGGGTCGTGGCCGTCGTGGGAACCGGCGCCTCGGCCAGATCCCCGTCGGGCAACGGCAGTGTCGACCCCGTCGGCTCGAGCCGCAGCACCCGGCACTCGCGCGCCCAGCGCCCCGTCATCGCCTCGCCGTCGGGCGCGTTGAGCCGCTTGCCCTTGAGCTCGGCGACGGCCGCGTCCCAGACCTCGGACCCGGCGGACAGCTCGACGACCTTCGCCGTCCAGGACACCAGCCGCCCGCCCTTGTCCTTGCTGCGGACGGTCACCTCGGCCTCGGTCCCGTCGGTGAGACCCGGCAGCGGCTGCTCGCCCGGCCCGTCGCCGACCACACACACCGCACCCTCGTGCCACACGTGCCAGAGCGCCCGGGCCGGACCCTCGGGACCCCTGACCCAGACGAGGCCGGACTTCTTCGTGGCCTCCTCGACGAGGGCCTGGTCGAGCAGCTCGCTTGTCATGCGCCCAGCCTATCCAGGCGGGGTCACCGGGACCGGGTCACAGCCAGCCGTTGCGCTTCAACGTGCGGTGGATGCCGAGGCAGATGACACCGGTGATCATCATCATCACGGGGTAGCCGTACCGCCAGTGCAGCTCGGGCATGTGCTCGAAGTTCATGCCGTACACACCACACACCATCGTCGGTACGGCGATGATGGCCGCCCACGAGGTGATCTTGCGCATGTCCTCGTTCTGCGCGACGGACGCCTGCGCGAGGTTGGCCTGGAGGATGGAGTTGAGCAGCTCGTCGAAGCCGATGACCTGCTCCTGGACCCGGGCGAGGTGGTCGGCGACGTCCCGGAAGTACTTCTGGATGTCGGGGTCGATGAGCCGCATCGGCCGCTCGCTCAGCAGCTGCATGGGGCGCAGGAGCGGCGAGACGGCCCGCTTGAACTCCAGGACCTCACGCTTGAGTTGGTAGATCCGGCCGGCGTCCGTGCCGCGCGGCGAGCCCTTGCGCCCCGGCGAGAACACCTCCGTCTCGACCTCGTCGATGTCGTCCTGCACCGCGTCGGCGACCGCGATGTACCCGTCGACGACATGGTCGGCGATCGCGTGCAGCACCGCCGAAGGGCCCTTGGCGAGCAGTTCGGGGTCGTCCTGGAGGCGGTGGCGCAGAGCCCGCAGCGAACCCTGTCCGCCGTGCCGGACGGTGATGAAGAAATCCCGTCCGGTGAAGCACATGACCTCGCCGGTCTCGACGATCTCGCTGCTGGCGGTGAGCTCGTCGTGCTCGACGTAGTGGATGGTCTTGAAGACGGTGAACAGGGAGTCGTCGTAGCGCTCCAGCTTGGGCCGCTGGTGTGCCTGCACCGCGTCCTCCACGGCCAGCGGGTGCAGCCCGAACTCGCTTGCGATACCGGAGAATTCGGCCTCGGTCGGCTCGTGCAGCCCGATCCACACGAAGCCCCCGTCGCGGCGCACCTGGCGCATCGCCTCGTGCGGCGTCAGCGCCTTCGGCATCTGGACGCGGGCCCCGTCGCGGTAGACGGCGCAGTCGACGACGGCCGAGGGCGTGCCGGGGTCACGCGTGGTGTCGTAGTCGGTGCTGCTGCTCTTGCGCAGCGAGACGCGGGAGGGTCGGACCACGGCACGCAGGTCGCGGATCATCGACATGGCGGGCTCCTTCGCGACAGGCAACGAAAAGCCGCTTCAACGGATGGAACTGCCCGGAATGAGGACGTCCTGACTGCGGATGTTTGGCACGTCCACAAAGCGGGGAGCACCGCACCATTGCGGTAGCGGGTTTCGCTGCTGATACAGATCAAACAGATCAGGCAAAACGAGACGAAGTGCTCTTCCGACGATGAAGACGCGAGCGTGAGAGGCGGCGATCGGCCGAAGGCGGATCAGCTACATCAGTGGCCGGAAGAGCGAGTGGTACTACCAGGTCGACTTCGATCCATGACAGCCCCACCTCCTCCGGTCGGTCCCTCGTAAGGGACGATCCATTCCCCGTAGGGGGAGTCTCACGGCGTCGGGACTCGATAGCGACGCTTCTGCGTGCTGCCCCGAACCACCGGCAAAGAGTATCAGCCGACTGAATAGTCAAGGCGCTGCTTTGCCCGGTACTGACGAGTTCTATGCTCGCGGCATGGCTGATGTTCTTCCCTTGGTCGAGGCCCGGTTGCGTACGGCGCTGGGCGAACCGGACGCGCGCGCCGCGGTCACCTTCCTCGGTACGGACCGCGTCGAGGTGCTGCGTTTCCAGGAGGGCGACATCGTCCGCTACGCCACGCTCGGCATGTCGGCGCAACCGATGGGCGACCCCACCGCGATGCTCGCCGACCCGGTCAAGGGACCGCGCGCCGAGCTGGTCCTCTCGGTCCGCGCCGGACTCTCCGACACCGACAAGGTGCTCCGCCCGCTCGCCGTACTCGCCGCGTCCCCGCAGGTCGAGGGTGTGATCGTGGCCCCCGGCGCCTCCCTCGACGTCGGTGGACCCCTGTGGCCCGGCGCCCCGTTCACCTCGGTCCTGGTGGCCGAACCGGGTGGCCTGGTCGAGGACCTGGAGCTGGACGAGCCCATGGACCCGGTCCAGTTCCTGCCGCTGCTGCCCATGACCCCGAACGAGGCCGCCTGGAAGCGCGTCCACGGTGCTCAGGCCCTCCAGGAGCGCTGGCTGACGAACGGGACGGACCTCCGGGATCCGTCCCGCAAGTCCGTCCCGCTGGAGTGACTGATGTCACCAACCGGTGGCTGAAAAGCGTCAGTTGGCGAAGACGGCCACGCTGTCCTCTGCAGCGTGCTTCGACTCCAGTTCTTCGGCTTCATGAGTGAGCGCGTTCCGTCGTACGACGACCACGAGCGCGCCCAGGGCGGCGGTCACCGCCGCCACCACGAACGGGATGTGGATGTCGCTCCACTCCTCGATCTTCGGCGCGAAGTAGGGCGCGGCGGCGGCCGCGAACCAGCGCACGAAGTTGTAGCCGGCGCTCGCCACCGGGCGCGGCGCGTCCGACACGCCGAGCGCCAGCTCCGTGTAGACGGTGTTGTTCACGCCGATGAACGCGCCGGAGAGGATCGTGCAGACGATCGCGGTGGTGTGGCTGCCGTAGCCGAGGGCGAGTACGTCGACGGCGAGCAGGACGAGCGAGCCGCCGAGCACCTTCAGCGAACCGAACCGCCGCTGCAGACGCGGTGCCACGAGCACCGAGAACACGGCGAGCAGCACGCCCCAGGCGAAGAACACGGCACCTGACTTGTACGGGGTCATGTCCAGTACGAACGGCGTGAAGGCCAGCACGGTGAAGAACGTGTAGTTGTAGAAGAACGCCGAGGCGGCGACGGAGGCGAGACCGCCGTGGCCCAGTGCCTTGACGGGGTCGAGCACCGAGGTCTTGCGGGCCGGCTTGGGCTGTTCCTTCAGGAACACCGTGATGCACAGGAAGCCGACCGCCATCAGGAAGGCCGTGCCGAAGAACGGGTAGCGCCAGTTGGCGTCGCCGAGCAGTGCGCCCAGCAGCGGGCCGCACGCCATGCCCAGGCCGAGCGCCGACTCGTACAGCAGGATCGCCGCGGCGCTCCCGCCCGCCGCCGCGCCGACGATGACGGCGAGGGCCGTCGAGACGAAGAGGGCGTTGCCGAGGCCCCAGCCCGCGCGGAAGCCGACGAGTTCGGCGACCGAGTCCGAGGTGCCCGCGAGGCCGGCGAAGACGACCACGAACGCGAGGCCGAGCAGCAGGGTCTTGCGGCCGCCGATGCGGCTGGAGACGAAGCCGGTGACCAGCATCGCGACGGCGGTGATGAGGAAGTACGAGGTGAAGAGCAGGGAGACCTGGCTGGCGGTGGCGTCGAGGCCCTGGGCGATGGACGGCAGGATCGGGTCGACCAGTCCGATGCCCATGAAGGCGACGACGGAGGCACCGGCCGTGGCCCAGACCGCCTTGGGCTGTCGCAGGAGGCTGCCCGCTCCCGCGTCGAAGGCGTCCATGGTTTCTCCAATTCCGGCGAGGAGATGGTTGGTATATGCATATAGTAAGTTAGGGCGGCTAATTAATGCAAGCTACACCTAGTTTTCCCTGGTGGGGCGATCCTGGAAGCCGTTCCGCCCGGACGGGTGATCGTCCTTGACGTGGGGGAGCAGGGGTAGGACCGTGGGGCCCTATGAGGGGCGAACCCAGTTGCCCGAAGTGTGGTGGCCGGGTCAGGGCTCCCGGACTCTTCGCCGACACCTGGCAGTGCGATGTGCACGGGACGGTGCATCCGCTCCAGCCGGTGATCCCGCCCAGCGTCGAGGCTCTCGACGTCGTGGTGCACCGCACACAGGTACCGGTCTGGATGCCGTGGCCACTGCCGGTCGGCTGGCTGTTCACGGGTGTGGGCTGCGCGGGCGACGATCGCAGTGGAGGACGTGCGACGGCTGTCGCCTGCACGGGGCCCGGACCGCTGGGCGGTATCGGAGAGCTGATCCTGGTCGCCGAGGAACTCGGCGTGGGGCTCGGGGCGCGGTATGCGGGGATCGACGGGCCGGATCCGGGGCCGCACATGAACGTCGAGAAGCCGCCGCAGGCGAAGGTGCTGGCCGCCGGGCGGCCCACGCCGCTGTGGCATGTCTCCGGGGCGCCGGATGATCGTGCGGTCTTCGCCGGTGAGGCTCGTGGGTTGTGGCTGTGGGCGGTTGTGTGGCCGGAGCAGTCGGGGTTGCTGATGTACGACGAGCTGGTGCTGACGGATCTGCGGGACGCGGGTGCGGAGGTCGAGCTGGTGCCGTGCGGTGCGTTGTCGCCGCGCTTGCTTGAGCCGTAGCGCCTGCTGGGGTGCCGGGATTGCTCGTCGGGCGGCTGCGGGTCGTCGTTGGCTGGTCGCGCAGTTCCCCACGCCCCCAGGGAAGCCGATGTAAAGGTCTCTCACAGGTTTCGGGTGTGACGGGCGCCCCTGTGAATCCGGTTATCCTTGAGCGGTCCCTTGTGTCCCGTCAGTGTCTGGAGTTCGCGTCGTGCGTATTGATCTGCACACCCACTCCACGGCTTCCGACGGTACGGACACGCCCGCTGAGCTGGTGGGTAATGCCGCCGCCGCTGGGCTGGACGTTGTCGCGCTGACCGATCACGACACCACGCGTGGGTATGCCGAGGCGATCGCCGCGCTGCCGGAGGGGCTCACGCTCGTCACCGGGGCCGAGCTGTCCTGTCGTATCGACGGCGTGTCCATGCACATGCTGGCCTACCTCTTCGATCCCGAGGAGGCGGAGCTGCTCGCCGAGCGGGAGCTGGTGCGGGACGACCGGGTGCCGCGGGCGCGGGGCATGGTAGCCAGGCTCAACGAGCTGGGTGTGCCCATCACTTGGGAACAGGTGATGCGGATCGCCGGGGACGGGTCCGTCGGGCGGCCGCATGTCGCCACCGCGCTCGTCGAGCTCGGGGTCGTACCGACCGTGAGCGACGCCTTCACCCAGGACTGGCTCGCCGACGGCGGCCGTGCCTTCGTGGAGAAGCACGAGACCGACCCCTTCGAGGCGATCCGGCTGGTCAAGGCCGCGGGCGGGGTCACCGTCTTCGCGCACCCGGGCGCCAGCAAGCGCGGGCATACGGTTCCGGAGTCCGCGATCGCGGAGATGGCCGCGGCCGGGCTCGACGGCATCGAGGTCGACCACATGGACCACGACGACGAGACACGTGTCGGGCTGCGCGGGCTCGCCGCCGAGCTGGGGCTGCTGGTGACGGGCTCCTCCGACTACCACGGCAGCCGCAAGACCGTCACGCTCGGCGAGTACCGGACCGACCCCGAGGTGTACGGCGAGATCACCCGGCGTGCCACCGGCGCGTTCCCGGTGCCGGGGACCGGCGGAGCCTGAGACTCGCTCTCACGTCCATCTGATCTCTCCCTTTCTCCTCGCAAGGCTCTCCTGTGTTCGACGCTGCCGTTTTCGGCTCCCTGTTCCTGACCCTCTTCGTCATCATGGATCCCCCCGGGATCACCCCGATCTTCCTGGCGCTGACCTCCGGGCGGCCCGCCAAGGTGCAGAAGCGGATGGCCTTCCAGGCCGTCTGTGTCGCCGGCGGTGTCATCACCGTCTTCGGGCTCCTCGGGCACCAGATCCTCGACTACCTGCACGTCTCCGTCCCCGCGCTGATGATCGCGGGCGGGCTGCTGCTCCTGCTGATCGCCCTGGACCTGCTGACCGGCAAGACCGACGAGCCCAAGCAGACCAAGGACGTCAATGTGGCGCTGGTGCCGCTGGGCATGCCGCTGCTCGCCGGGCCGGGCGCGATCGTGTCGGTCATCCTCGCCGTGCAGAAGGCCGACAGCGTCGCCACGCAGGTGTCGGTGTGGATGGCGATCCTCGCCATCCATGTCGTGCTGTGGCTGGTGATGCGGTACTCGCTGCTGATCATCCGGGTCATCAAGGACGGCGGCGTGGTCCTGGTGACACGGCTCGCGGGCATGATGCTCTCCGCGATCGCCGTGCAGCAGATCATCAACGGCATCACCCTGGTGATCCAGGGGAGCTGATCCCCATGGCCGGACAGCGCAGAGCCCCCGTACGACATCGTGCCGTACGGGGGCTCTGAAGCCTGTGTGGTGGGGCGTATGTGTTACGAGGCCGCGGCCTCGGTCGGGCGGATCCAGAGTCGCTGGCCTATCGAGGCGGCCTGCTGAACGATCCGATTGACGGAGGCGGCGTCCACAACGGTGCTGTCCACGGGCGTGCCGTCGACGTCGTCGAGTCGCATGATTTCGAAGCGCATGGGCTTCTCCCTTCGTCTGGTCATCCTCCTGCGGAGAATTACTGCGTACGTAGGTAGTCAACGGGGTGCGCGTTACAAACATTCCCTACGCTAAAGAAATTTTTCGAACGGCTAACTACTGACCGGTAAGCGACTCTCCGCTGTCTCTTCGGAGACCGACCGGGACCGGTTGTGTTCGCAGCGTGACCGCCGGGACAATGGAGGCGATGAACGACGACCTCGCGGCACTCACTGCCCGCATCGACCACACCAACGAGCTGCTGACGCGCATGCTCGCCGAAGTGGCGAAGACGCCCTCGACCCATGCGATCTTCGTCGACGCGGGGTATCTGTACGCGGCCGCGGGCCGTCTGGTCGCCGGGACCGAGGACCGCCGGGCCTTCGACCTGGACGCCGAGGGGCTGATCGAGGCGCTCATCGACCGGGCCCGCACGATCTTCGCGGACAGCAGGCTGCTGCGGGTCTACTGGTACGACGGCGCCCGGCGCCGCATCCACACCTCCGAGCAGCAGACGATCGCCGAGCTTCCGGACGTCAAGGTGCGGCTGGGCAATCTCAACGCCAACAACCAGCAGAAGGGCGTCGACTCACTGATCAGGACCGATCTGGAGTCCCTCGCCCGGCACCGGGCGATCAGCGACGCGGCCCTGCTCGGCGGCGACGAGGACCTGGTCTCGGCGGTCGAGGCGGCCCAGGGGTACGGCGCCCGCGTCCATCTGTGGGGCATCGAGGCGCCCGAGGGCCGCAACCAGGCCGAGCCGCTGCTGTGGGAGGTCGACAGCCAGCGCGTCCTCGACCTCGACTTCTTCAAGCCGTACGTGTCACGGCGTACGTCCGCCGGCTACGAGACCTCGGTGAACCGGCCCGGCCGCGAGGACGTCCGCTTCGTGGGCGCCCAGATCGCGGCGAAGTGGCTGGCGGCGCGGGGCCGGGAGACGGTGGGGGAACTGCTGCCGGGGCACCCTTATCTGCCGGGGTCGGTGGACCAGGATCTGCTGGTGGAGGCGGAAGGGCTGTTGCAGTACTCCCTGCGGGGGCAGGCGGATCTGCGGCGGGCGCTGCGGGACGGGTTCTGGGAGCACCTGCAGAAGCAGTACTAGCGGCTCTCGGCGGCCCGGCCCTGCTGGAGTGACCGGGCGCCGTCCCAGAAGTCGGCGACGGCGCGGGCCGTCTCCAGGGGGCGGTCCGTGTTGGGGGAGTGCTCGGCGCCGGGGATCACGGTCCTGCGGGCCCGCAGCCGGACGGCCATGTGGTCGAGCAGCGGCACCGGCCAGGTGTCGTCGTGCGAGCCGGACAGTACGTGGAACGGCAGCGGTACGGCGGCCAGTTCGGCCACCCGGTCCGGCTCGGCGCACAACTGGCGGCCGGTGGCGATGAGTTGGGCGGGCTTGGTGCCCATCCAGCGCCGGCGCAGGTCCTCCCGGTCGTCGAGCCCGGAGTCCAGCTCGCCCCCGGTGTCGGTCTCCTCCGGCGGTTCCATCGCCTGGATCGCTTCCCACACCGCCGCCATGCTCATCACCGTCAGCGCGTCCCGGAGCAGCTTCACGCGCTGCTGCTGGGAGCCGGAGATCTGGGCGGGGCCCGAGGACATGAGGGTGAGGGAGCGGAAGGGGCCGGGGTCCAGGAGGACGGCGGCCCGCGCGATCTGCCCGCCGAGCGAGTGCCCGACGAGATGCACGGGTCCGTCGAGGGCCGCGGCCTGCGCGAGCACGTCCTTCGCCAACTCGTCCTGTGCGTACGCCGATTCGTCGTCCACCGGGCCGCCGGACTCGAACTGTCCGCGTCCGTCCACCGCGACCGTCCGGTACCCGCGCGCCGCGAGCGGCACATGCAGCGGGTTGAAGTCCTCCTTGCTGCCGGTGAACCCGGGCAGCAGCAGAGCGGTCCCTCTGAGGGCGACGCCGTCCGCCACGGGCGCGTCGACGACGGCGAACTCACCGCGAGCGGTGCGCAGGGAGTGGGCGCGGGCGCCTGGGGGCGGGGCGAAGGTGGGGGGCCTGCTCATGCCCTGAGGCTATCCGGCGGGGCGGGTGGAGGGCGGCGGTGGCTGTGTGAGGTGGGCCATGCGGGACCCTGGCGGGGCGTGGTGGGTCGACGGCACGCCGCGGTGTGAGGCGGGTTCGTGAGGCGGCGGTCTCGCCGCTCCGGGGCGAGGGGCCATGTGGGTGTGGGAGCCGGGCTCGCACTTCAGGAGAAGGCCGGAAACGCCGACGGCCCGGCCCACGTGATGTGGGCCGGGCCGTCGGATGGGCGGTCAGCTCTCCGCGGACTCAGCGGCGGCCGTGACCTTGCGGGTACGGCGGCGCGGCTTGGCCTCCGGTTCCTCGGCGGCCTGGGCCGGGATGTCGGCGGCCGCGGCCGCCTTCCGCGTGCGAGCCGGCTTGGCCTCGGTGGCGGCAGCCGTCTTGCGGGCGCGCGTCGGCTTGGCCTCGGTCGTCTCCGTGGCGGCAGCCGTCTTGCGGGTGCGGCGCGGCTTGGTCTCCGTGCCCTCTGCCGTGTCGACGGCCGTCTCGGCGGCGGCCGTCGCCTTGCGGGTGCGGCGCGGCTTGGCCTCGGTGACCTCCGGAGCCGCAGCGGCTTCGACGGTCTCGGCGACCTTGCGGGTGCGGCGGGTCCGGGGCTTGGCCTCCGTGGCCTCGGCGGTGTCGACCACTGCCTCGGCGGTCTCGGCGACCTTGCGCGTACGGCGGCGCGGTGCGGCGGGGGCCTCGGCCGTGTCGACCGCGGTCTCGGCGGCGGCGGCCGTCTTGCGCGTACGGCGCGGCTTGGTCTCCGTGCCCTCGGCCGTGTCCACCGCGGTCTCCGCGGCGGCGGCCGTCTTGCGGGTGCGGCGCGGCTTGGTCTCCGGCTCCTCCGCTGCCTGCGCCGGGATCTCGGCGACAGTCGCGACGGTCTCGGCGACCTTGCGGGTGCGGCGGGTCCGGGGCTTGGCCTCGGCGGCCTCGGCCGTGTCGACCACGGTCTCGGCGGCGGCGGCCGTCTTGCGGGTGCGGCGCGGCTTGGTCTCCACTGCCTCGGCGGTGTCGACGACGGCCTCGGCAGCGGCCTTGCGGGTGCGGCGCGGCTTGGTCTCCGTGCCCTCGGCCGTGTCCACCGCGGTCTCGGCGGCGGCGGCCGTCTTGCGGGTGCGGCGACGCGGCGCGGCGGCGGGGGCCTCGGCCTCCGCGACCTCGACGACGGCCGGCGTCTCGACGGCGACCGTCTCCGCGGCCTTGCGGGTACGGCGGCGGGGCTTCGTCTCGGTGGCCTCGGCGGCGGGCGCCTCGGACTGCTTGACCTCCGCGACGACCTCCGGGACCTCGACGGCGACCGGCGTCTCGACGGCGACCGTCTCCGACCTGCGGCTACGGCGACGGCGCGGCCTGGTCTCCGCGGCCTCGGCCGTGTCGACCGCGACCTCCGCGGCCTCGGACGCCGTGGCCGTGCCCGGCACCGACTCCAGCGAGGCGGCTCCGTTACGCGTGCGGCGACGGCGACGCGGGGTGCGGGACGCGGACGCGTCCTCGGTCACCGCGGTCTCCTCCGGCGCGGTCGTGCCCACCGGTGCGGCGGCCCCGTCCAGCGGTGTGCCATTGCGCGTACGACGGCGACGGCGCGGCGTACGGGCCGGGCGCTCGCGGTCGGCGGAACGGGACTCGTCCCGGCCACCGCGGCCACCTCGGTCGCCCCGGTCGTTCCGGTCACCGCGACCGCGGCCACCGCGGCCACCGGTCTCGCCCAGGTCCTCGACCTCTTCCGCGGCGAGGCCCGCGCGGGTGCGCTCGGCACGCGGCAGGACACCCTTGGTGCCCGCGGGGATGTTCATCTCCTCGTAGAAGTGCGGGGAGGTGGAGTACGTCTCCGGCGGGTCGTTGAAGTTGAGCTCCAGCGCCTTGTTGATGAGCTGCCAGCGCGGGATGTCGTCCCAGTCGACGAGAGTGATCGCGATGCCCTTGGCACCCGCGCGGCCGGTACGGCCGATGCGGTGCAGGTACGTCTTCTCGTCCTCGGGGGACTGGTAGTTGATGACGTGGGTCACGCCCTCGACGTCGATGCCGCGAGCGGCGACGTCGGTGCAGACGAGGACGTCCACCTTGCCGTTGCGGAAGGCACGCAGCGCCTGCTCACGCGCGCCCTGGCCGAGGTCGCCGTGGACCGCGCCGGAGGCGAAACCGCGCTGCTGGAGCTGGTCGGCGAGATCGGCCGCCGTGCGCTTCGTACGGCAGAAGACCATGGCCAGTCCCCGGCCGTCGGACTGCAGTATGCGCGCGACCATCTCGGGCTTGTCCATGTTGTGCGCGCGGTAGACGAACTGCGCGGTGTTGCGCACCGTCTGGCCCTCGTCGTCCGGCGCGGTGGCGCGGATGTGCGTGGGCTGCGACATGTAGCGGCGCGCGAGACCGATGACCGCGCCCGGCATGGTCGCCGAGAACAGCATCGTCTGACGGCGGGCCGGCAGCAGGTTGATGATCTTCTCGACGTCGGGCAGGAAGCCCAGGTCGAGCATCTCGTCGGCCTCGTCGAGGACGAGCGCCTTGATGTGCTTGAGGCTGAGCTTCTTCTGGCCCGCGAGGTCCAGCAGTCGGCCCGGGGTGCCGACGATCACGTCGACGCCCTTCTTGAGGGCCTCGACCTGCGGCTCGTACGCCCGGCCGCCGTAGATGGCGAGAACGCGTACGTTGCGGACCTTGCCCGCGGTCAGCAGGTCGTTGGTGACCTGCTGGCACAGCTCGCGCGTGGGGACGACGACGAGGGCCTGCGGGGCGTCGGTGAGGTCCTCGGGCTTCGCGCGGCCGGCCTCGACATCGGCGGGGACGGTGACGCGCTCGAGGAGCGGGAGGCCGAAGCCCAGCGTCTTGCCGGTGCCGGTCTTGGCCTGGCCGATGACGTCCGTGCCGGAAAGGGCGACGGGGAGCGTCATCTCCTGGATCGGGAAGGGGTTGATGATGCCGACGGCCTCGAGGGCCTCGGCGGTCTCGGGAAGGATTCCGAGATCTCTGAACGTCGTAGTCAGGGTTTTGCCTCTTCTGTGTGCGCGGTGCGAGGCGAGCTCGGGGGTCGTCTAGGACCGTGCTGGGGACGTCGACCGCCTTACGGGGCTAGCCGTAATGGCACGGGACCTCTGCCGACGCTCAAGCGCTCGAACCGCTGAGGGTCCCTCCGGATGCCGTACGCACAGTGCCGTACGGCCAAGGAGAGCTGTCAGGTCGGAGCCGACCGGGGCCACCGACCGGGCATCCTCATACGTGCGGCCCGTCGAAATACGCGGTCCTCATAGACGTGCGTACTCAGCAGGCGCATTACCACCATACCCCGGAAACGCGCACATGCGATGGCCGATTTGGTCACGTAGTCGTCGTCACACTGCTTTACCAGGGACTTCCGCCGCGCGGGGAGCGGGCTATTGTGCGCTTCATGACGACGCCTGACAACACCTCCGACGCTTCTCCCGAACCCACCGGAGTCGCCGCCCAGGACTGGGCGAAGGCCTCCGCCGAACCGCAGTACCGGGCCGCTGTCGTGGATCTGCTCGGCGCGCTCGCGTACGGGGAGCTGGCGGCGTTCGAGCGGCTCGCGGAGGACGCCAAGCTGGCGCCGACGCTCGCGGACAAGGCGGAGCTGGCCAAGATGGCGTCGGCGGAGTTCCACCACTACGAGAAGCTGCGCGACCGGCTGACCGAGATCGGTGCGGAGCCGACGGCGGCCATGGAGCCGTTCGTCGCCGCGCTGGACGGCTTCCACCGGCAGACGGCGCCCTCGGACTGGCTGGAGGGCCTCGTCAAGGCGTACGTCGGTGACTCGATCGCCAGTGACTTCTATCGGGAGGTCGCGGCGCGGTTGGACTCGGACAGCCGTGAGCTGGTGCTGGCGGTGCTGGACGACACCGGGCATGCCGGGTTCGCCGTGGAGAAGGTGCGGGCGGCCATCGACGCCGACCCGCGTGTGGGTGGGCGTCTCGCTCTGTGGGCGCGGCGTCTCATGGGAGAGGCTCTGTCGCAGTCGCAGCGGGTCGTCGCGGACCGGGATGCGCTGTCGACGATGCTCGTGGGCGGGGTTGCCGACGGGTTCGATCTGGCCGAGGTCGGGCGGATGTTCTCGCGGATCACCGAGGCGCACACCAAGCGGATGGCTGCGCTGGGGTTGGCTGCGTAGCGCTCCTTGGGGGCTTGGGTTGTTGCGCGATTGCCGGTTGTGGGGGCTGGTCGCGCAGTTCCCCTCGCCCCTGAAGGGGTGCTTCCCTCAGGGCGTTCGAGAATATCTGGCTTACGCCGGTGCCGACCTACGGCGGAGTCTTCCCGCTGGGCGGAGCAGGAGCGAGAGGGACGCGGCCGAGACGACCATCGCGCCGATCAGGTTCACCAGGATGCTGCCCGCGCCCAGCGCGCTGTGCGTCACGAACGCGCCGAACAGGGCTCCGGCGACGCCCGTTGCCATGACCAGGGAGCGGGCGGGCAGCCGGTGGGCCAGCCGGTGAGCTGCCACCGCTGCCAGGACGAGACCGAGCAATGCGGAACCGAGCGCTTCCAGCAACATCATTTGAGGTCCCTCCCACACGGTCACGCTGCGCATTGCGGTCGTAGCCCGTCATACCCGTGACCTGCGGAATGCAATCCTCCTCTGTGGGTGACTTGTGCTCCAAATGTGGAGAAAAAATCTTGCGGAGCTTTGCCCGTACGACGAGAAGGGCCCGGCGACCTCACGTCGCCGGGCCCTTCTCGTGTGCGTCCGTCTACAGCGCGCCGAAGCCCACCTTGCGCGGGGCCGGCTCGCCGAGCTCCACATAGGCCAGGCGCTCCGCCGGGACCAGGATCTTGCGGCCGTGCTCGTCCGTGAGGCTCAGCAGCTGCGACTTTCCGGCGAGTGCCTCGGCCACCACGCGCTCGACCTCCTCGGCACTCTGACCGCTCTCCAGAACGATCTCGCGGGGCGCGTGCTGCACGCCGATCTTGACCTCCACGGCTATGTCCCTCCGACGGTCAGTGAAGTGCGCGACCTTGCGCGCCGTACCCAGCACACATTAGCCCGGTGAGGGGACGTTCACGCTCCGCGCAAGAACGCCAGGAGCGAACAGCGGGCGGGAACAAAGTGTCGGGTCAGTGGTGATCGATGCCGTGCAGCGGGAAACCGGCGATGCCCCGCCATGCCAGGGACGTCAGCAGCTGGACCGCCTGATCGCGTGGCACGCTGCGGTCGCTGTGCAGCCAGGACCGGGCCACGACCTGCGCGAGGCCGCCCAGGCCCGAGGCCAGCAGCATCGACTCCGCGCGCGAGAGGCCGGTGTCCTCGGCGATGACCTCGCAGATCGCCTCGGCGCACTCGTTCGTGACCTTGTCGACGCGCTCGCGCACGGCGGGCTCGTTGGTCAGGTCCGACTCGAAGACCAGGCGGAAGGCGCCGCCGTCGTCCTCGACGTACGCGAAGTAGGCGTCCATGGTCGCCCGTACACGCTGCTTGTTGTCGCTGGTCGACGCGAGCGCGTGCCGGACGGACTGGATCAGGGACTCGCAGTGCTGGTCCAGCAGTGCGAGATAGAGGTCGAGCTTGCCCGGGAAGTGCTGGTAGAGCACCGGCTTGCTGACTCCGGCGCGCTCGGCGATGTCGTCCATCGCGGCCGAGTGGTAGCCCTGCGCCACGAAGACTTCCTGTGCGGCACCCAGCAGCTGGTTCCGTCGGGCACGGCGCGGCAGGCGCGTACCTCGAGGGCGTGCCGCCTCTGTCTGCTCGATGGCTGTCACGCCGCCTCCCATAAGTCGTCCACTTGCGGTGTGCGCCGCGCCGCCATCGTACTTTTCGGTAACCGTGGTGTGCGCGGTGCGAGCGCAGAATTTCACGTACCGGACGGCGGCGAAAGCCCCGCGAAGGTTTCAAAGGGGTACTTAGCGGGCAGCGCTTGTCGCGCTCCTGCTCGGTGATGGAGCCCGGGGCGTCACCGATAGTCCTCCTCGTCGATCTGTACGACGCGGGCCTGTTCGATGAGGTCGGCCTCGTTGGCCTCGTCCGTGTCGACGCCGGTCAGTGGGTCGTCGCGGTCCTGGGAGACGGCCGTCTGCTGCTCGGCGGCGTCGCCCTCGGGGGCCTCGACGTCGAGCTCGACGTCACCGCCGCTGTCCTCGAAGGTATCGGGGTCGCTGGGGTCGTAGGCCATTGCGGGCTCCCTTCCTAGAACGTCCCTGACTGGTGCAGGGGGCCACATGCGGGTGCCCTGCGTACGAGCCTAGGAGACACGCGATTCGGACGCCATGCGATGTACGTGGTCTCTGTGACGGCGAACACATGAACCACTGCGTGATCGTCTCGTAACATTGCCGCATGTCTTCGACCGAGTTGCCGTCCGTACCGGCCGCCAATGTGCTCCCGAAGGTGACGCCCGTCAGGGTGGCGGAGGGTGAGCGGCTCAGGTCGGTGGGATTGCCGGGGATCACGCTGTCGGTGCGTTCGAGACCGCCCGCGCGCGAGGGCCTGCCGCCCGCGCTCTACGTGCACGGCCTCGGCGGTTCCTCGCAGAACTGGTCGGCGCTGATGCTGGAGCTCGATGGTGTTCTCGACGGTGAGGCCGTCGACCTGCCCGGGTTCGGGGACTCGCCGCCGCCGGACGACGGCGACTACTCGATCACCGCACACGCGCGTGCGGTGATTCGTTTTCTGGACGCTTCCGGCCGCGGGCCGGTGCACCTCTTCGGCAACTCCCTCGGCGGCGCGGTCTCCACGCGCGTGGCCGCGGTCCGCCCCGACCTGGTGCGGACGCTGACACTCGTGTCGCCGGCGCTCCCCGAGATCCGCGTACAGCGCAGCGCGGTGCCCACCGCGCTGCTCGCGGTGCCGGGCGTGGCCGCGCTGTTCACCCGGCTCAGCCGGGACTGGACGGCCGAGCAGCGTGTCCGCGGCGTCACGGCGCTCTGCTACGGCGATCCCGCGCGGGTCTCACCGGAGGGGTTCCGGCATGCCGTCGAGGAGATGGAGCGACGGCAGCAACTCCCTTATTTCTGGGACGCGATGACACGCTCCGCGCGCGGGCTGGTCAACGCGTACACGCTCGGCGGGCAGCACGCGCTGTGGCGCCAGGCCGAGCGGGTCCTCGCACCGACCCTGCTCGTCTACGGCGGCCGCGACCAGCTCGTCGGCTATCGCATGGCCCGGAAGGCGGCCCGGTCCTTCCGTGACTCCCGGCTGCTGACCCTGCCGGAGGCGGGGCATGTGGCGATGATGGAGTATCCGGACACGCTGTCCCGGGCGTTCCGGGATTTCCTTGCGGACACGGGGGGTTCCGACGACGTGGACGGGTCTGTGGGCGCGTTCGGTGATGAGGCGTCTGTGAGTGCCGGTGCGTCCGACAGTGCGGCCGAGGCCGCGAGCGCGGGGAGCTGAGGGGCGGGGTGGGACGACACAGTCGCCGCCGCGGGCCTGCTCCCAAGAGTGACCCCGCGGACATAGCCGCACAACGAGATGGCCGGCAGTCCGAGGGCGCTCCGGGGCCCCAGGGTGCCTCGCCTCGCCAAGGAGCCGTACGTCCGCCGCAGGGCGCTCCGCCGCGGCAGGGGATGCCGGCGCCGGGCGGGCCCTCGGTGTACGGGGATCCGGTCTACCGGCAGGCTCCACAGGGGGTTCGGCGGTTCCCGGACGGGACGCCCGCGCAGGGGGTGCCCAGGTTCGCCGACGGGACTCCGGCGCAGGGGATGCCGCGGTTCGGGGGCGGGACGCCCGCACGGGGGGTTCCGCGCTTGGCCGACGGGACGCCGGCTCATGGTGTGCCGAGGTTCGCCGACGGGACGCCCGCGCAGGGGGTGCCCAGGTTCTCCGACGGCACTCCCGCACAGGGCATGCCCCGCTTTCCCGACGGCACCCCTGCCCACGGCACGCCCAGGTTCTCCGACGGCACCCCCGCGCACGGCACACCCCGGGTCCGTGGCGGTCACCCCGAGCAGCGTGAAGCAGGCGGTGCATGGGGTGAGTCGGGGGCGCACGGCATGGCTGGTGCGCCCGGTGTCGCGATACCGCGGCAGCGGCAGGCGCCTCCCGGCGGACCCCGGCAGACCGGGGCGGCGAGCCCTCGGCAGGAGTATCTCGACGCCTTCGGGGACCAGGACGTCTTTGCGCCCCGTTCACCTCAGGGGCCGGCCGACCCGTACGCCTCCGTCACCGACTGGCGGACCGCGCCGCAGCCACCTACCGACGGCGACGACGACGAGCCGCCCATCGGTGGGCCCACACAGCAGAAGGGCGGCAAGGGGCGGGCCTTCACCGGCATCGCGGCCGCCGCCGTCACCACCGTGCTGGCCATCGTCGTCGCAGGTCAGGTCGCCGACGGGCGGGACGACGACGCCGTACGGTCGCAGTCGGCCACCGACCAGGCGCGGGACGCCCGGGATTCGGCCTCGCGCTCGGACGGGCGGCCGACGCCGTCCTCGTCGCCGGGCGTGGCGCTGACGTACGAGCAGAAGATGGGCCGGCGGTACGCCCTCGACGCGAAGCTCGAAGGCTCGGGGAAGTTCGACGCGGTCAAGGGCATCGACAAGGCGCCCGGCACGGGACAGAAGTTCACCTATCGCGTGGATGTCGAGCAGGGGCTCGGGCTCGACGGCGAGCTGTTCGCCGAGGCCGTGCAGAAGACGCTCAACGACGACCGGAGCTGGGCCCACAACGGTGCCCGCACCTTCGAGCGCATCTACTCAGGCAAGCCCGATTTCGTGATCACGCTCGCCAGTCCGGGGACGACCGGGGAGTGGTGTGCGAAGTCCGGTCTGGACACCACCGTGGACAACGTGTCCTGTGATTCGGCTTCCACCGAGCGCGTGATGATCAATGCCTATCGGTGGGCTCAGGGGTCCAAGACCTACGGTGATCAAATTCACGCCTATCGGCAGATGCTGATCAACCACGAGGTCGGCCACCGGCTCGGCTACCACCACGTGACCTGCGACAAGAACGGCGAACTCGCCCCGGTCATGCAGCAGCAGACCAAGTTCCTGAACCACGACGGAATCACGTGCAAAGCCAACCCCTGGGCCTACCCCGGGAGTTGACGGGCGCCACTTGTGCCGCGTTGACATGCGCAGAAAAGTCGTACATATTGCTGCGCATGTCGCCCCGTCACGCCTCCGTTCGCGCCGCCATCGAGCTGGCGCTCATCGGCGTGACCGCACTGTGCGTGGCCGACATTCACTGTCGCTGACGTCCGCCCTCAGGCGTTCGCGTCGCGATCTTTTTCCTTTCCCGTGACCTGGTCACGGTTTTTCGACGACCTGACGCCCGGGCAGACTTCTGTTCACTTTCGTCTCACCCCTTGTCTGTCTGTCTCACCATTCGAGAGGTCGTCTCCGATGCGTCAACCGTCCGTCACAGCGCGCCGCGTGGCCGCGGCATCCGTAAGCCTGGTTCTGGCCGCGGGCGCCGCCGCCTGCGGGCCTGAGGACAACGATGCCAAGGGCTCCGGTGGTGACTCCACGCCCCACAAGGGCGGCACCTTGTCGGTCCTGAACTCCAACCCGCAGCAGGACTTCGACCCGGCTCGCCTCTACACCTCCGGCGGCGGCAACGTCCCGTCCCTGGTCTTCCGTACGCTCACCACTCGCAACCGTGAGAACGGTGAGGCCGGCGCCGAGGTCGTCCCGGACCTCGCGACCGACACCGGGCGCCCCAGCAAGGGCGCCACGGTGTGGACGTACACCCTGAAGAAGGGCCTCAAGTACGAGGACGGCACCGCGATCACGTCCGCCGACATCAAGTACGGCATCGAGCGGTCCTTCGCGCCCGAGCTGTCGGGTGGCGCCCCCTATCTGCGGGACTGGCTGGTCGGTGCGGCCGACTACCAGGGGCCGTACAAGGACAAGGGCGGGCTCGACGCGATCGAGACGCCGGACGACCGGACCATCGTCTTCCATCTGAACAAGCCCGAGGGCGAGTTCCCGTACCTGGCCACGCAGACGCAGTTCACGCCGGTGCCGAAGGCCAAGGACACCGGGACGAAGTACGAGGAGCACCCGATCTCGTCCGGCCCGTACAAGGTCGTCAAGAACGAGAACGACGGCGAGCACCTCGTCCTGGAGCGCAACACGTACTGGTCCGCCTCGACGGACGCCGAGCGCAAGGCCTACCCGGACAAGGTCGACGTACAGTCCGGGCTCGACTCCTCCGTGATCAACCAGCGGCTGTCCGCGTCCCAGGGGACGGACTCGACCGCGGTCACCACGGACACCAACCTCGGGCCTGCCGAGCTCGCCAAGGTGACGGGCGACAAGGAGCTGGCCGCTCGTGTCGGTACCGGGCACTTCGGCTACACGAACTACATAGCGTTCAACCCGACGGTCAAGCCGTTCGACAACGTCAAGGTGCGGCAGGCGATCTCGTACGCCATCGACCGGTCGTCGGTCGTGAACGCCGCCGGTGGCTCGTCGCTGGCCGAGGCCGCGACCACCTTCCTGCCGAACCAGAAGTCCTTCGGCCACGAGCCCTACGACCTGTTCCCGGCGGGTGATGCCGGCGACGCGGCGAAGGCCAAGGAGCTGCTGAAGGAGGCCGGTTACGCAAACGGGCTCACCATCACGCTGACCCACTCCAACGCCAAGGACTTCGAGACCAGCCCGGAGATCGCGACCGCGATCCAGGACGCGCTCAAGAAGGCCGGCATCACGGTCAAGCTGCAGGGTCTGGAGGACAACGACTACTCCGACAAGATCCACACCGTGAAGACGGAGCCCGGTTTCTTCCTCGCCCACTGGGGTGCGGACTGGCCGTCCGGCGGTCCCTTCCTCGCTCCGATCTTCGATGGACGACAGATCGTGAAGGACGGCGCGAACTTCAACACGGGCCTGTTGAACGACAAGTCCGTCAATGCCGAGATTGACTCGATCAACAAGTTGACCGATCTTGACGCTGCCGCCAAGCGGTGGGGCGCACTGGACAAGAAGATCGGTGAGCAGGCGCTGACCGTGCCGCTGTTCCACCCGGTCTACAAGCGGCTGGTGGGCAAGGACATCAAGAACGTCGTGATCAGCGACTGGACCGGGGTGCTGGACATCTCGCAGGTCGCGGTGAAGTAGCGCCGTGAGCGAGGCACTTGTCGCCACCCAGGCCCCCGAGGCGTCCGTCTCGGGGGCCTCGGGGGCCCGTCAGTTCTGGCGGCGGCTGCGGACGCAGCGCGCCGCCCTCGTCGCGGCGGCCGTCGTCGCGCTGCTCGTCCTGGTCGCACTCGCGGCGCCGCTGTTGACCGCCCTCGAGGGCCAGGACCCGACCACCTACCACCCTTCCCTGGTCGACTCCGCGCGCGGTGGCGTGCCCGTCGGTTCCTTCGGGGGCGTCGGCGGCGACCATTGGCTCGGCGTCGAACCGCAGACCGGGCGCGACATGTTCGCGCGGCTCGTCTACGGCGCTCGCGTCTCCCTGGGTGTCGCGCTGGCCGCGACCGTCGTGCAGGTGTTGATCGGCGTCGTGGTGGGCGTGACGGCCGCACTCGGCAGTCAATGGGTTGATCAACTCTTGAGCCGGCTCACCGACATCATCGTCGCCCTGCCCCTCATGATCATGGCGTTGTCCCTGCTCGCGATCGTGCCGTCGGACTTCCCGCGGCCCGTCCTGGTCGCCCTCGTCATCGGCCTCATCGCCTGGGGCAACATCGCGAAGATCACGCGCGCGCAGACCCTCACCCTCAAGGGGCTCGACTATGTCTCCGCGGCCCGGCTCAGCGGCTGGAGCACCTGGCGGATCGCCCGCCGCGAGCTCCTTCCCGGCCTCGCCGCGCCGGTCATCACGTACGCGGCGCTCCTCGTCCCGATCAACATCACCGTCGAGGCCGCGCTGTCCTTCCTCGGCGTCGGGGTGAAACCCCCGACGCCGTCGTGGGGACAGATGCTGACCGCCGCCGACGTCTGGTACCAGGCGGCCCCGCAGTACCTGCTGCTGCCCGCGGGCGCGCTCTTCGTGACCGTGCTGGCCCTCACCGTCCTCGGCGACGGCGTCCGCACGGCGCTCGACCCGCGCGCGGCCTCACGTCTGCGCGTCGGAACGGGCCGCAAGAGGGAGGCCAAGGCATGAGCGGCTTCACCGGCTTCGTGCTGCGCCGCCTCCTGGGCGCCCTGGTCACGCTGTTCGCCATCTCGGTGATCGTCTACGTCGTCTTCTACGTCACCCCCGGCAACGTCGCCCAGATCACCTGCGGCCCGCGCTGCTCGCCCGCCCAGGTGCAGCAGGTCGCCGACCAACTGCACCTGAACGACCCGCTGTACACGCAGTACTGGCACTTCCTGGAGGGCCTTGTCGCCGGCCAGGACTACTCGACCGGCACCTCCGTGGAGCACTGCTCGGCGCCCTGCCTCGGGCTGTCGTACCAGAGCGACCAGCAGGTCACCCAGCTGATCCTGGCCAAGCTGCCGGTCAGCCTGTCGCTGGTGTTCGGCGCGATGGTGCTCTGGCTGATCCTCGGCGTCGGCACCGGCGTGCTGTCCGCGTGGCGGCGCGGCCGGCTCACCGAGCGCGTCCTGACCGGCATCACGCTCGCGGGGGTGGCCACACCGGTCTTCGTCATCGGCCTGGTCCTGATGATCGTCGTCTGCGGGCAGTTGGAACTGCTGCCGTTCCCGCAGTACGTGAAACTCACCGACGACCCCGAACAGTGGGCGTGGAACCTGCTGCTGCCCTGGCTGTCGCTGGCCCTCATCGAGGCGGCCGCGTTCGCCCGCCTCACACGCGCGTCGATGCTGGAGACGCTCGCCGAGGACCACATCCGCACCTTCCGCGCGTACGGCGTGGGGGAGCGGTCGATCATCGGGCGGCACGCGTTGCGCGGGGCGCTCGCGCCGGTCATCGCGCTCAACGCCAACAACTTCGGCGGCGCGGTCGGCGGCGCGGTGCTCACCGAGACGCTCTTCGGACTGCCGGGCATCGGCCAGGAGCTCGTCCACGCCGTCAATGTGGTCGATCTGCCGGTCGTGGTCGGCATGGTCCTGGTCATCGGCTTCTTCGTGGTCGTCGCCAACGCCGTCGCGGACGTGCTGTACGCGGTGGCCGACCGACGGGTGGTGCTCGCATGAGTCTGGTGGACGTCAGGGACCTGACGGTCGAGTTCGGCGAGCTGCGGGCCGTCGACGGACTCTCCTTCCGCCTCGAGAAGGGCGCCGCCCTCGCCCTGGTCGGTGAGTCCGGCTCCGGCAAGTCCACGGTCGCCTCAGCCCTGCTGGGGCTGCACCGCGGCACGGGCGCGAAGGTCGGCGGTGCGATCGAGGTCGCCGGCGTCGACGTACCGGCGGCGTCGGACGAGGCGCTGCGGCGGCTGCGGGGCGGGAAGGCCGCGATGGTCTTCCAGGACCCGCTGTCGTCCCTCGACCCGTACTACGCGATCGGCGACCAGATCGCCGAGGTGTATCGCGTGCACGCGCGCGTGTCGCGCCGAGCCGCACGTGCGCGTGGGGTGGAGGTGCTGGACAGGGTGGGAATTGCGGACGCACCGCGCCGGTCCCGGTCCCGTCCGCACGAGTTCAGCGGCGGCATGCGCCAGCGCGCGCTCATCGCCATGGCGCTGGCCTGCGAGCCGGACCTCCTGATCGCCGACGAGCCGACCACCGCCCTCGACGTCACCGTCCAGGCCCAGATCCTCGACCTGCTGCACACGCTGCGCGAGGAGACCGGCATGGGGCTGCTGCTCGTCACGCACGACGTGGGCGTGGCGGCCGAGAGCGTCGACGAGGTGCTGGTGATGCGGCACGGGCGCGTGGTCGAGCACGGGGCGGTGGGCGATGTGCTGGGGGAGCCTTCGCAGGCGTACACGCGGGAGCTGTTGGGGGCGGTGCCGCGGGTGGATGTGCGGCGGCGTGCGGTGGCAGGAGCGGCCGGCGCGCCGGGTGCGTCGGATGCCGGGTCGGAGGGCACCTCGCGGGCAGTCCCGACGGCAGCCGCCGTGCCGTCTCCCGGAGGTCCCGTGGAGCCGTCGGGCGCGCCCGGCACCGCATCGGGCGGGCCCTCACCGACGGCTGCCGGGCCACACTCCGCCGCGGACCCCGAACTGCCGAAGCCCGCCTCCGAGACGCCCGCGCGGCCCACCGACGTCGTCCTCGAAGCGCGCGGTCTCCGCCGCGAGTTCGGCCGGGGCAAGCGGGCGTTCGTCGCCGTGGACGACGTGTCGCTGACGATCCGCCGCGGGGAGACCCTCGGCATCGTCGGTGAGAGCGGCAGCGGCAAGACGACGCTCGGGCGCATGCTGGTCGGGCTGCTGGAGCCGACGGCGGGAGCCGTCAAACCGGGCGGCGGGGTCCGCCCCGACGTGCAGATGGTCTTCCAGGATCCCGTCTCCTCCCTCAACCCCCGCCGCAGCGTGGGCGAGTCGATCGCCGACCCGCTGCGCGCGCGTGGCGAGAAGGACGAGACACGCATCAAGGGGCGTGTGAGGGAACTGCTGGAGCGCGTGGGGCTCGAAGGGGCGCACTACGACCGCTATCCGCACGAGTTCAGCGGCGGACAGCGCCAGCGCGTGGGCATCGCGCGGGCGCTCGCGGCCGACCCGCGCGTCATCGTGTGCGACGAGCCGGTCTCCGCGCTCGACGTGACGACCCAGGCCCAGGTGGTCGCCCTGCTCGGCGAGTTGCAGCGCGAACTCGGGCTCGCGCTCGTCTTCGTCGCCCACGACCTCGCCGTGGTACGGCAGGTCAGCGACCGGGTCGCGGTGATGCGCCGCGGCCGGATCGTCGAGTCGGGACCCGCCGACGAGGTGTACGACAACCCCCGGGACCCGTACACCAAGCAGCTCCTGGCCGCCGTACCGGCGCTCGATCCCGAGGTGGCCGCGAGGCGCAGAGCGGCGCGCAGGGAACTGACCGCTGTCTGACGTAACGTAACTGCTTGATCTCTTAGCGCGATCGAACGCGGCCCGCACGGGAAAGTTACGACCGTTCACCCCTTCTGGTGGCGCGATGGACAACCGTCCGTCGCGCCACCGTCATGTCCGCATACGTTCGTCCCGCTGCGAGCCGCCGGACCAACGGCGGCTCCCCATACGGGAGATCGGGGGTGCGCTCGTGCGCATCGGACTGCTTACGGAGGGTGGCTATCCGTATGTGAGCGGTGACGCCAGGCTCTGGTGCGACCGGCTCGTGCGCGGGCTCGGGCAGCACGAGTTCGACATCTACGCGCTCAGCCGCAGCGAGCGCCAGGAGGACGAGGGCTGGGTCCCGCTCCCCTCGCAGGTCAGCCGAGTCCGTACGGCGCCCCTGTGGACGGCCGAGGACGACGGCGTCGGGTACGGGCGCCGGGCGCGCCGGCGGTTCGCCGAGTGCTATGGCGAGTTGGCGGCCGTACTCTGCGCGGGCCCCTCCGAGGAGCCGTCAGCCCTTGAGGCGGACCGTTTCGGCAGCGCCCTCTACGGTCTCGCCGAACTGGCCCGAGACGAGGGCGGGCTGGTGGGGGCGCTGCGCTCCGAGACCGCCGTACGCGCCCTCGAGCACGCCTGTCGTGCGCCGGGCGCCGCACGCACGGCCCGAGAGGCGCGCGTACCCGATCTGCTTGCCGTGGCCGCCCACCTGGAACGCGCACTGCGCCCCCTGTCCCTCGACTGGTACGAGGACGACGGGCTCGGCTCGGTCGACCTGTGCCACGCGGCCTCCGGCGGCCCGGCCGCTCTGCCCGGGCTGCTCGCCCGCCATTTCTCCGACGTCCCCCTGCTGGTGACCGAGTACGGGGTGCAGTTGCGGACGCACTACCTGTCCGCCACGGAGGCCTCGCCGTCGGTGCGGTCGCTGCTCGCCGCCTTCCACGGCCGGCTCGCCGCCGAGATCTACGGCCGCGCCGCGCTCGTCACCCCCGGCAACACACACGCCCGCCGCTGGCAGGAGCGCTGCGGCGCCGACCGCGACAAGATCCGCACGGTCTATCCGGGCATGGACGCCGCCCGCTTCGCGGAGGTCGGTGAGTCCCCGGAGTGCGCGGACCCCGACACCCTGGTCTGGGTCGGCCGCATCGAACCGACCAAGGACCTCATCTCCCTCCTGCACGCCTTCGCGGAGATCCGCAAGGAGGAGCCGAAGACCCGACTGCGGATCATCGGAGTGCCCGCCGGTCCCGAGGGCACGGCCTACCTCGGCCACTGCAAGGCGCTGGCCGCGCAGCTCTTCCCGGACGAGGCGGACGGACTGCACGCCGTCGGTGACAACCCGGTCTCCTTCGGGGAGATCGGCGGCCCGGAGGTCCCGGCCCTCGCCGACGCGTACGCGTCGGGCGCCGTGACCGTCCTGTCCAGCGTCGTCGAGGGCTTCCCGATCAGCCTGGTGGAGGCCATGTTCTGCGGCCGCGCGACCGTGTCCACGGACGTGGGCGCGGTGGTGGAGGCCATCGGCGGCACCGGACTCGTCGTACCCCCGCGCAATCCGCGGGCGCTCGCCGAGGCGTGCGTGACCCTGTTGCGCGACCCCGAGCGCCGTGAGCGCCTGGGTGCCGCGGCACGCGCGCGGGCCCTCGAGCTGTTCACCGTCGAACAGAACATCACGGCATTTCACGGCATTTACCTGGAGATCGTCTCGCGACACCCGGTCCGCCGGGTCGTCCTCGACGACACCACCGGGGAACCGCTTCCGTTCGCCGTCCCCGCCGAGGCCCATATGCCCGGCCGCTGGACGGACTCCGGAGCACGGGTCGTGGCCCGCGGCGGCCCCGGCTGGGCCGCAGGCCCTCCGGTACGCGCCAACACCCCGCTGCCCGCCACGGAGGGAGCGCGATGAGCGACCTCGGCGAACTGGACCGTCCCGGCACCCCGGCCAGCCCCGGCCCGTGGGACGCACGGTCGGAGGAGTGGCTGGCGGGGGACGGAGGCGAAGGAGAGGGCGCTGACGCCGACGGCACCGAAACCGTCGTAACCACCGGGAACGAGGACGGACCGGCCCCCCGCGCCCCCGAGGCGCCCCCGGCCCGCAGACAGCCTCCGGCCCCTCGCCGCGCCGCGGACCCCGTGAAGGCCCTGATCCACCGCCATCGAGAGCTGTGCGAACGGGCCGTGGATCCCCTGGAGATCGCGGCAGGCCTGGAGGCACACGGCGTCACCGACCGCACCGCGACCCGCTTCCGCCACCGGGACGTCTTCTCCCTCGCGGAGGAGATGTACGCGCGCGTGTCGAGAGACGGCGAGACCCCCTCACCCGCCACCCCTTCCGACGCCCCCCGAGCAAGCGCCGACTGGATCCTGCTCACCCTCCTGCCGGGCGTACTCTGCGCCGCGACAGTGGCCGGCCTCCGCCTCACCGACGGTCAGCCCCGTCTGGCCGTGGCCCTCGTGGGCACGCTCGCCGTGTCCCTGTCGCTGCGCGCCGCACTCACCCGCGGCCCCCTGAGCACCACCCACCACTCACCTCCCCGCATCCTCACCCTGACCTGCTGGCTGATCGCCTACGCCCTCCTGGGCGACGGCCTGCTCCGAGCGGCCGTCACCGGCGGCCCCGACGCCCTCCCCACCGGCACCCCCGACGGCCCCTGGCCGCTGGCGACCGCCCCCGTCCTGGCTCTCACCCTGTCCTGCGCCCCCGCGGCCTGGACCGCCCACCTCTTCACGACCCGAGCCCGTCGCAAACTCACCCTCAGCCGGGGCCTGGAGGACTTCACCGCCTCCGTACTGCCGCTGCTGTTCGGCGTGTTCGCCCTGTACCTGTGCGCCCTGACGGCCCTGCTGATCCCGACCTCGGCCGCCCTGGGCGAACCCGGCCGCTACGCCCAGACCCTCACCCTGGGCGCCCTCCTCTTCCTTTCCCGCCTCCTCACCACCCACGGCTTCACCCACGCCCCGGCACTCGTCCTGACCGCCACGGCCATGACGGAGCTGACCGCCATCGCCTCGGTCTTCACCGCCCGCCTCCCGGGCTGCGACTTCCTGGGCGCCCCGATCGAGTCCCTCGCCGAGACATGGGGCCCGGGCGGCGTCCCGTCGCTCGCCTGCGCGGCAGGAGCGTTCACCCTCCTGCTGCACGCGACCCGCAGGCTGACGAGGGCCTCGGCCCACGCCCCCACGGACCAGCAGTGGTGAGGCGACGGGGCACGGACCCGACGACGCACGACGAAGCAGTACGGCGCCCCGCGCGCCCCCACTCACACCAGCAGGCCGTCGCAGGCATCTCGCCCCTCCGCCGGCGGCACACCGTTCTGACAGGAGAGCACCACATGAACACCTCCCGACCCGAAGACCCGGCGACGGGAGCCGCACGATGAGGGTCCTGATGATCGGAGCCAACGGCTACCTCGGCCGCTTCGTCGCCGACCGCCTGCTCGCCGACCCGGCCGTCCAGCTCACCGCCCTCGGCCGCGGCGACGACGCCGACGTCCGCTTCGACCTCGCGTCCGGCAGTCCCGGAGCACTCACCCGCTTCCTCGACGCGGTCCATCCCGGCGTGGTCATCAACTGCGCGGGCGCCACCCGCGGCGGCGCCCGTGACCTCGCCCGCCACAACACCGTCGCCGTGGCCACCGTCTGCGAGGCCCTGCGCCGCAGCGGCTGCGGGGCACGGCTGGTCCAGATCGGCTGCGGCGCCGAGTACGGCCCGAGCCAGCCCGGCTCCTCCACCGCCGAGGACGCCGTCCCCCGCCCCGGTGGCCCGTACGGCGTCAGCAAACTCGCCGCCACCGAACTGGTCCTGGGGTCCGGCCTGGACGCGGTCGTACTCCGCGTCTTCTCGCCGGCAGGCCCCGGCACTCCCGCAGGATCCCCGCTCGGCCGCCTCGCCGAGGCCATGCGCCGCGCCATGCAGTCCGGTGACGGCGAACTCAAGCTCGGCGGTCTGGGCGCCCAACGGGACTTCATCGATGTCCGCGACGTCGCCCGCGCCGTCCACGCCGCCAGCCTCTCCGCCGCGCAGGGCGTCATCAACATCGGCTCCGGCCGTGCCGTCCGCCTCCGTGACGCCGCCGCAGTCCTGGCCCGCGTGGCCGGATACGGGGGCGCCCTCCACGAACTCGACGGACCTCCCGGCCCGCTCAGGGCATCCATCGGCCACCCCCGCTCCGAACCGGACCATGGCGCTCCGGCCGCGTACCCGTACCCGGACGGCTGCGGCAGCTGGCAGCAGGCCGACGTGCGCACCGCGCGCGACCGGCTCGGCTGGCGTCCCCGGATCAACCTCGAAGAGTCACTCGCCGACATCTGGATGGAGGCGGCATGCCGCATCTGACCAGCACGACGAAGTCCGCGTCCGGCACCGAGCTCCATACCGGCGTCGGTGTCCCCGGCTTCGCACACCCCCTCGTCGCCCCCGCCGAATGGGCCGAACTCACCCGCCCCGGCACCCCCGTGCACTGGGTCGTCCTCAATGTCGCCGACGGCCCGGGCAGCCGCCCCGACCCGCACTGCCTGGAGGCGGCCGGGCGGCTGCGCAACGCGGGCGTCCGGGTCCTCGGCCACATCGACGCGACCTACGGAGCGCGCGGCTTCGACGAGATGATCTCCGACGCGCACCGCTACATCGACTGGTACAAGGCCGACGGCTTCCTCCTCGACCGCTGCCCGACCGAACGCACCGCGCTCCCCGAGATCCGCCGCACGGTCACCACGCTCCGCGCGATCCGCGACGACGCCCATGTCGTCCTCGGCCACGGCACCCATCCGCACCCCGGCTATGCGGAGAGCGCCGACCAGTTGGTCACGTTCTCCGGCCCGTGGAGCGACTACCGCTGGTCGCAGGTGGCCGAGTGGACCGCTGACTATCCGCCCGAGCGCTTCTGCCATCTTGTCCACGGGGTGCCGGGCGGCCATCTCGACGAGGCGCTGCGCATCGCCCGTTGGCAGGGCGCCTCGACCATCTACTTCACGGACCGCACGGACCGGGGCGGTCGCACCGATCCCTGGGAGGCCATGCCCGGCTACTGGGACGAAATCGTCTCGCGGATCGGAACAGGTGTCTCGGAATGAAGAAGGCCATGGCAGTGTTACGGGGAGAACAACCGTAGTGATTGACCGACCAACGGAGTCCCCGTGTCGCTGCCACCCCTGGTCGAGCCCGCTTCCGAGCTCACCGTAGACGAGGTCCGCAGGTACTCCCGCCACCTGATCATCCCCGACGTCGGGATGGACGGGCAGAAGCGGCTGAAGAACGCCAAGGTGCTGTGTGTGGGCGCCGGCGGCCTGGGCTCGCCGGCGCTGATGTACCTGGCCGCGGCGGGCGTGGGCACGCTCGGCATCGTGGAGTTCGACGAGGTCGACGAGTCGAACCTGCAGCGCCAGATCATCCACAGCCAGGCCGACATCGGCCGCTCCAAGGCCGAGTCCGCGCGCGACTCCGTCCTCGGCATCAACCCGTACGTGAACGTGATCCTCCACGAAGAGCGGCTCGAGGCCGAGAACGTGAAGGAGATCTTCAGCCAGTACGACCTGATCGTCGACGGCACCGACAACTTCGCGACCCGCTACCTCGTCAACGACGCGGCCGTGCTGCTGAACAAGCCGTACGTGTGGGGCTCGATCTACCGCTTCGACGGCCAGGCCTCGGTCTTCTGGGCCGAGCACGGCCCGTGCTACCGCTGCCTCTACCCGGAGCCCCCGCCGCCGGGCATGGTCCCCTCCTGCGCCGAGGGCGGCGTCCTGGGTGTGCTGTGCGCGTCCATCGGCTCCATCCAGGTCAACGAGGCCATCAAGCTCCTCGCGGGCATCGGCGAGCCGCTCCTCGGCCGCCTGATGATCTACGACGCCCTGGAGATGCAGTACCGCCAGGTCAAGGTCCGCAAGGACCCGAACTGCGCGGTCTGCGGCGAGAACCCGACCGTCACCGAACTCATCGACTACGAGGCCTTCTGCGGCGTCGTCTCCGAGGAGGCCCAGGAGGCGGCCGCCGGCTCGACGATCACTCCCAAGCAGCTCAAGGAGTGGATCGACGACGGCGAGAACATCGAGATCATCGACGTCCGCGAGATCAACGAGTACGAGATCGTCTCCATCCCGGGCGCCAAGCTGATCCCGAAGAACGAGTTCCTCATGGGCACCGCCCTGGAGAGCCTCCCGCAGGACAAGAAGATCGTCCTGCACTGCAAGACGGGTGTCCGCAGTGCGGAAGTCCTCGCCGTGCTGAAGTCCGCGGGCTTCGCGGACGCCGTGCACGTCGGCGGCGGCGTGATCGGCTGGGTCCACCAGATCGAGCCGGACAAGCCGGTGTACTGACCGGACCTGCTGCGATCGGCGGGGGTTCCACGCACCACGGGTGCGTGGAACCCCCGCCGTCGTCATGAGCAGACCTTGCCGTCCTTCGGCACCGTGCCCTTGAGCAGATACGCGTTCACCGTGGAGTCGACGCAGTCGCTCCCGCTGCCGTACGCCCCGTGCCCCTCGCCCTTCCAGGTGAGCACCACACCGACGTCCTTGCCCAGTTCGTCCGCCATCTTCCGGGCGCCCTCGTAGGGCGTCGCCGGGTCGCCGGTGTTGCCGACCACGAGGACCGGCGGCGCACCGGGAGCGCTCACCTCCGGGGTGTCCCACTGTCCGGTCACCGGCCAGTCGTGGCACCAGCCGGCCGTGTCCCAGCCCAGGAAGGCACCGAAGACGGGCGAGAGCTTCTCGAACGTCGGCAGCAGCTTCTTCGTCTCCGCGGCGGTCGGTCGCTGCTTGTCGTCCAAGCACGATATGACCCGCTGCGAGTGGGTCGTGGTGCCGTAGTGCCCCGCGGTGTCACGCTCGTTGTAGCCGTCTGCGAGCGTCAGCAGCTCCGAGCCGTCGCCCTGTTCCGCGGCCTCCAGCGCACTGGTCAGGGTGGGCCAGCTGGCCTTGCTGTACAGGGGAAGCACGATGCCGGTGACCGCGAGCGTCTGCGTCAGCTTCCGGTCGGAGCCGGTCGGCAGCGGGTTCGCGTCGAGCTCCTTCAGCAGGTCGGCGATCTTCCGTGTGCCCTGCTCGGGGTCCTCGCCGGTCGACTTCAGATAGTCGTCGAGCGCCCGCTGGAAGCCCCGGGTCTGGTTCTCCGCGTGGCCCACCGTGTCGGCGCTCGGGTCGACGACCGCGTCGAGGATCAGCCGCCCGACGTTCTTCGGGAACAGGTGGGCGTAGACGCCGCCGAGTTCGGTGCCGTAGGAGATGCCGAAGTAGTGCATCTTCGTGTCGCCCAGCACCTGGCGCATGAGGTCCATGTCGCGGGCGGTGTCCGTGGTCGAGACGTGTGCCAGCAGGGCCCCGGCGGCCTTCTCGCAGCCCTTGCCGAAGGTGGCGGCGTCCTTGAAGTACGCCGCTTCCTCAGTCGCGGTGTCCGGTGTCGCGTCCACGCTCTCGGCGGACTGGATCTCCTCGTCGCTGCGACAGCGGACGCCCTCGCTGGCGGCGACCCCGCGCGGGTCCCAGCTCACCAGGTCGTAGCGCTCGCGGAGCGTGGAGACCGTCGCGCCGTACAGCGGCATCATGGACACGCCCGAGCCGCCCGGGCCGCCGAAGTTGAACAGCAGCGAGCCGACGCGCTCGCTCTTGTCGCCGCGGGCCTTGGCGCGGATCAGCGCCAGACCGATCGTCCTGCCCTCCGGCTTCGCCCAGTCCAGCGGCACCTTGAGCGTCGCGCACTGCCATTCGCTGCTCGGCGCGGGGGAGTCCGCCGTGCCCTTGCAGCCCTCCCAGTCGAGCTTCTGAGAGGTCAGCGAGGACGGCAGCGCGGCGGCCGCCTCGGTGTCGGAGGCACCCGACGACGGAGTGGACGTGTTCGTCCCCTCGTCGCCCTCGCCCTCGCCGTCGTCGGACGAGCCGCCGCTGCAGCCCCCCACCAGCAGTGCCGCGGCGGCGGCCAGAGCCGTCCACCGTACGAAACGCGTCATCGCAGTCCCCCCTTGCAGGCCGTCCGCACTGTGCCGCGGATGGCGGTCATGCCATGGTAGGCGGCCCGCATCACAGCTGCGCATGCCTGTGGATAACGCTCTGACCTGCTGATTTTCCGGAATCCTTGCGTCAGGAACAGACCGTCCCCGCCGTCGGTACCTTCCCGTCCAGCAGATAGCCGTTCACCGCGCTCTGCACACACTTGTTCTTGCTGTCGTACGCGCCGTGGCCCTGACCCTTGTACGTCAGCTCCACGCCCACGCCCTCGCCCAGCGCGTCCACCATCTTCCGCGCCCCCTCGTACGGCGTGGCCGGGTCGCCGGTGTTGCCGATGACAACGATCGGCGCCGAGCCGGCGGCGCTCACGTCGGGGTGCTCGGCGGCGCCCGCGACGGCCCAGTCGGTGCAACTGACCATGCCCCATGCCAGGTAGTCGCCGAAGACCGGGGAGGCGGACCGGAACTCCGGCAGTTTCCGTTCCACGTAGTCCTCGGTGTAACGGGGCTTGTCGTCGGCGCAGTTGATGGCGATGTTGGCCGCGCTGAGGTTGCTGTACTCGCCGTCCTCGTTGCGCCCGTTCATGGAGTCGGCCAGCAGCATCAGCACCCGGCCGTCCCCGTCGTACGCCTGCTCCAGGCCCTCGGTGAGGTACTCCCAGAAGTCCTGCGAGTACAGCGACTGGGCGATTCCGCTGGTCGCCGCGGTCTGGGTCAGCTTGCGCAGGCCGACACCGGGGATCGGTGTGCTGTCGAGGTCCTTCAGCAACTTGGCGATACGGGCCTTGACGTCCTGTGCGCTGTCGCCGACCGGGCAGTCCTCGGTCTGCGACACACAGTTCTCGGCGAAGTTGTCGAGCGCGAGCTGGAAGCCCTTGGTCTGCCCGAGGGAGCCCTGCTCCGAGTCCTCGGTCGGGTCGACGACCGCGTCGAAGACGGCGCGGCCCACCTTCTTGGGGAACAGATGGGCGTAGACGCCGCCGAGTTCGGTGCCGTAGGAGATGCCGAAGTAGTGCAGTTGTTCGTCGCCGAGGATCTGGCGCATCAGGTCCATGTCGCGGGCCGCGTCGGTGGTGCGCACATGGGAGAGCACCTTCTCGGAGTTGTCCTCGCAGGCCGCGTTGAACTCCTTGGTGTTGTCCAGGAGCTTGGTGCGCTCGGCCGCGTCGTCAGGGGTCGCGTCCTGCTGGAAGTACGCGTCGAGCTGAAGGTCGTTGAGGCACTCCACGGGTTCGCTGCGGCCCACCCCGCGCGGGTCGAAGCTCACCAGGTCGTAGCGGGTGCGCAGTTTCGCGTAGTCCTCGCCGAAGGCGGGCAGCGTGGTGACACCCGAGCCGCCCGGGCCGCCGAAGTTGAAGATCAGGGAACCGATCCGCCCGCTCTCGTCGCCGCTGGCCTTCGCCCGGATCAGCGCGAGCCCGATCTTGTCGCCCTTGGGCTCGGCCCAGTCGAGCGGCGCCTTCAGGGTGGCGCACTGCCACTTGTCGCCGTTCGGCAGAGGTGACGGGGCGTCACCACCGCCCTCCGCCGCGTTCGGTGCCGGGCAGTCCTTCCAGCTCAGCTTCTGAGCGGTGACGTCCTGGTCCTCTGAGTCGTCGCCGCAGCCCGCCAGCAGGGTGGACAGCAGGACGGCGGAGACGGTCAGGGCAGCGACGCGCAGGCGGGGAGGGTTCGGCATGATCCCATCCTGCGGTCGGGCACCCCAGGCCGCTCGGGGCACGGGCCGTACGAGGTACGCGCGCGTGCCGGTCGTACGAGGCACGCGTGCGTGGCGGACGTACGACGTACGCGCGTGCCTACAGCGCGCCCTTGCGGGACAGGTGGTTGAAGGCCAGCCAGCCCGGCAGCACCGGAATCCACAGGGTCAGCAGCCGGAACAGCAGCACGGCCGGGGCGGCGACCTCACTTTCGAGGCCCACGGCGATGAGGCCGACGGTCAGGGTCGCCTCGACCGCGCCCACACCGCCCGGCGTCGGGGCCGCCGAGCCGAGTGCGTTGCCGGCGAGGAAGACGACGGCGACGCTGGCGATGCTGATCGAGGAGCCCTCGGTGCCGAAGGCCCGGATCGAGGCGTCCAGGCACATCACGAAGCAGGCGGTCAGCAGGAGCATGCCGCCGATGCCGGTGAGGAGTTTCTGCGGCCGCTGGAGCACGTCGAGCATGCGCGGGATGACGCCCGCGAAGAGCGACCGCACGCGTGTGACGACGAACTTCCGCAGGAACGGCACGGAGGTGACGACGAGCACGAACACCGCCACCGTCAGCAGACCCGCGATGACCGTCCGGGACGGCGACAGCGAAGGTGTCTTCTCGGTGCCGGTCAGATAGCCGAAGGACAGCAGCATCAGGATGTGGCAGCCGAGCCCGAACAGCTGCGAGGCGCCGACACTGGCCACCGCGAGCCCGGGCCGCACGCCCTGGCGTTGCAGGAAGCGCGTGTTGAGGGCGACACCGCCCACCGCGGCCGGCGCCACGATCTTCACGAACGACCCGGCGACCTGCGCCCCCACGGTCCGCATGAACGGCACCCGCTCGGGCACGAACCCCAGCAGCGACATCGCCGCCGCGAAGTAGCTCGCCGCCGAGAACAACACGGCCGCGGCGACCCAGCCCCACTCGGCGTTCTGGATGAGCGGGCCGAACTCGATGTGGGTGAGCTGCGTCAGCAGGAAGTACGCCCCGATGGCACCGGCCATGAGGCTGATCAGGGTGCGCGGTCGCACCCGCTCCAGGCGGGCCGGCTCGACCGGCGCCTGCGGCCTGATGAGCAGCACCGCGTGGCGGATCTGGGTGAGCAGGTCCTCCTCGCGGGCCTCGTCCAGCGCCTCGTCGATGGCCCGCTTCTCGGCCCGCGCCTCCGCGCGTACAGCTTTCTTGTCGGGCTTCTCGAGTACGGGCCTGGCGTCGTCGTGCGTTTCCTCGAGCTTGGCCTGCTTGGCCTGCCGGGACGCCTCCAGGATCGCGTCGCGCTCGCGCTGGGCGCGTTCCCGGGCCAGTGTGCGCAGCGTCGCGCGCGTGGAGCGACTGAGGGCGATGGGCTGGAGCATCGGCAGACAGTCGGCCACGGCGTCGGGGCCGAGCACGCTCACCGCCGCGGCCACCGCGCGCTCGGCGCCCACCCGCAGGCCGAGCGTCACCAGCAGCTGCGAGATGTCCATGCGCAGCAGCAGGTCGCCGGCCGCGATCTCGCCGACGCGCAGATCGGTGAGGATCACCGTGCCGGAACGATCCACCAGAATCGCGTCGCCCACGAGGCGCCGGTGGGCGATGCGCCGGGACTGCAGGGCCCGCACCTGGTGCCAGGTGTCCCGGAGCAGGTCGTCGGTGATGTCCTCGTCCGGCAGCGAGTCGAGGGTGCGGCCGCCGGTGTGCTCGTAGACGAGTATCACGGCGTCGGGGCCGAGTTCGGAGGTCGCGATGAGCTTGGGGGCGTTGGCGCCGGCCGCGATGGCCGCGTAGGCGAGCAGGGCCTCCTGCTCCAGGGCCTGGCGCAGCGACGGGAGGCTGCTGCGGGTGGCGAAGCCGCGCAGGGTCAGATTGCGCCACGCGCGGTAGAAGAAGCCCTGCGCCTGCTGTTCCCGGTCGACCACCGTCACGTCCAGCGGTGGACCGTCCTCCAGGGTGACGAAGTAGCGCCGGCCGCGGTCGCCGGTCTCCGGCGTCTCCGCGACCTCCTCGCGGGCCGCGCTCACCGGATGGAAGCCGACGTGCCGAAGGCCCGCCATCAGCGTCCGCCCGGTGGGCTGGACATTGGGCGAGCCGACGGCGTACAGCGTGCCGTAGGCCACGGTCCAGCCGATCAGCACCGTCAGGATGATCGAGAACGGTGTGGTGTAGCCCGTGACGAGCATCGAGAAGGCGTCGAGCATCAGCACGATCCACAGCACCGCGCGCCAGCGGGGCCGGCGGGACATGCCGACCGCCGTCATGTACGCGATGACCGGCGCGAGATAGCCGTGCACCGGGTCGGTGAGGGCGTGGATGTCACCGGGGGAGGGCTGGGTGAGCGCCTCCTGGATCGAGTCGGGGGCGGCCTTGGCGACCCACAGGTCGGTGGCGAGGGTCACTCCGTGCGCCAGGACCGCCGCGAGCACGCCGTCCGCGATGCGCAGCCCGTCGCGCTTGATCAGCCGCTCGATCGCGAAGGCGACCGGCACCAGCAGGATCGCGATGCTGGAGGCCAGGCCGGCGATCTTGATGAGCAGGTCGGGCGCCTGTCCCGTGCCCTTGTTGATGTCCTGCTCGAGACCGGAGGTGGTGCCGTGCGCGAACGCGGCGATCGCCAGCAGGATCACCACCGCCAGCACACCGACGAGGAGCCGCATGAGGTCCGACGGACGGTGCACGCGCGCGGGGAGGAGGGGTTCATCGCCCTCGACCTCGTCGCTGTGCGTCTCGTCCTCGAACTCGACCGCCGCCTCTTCGTCACCGGTGCCCGGGCGCGACGAAGCGTCAGAGGTGCTCTCCGCGCCCTCCGGGTGCACGCCCTGTTGCTTCATCGTCTCTTCTTGATCTCGTATCACCGGTCACCGCCCGCACGATGGTGGCATGCCCCACCGACACACGGGGGCATCAGGGTGCAAACGCGGGGGCGCACAGTCTGCCCGAAGCGCCGCCCCGGGGCGAGGGATACGCACAGTGGTCAGCGCGTCACATTGTCGGTGGGGTGGGGCAGGATGGGGCGGATGAGCGACGAGAGCCTTCCGCGCGACGCCCTGCCGGAGTACGCCGAGCGCGTCCTGGAAGTGGCGGAACTCATCCCGCCCGGGCGCGTCATGACGTACGGCGACGTGGCCGAGTGGCTGGAGGAGGGCGGCCCGCGTCAGGTCGGCCGGGTGATGGCCCTCTACGGGGGAGCCGTCCCGTGGTGGCGGGTCGTCCGCTCGGACGGCGTGCTGCTCCCGGGCCACGAGCTGCGGGCGCTCGACCACTACCGCGCGGAGGGCACGCCGCTGAAGACGGCGAGCAGGGCCGCCGAGGGCCACCTGCCGCGCCTCGACATGAAGCGGGCGCGATGGGACGGCGGCGAACGCGCGGAGGGTCACACCTGACAGCTTCCGCCATCGGACGGGTCCGGGTGTGGCCTGTGATCCGTACGGGGGAAACGGGCGAAAGCGGGCACGTCCGTGGCATGCCGTACGTTCGTGGGGCGAGGGACGCGGGTGTCGCGAGCGCCGTGAGTGTCGTACGGGAAGAAGCGGAAGACCTGCTTCCGATCTCTCCGTCGGCGTAGCGTCGACTGCACGCGTCCCCCTCATCCCGCGATCACCGCCCTGCACATACGGCGGACGCCCGACCAGCACACCCACCAGGACCGGCGAACCACGTGAGCTCCTCTTCCTTCACCAGGCGCCTGCCGCACCCTCAGGTGCGGCAGGGGAGCCGTGGCGCTTACCGACTGGTGCGTACCCCGCCGACCCGCGTGGATCCCCCTCGTCTGGACGCCGCACAGCGCTCCGTGGTTGAGCACAGGGCCGGTCCGCTGCTCGTCCTCGCAGGTCCGGGCACCGGCAAGACCACCACGCTCGTGGAGTCCGTGGCGGCCAGGATCGCCCGGGGCGGTGACCCCGCGCGCGTGCTGGTGCTGACGTTCAGCCGCAAGGCCGCCGTCGAACTGCGCGACCGCATGGCCTTGCGCATAGGGGCCGCCCGCGCGCCCCGGGCGACCACCTTCCACTCGTTCTGCTACGCCCTGGTCCGCGCCCACCAGGACAGCGACCTGTTCGTGGAGCCGCTCAGGCTGCTGTCCGGCCCCGAGCAGGACGTCGCCGTACGCGGACTGCTCGCCGGCCAGCCCGACCTGGAGCGGCTCGGCCTCGCGCATGTGCGCTGGCCGGACGAACTGCGTGCCTGCCTGACCACCCGCGGTTTCGCCGACGAGGTCCGCGCGGTGCTCGCCCGCAGCCGCGAACTGGGCCTGGGTCCGGGCGCCCTGGACGCCTTCGCCCGTGGCATCGGCCGCCCCGACTGGCGGGCCGCGGCCGCCTTCCTCGCCGAGTACCTCGACGTCCTCGACCTGCAGGGCGTGCTCGACTACGCGGAGCTGGTCCACCGCGCGGTGCTCCTCGCCCACCGCCCCGAGGTCGCCGGGCGGCTCGCCACGCAGTACGACGCCGTGTTCGTGGACGAGTACCAGGACACGGACCCGGCCCAGGTACGGCTGCTGCACGCCCTCGCCGGCGGCGGCCGCAACCTCGTCGCCTTCGGCGACCCCGACCAGTCGATCTACGCGTTCCGGGGCGCCGACGTGAACGGCATCCTGGACTTCCCGCAGGCCTTCCCGCGCGCGGACGGCCGCCCCGCGCCCGTCGAGGTCCTGCGCACCTCCCGCCGCTCCGGCGACACCCTGCTGAGCGCGACCCGGCTGCTGACCCAGCGGATGCCGCTGACCCGGCTCCCGGCGGCGAAGGCACGCGCCCACCGCGAGCTGGCCCCGGTCCGGGAGGGCGGCCGCGTCGAGGTCTTCACGTACCCGACGCCCGGCACGGAGCTGGACAACATCGCCGACATCCTGCGCCGGGCGCATCTGGAGGACGGCGTCCCGTGGGGCGAGATGGCCGTACTGGTGCGCGCGGGATCACGCACCATCCCGACGGTCCGTCGAGCCCTGACGTCGGCCGGGGTGCCCCTCGACATCGACGGCGACGATCTGCCCCTGCGGCACGAACCGGCGGTGGCGCCGCTGCTGACGGCGTTGCGGGCGGTGGCCACGGCGGAGGCGTCGGCGCGCCCCGACGAGGAGGCTCCTCCGAGGGAGAGCCCCACCAGGGAGGTGTCCGCTGAGGAGCCCTCCATCGAAGAGGCGCCTGTCGAAGAGGGACCTGATCAACAGGAGCCTGTCGAAGAGGCGCCTGTTGAAGAGCCGGCCCCCTGCTGGCTCGACACCGAGACCGCCCTCACCCTCCTCGCCTCCCCCCTCGCCGGCATGGACGCCGCCGACCTGCGCCGCCTAGGGCGGGCCCTGCGCGACGAGGAGCGGGCGGCCGGCAACCCGCTGCCGCCGCCCTCGGACGAGCTGCTCGCGCGGGCGCTCGCCGAGCCGGAGCGGCTGGCCGTGCACGACCCCGCGTACGCGCGTGGCGCCCAGCGGCTGGGCGCACTGCTGCGCAGGGCCCGTGAGCGTCTCGCGGGCGGCGGCAGCGCCGAGGCGGCGCTCTGGGACCTGTGGGAGGGAACACCGTGGCCCGCACGCCTGGAGCGTGCCGCCCGGCGCGGCGGCGCGGCCGGCCGCAACGCCGACCGTGACCTGGACGCCGTGTGCGCGCTGTTCGCGACCGCGACCCGCGCGGAGGAGCGCACCGGCGGCCGGGGCGCCCTCAACTTCCTGGAGGAGATCGACGCCGAGGACATCGCCGCCGACACCCTCACTCGGCGTGCCGTACGTCCTGACGCCGTTCGCCTGATGACCGCGCACCGCTCCAAGGGCCTGGAGTGGCGCCTGGTCGTCGTCGCGGGCGTCCAGGAAGGCCTGTGGCCCGACCTGCGCCGCCGCGGCTCCCTGCTGGAGGCCGACCGGATCGGCCGCGACGGACTCGCCGAACCGCTCACCCCGGGCGCGCTGCTGGCGGAGGAGCGCCGTCTGTTCTACGTCGCCGCCACACGCGCGCGTGAACGTCTGGTCGTCACGGCGGTCAAGGCGCCCGCGGACGACGGCGACCAGCCCTCCCGCTTCCTCACCGAACTCGGTGTCGAACCCAAGGACGTCACCGGCCGCCCGCGCCGCCCCCTGTCCGTCGCCGCGCTCGTCGCCGAACTCCGTGCCACCACCGTCGACCCGCGTGTCTCGGACACCCTCAGGGCGGCCGCCGCCCGCAGGCTGGCCCGGCTCGCCGCGCTCGCCGACGAGGACGGCCGCCCGCTCGTCCCGTCCGCCCATCCCTACCGCTGGTGGGGCATGTTCGAGCCGACCGAGTCCAAGGTGCCGCTGCGCGACCGCGACCAGCCCGTCGTGCTCTCCGGCAGCGCCCTCGACCAGCTCGCCAACACCTGCGCCCTGCAGTGGTTCCTGGGCCGCGAGGTGAAGGCCGACGCGCCCGCCACGGTCGCCCAGGGCTTCGGCAACGTCGTGCACGTCCTCGCCGACGAGGTCGCCTCCGGACACACCCCGGCCGACCTCGCCGTCCTCATGGAGCGCCTCGACTCCGTGTGGAACGCGCTCGCCTTCGACGCGCCCTGGAAGTCGGCGCAGGAGAAGGAGAACGCGCGCGTGGCGCTCGAACGGTTCCTGCAGTGGCACGTCATGGACCGCACCGGACGCACACCGGTCGCCAGCGAGCACGACTTCGACGTCACCCTCGGAGCGGGCGACTACGAGGTGCGCATCCGGGGCCAGATGGACCGCGTCGAGGCGGACGGCGAGGGGCGCGCCTACGTCGTCGACTTCAAGACCGGCAAGCAGACGGTGAGCAAGGCGGAGGTGGAGCACCACCCACAGCTCGCCGTCTACCAGCTGGCCGTCCGGGAGGGTGCCGTCGACGAGGCCTTCGACGGGGCACGTCCGGAGCCGGGCGGCGCGGAACTCGTCCAGCTGCGTCAGGGCGCCGCCAAGCGGGACGGTGGCGAGACGCTGCCCAAGGTGCAGGCACAGGAGCCCCTCGAAGGGGAGTGGGTCGGCGATCTGCTCGCCACGGCCGCCGGCAAGGTCCTCGACGAGCGGTTCACGCCGAGCGCAGGGCAGCACTGCACGCACTGCGCGTTCCGGGCGTCGTGCAGCGCTCGCCCCGAAGGGCGTCACGTGGTCGAGTGACCGTACTGGTGTGATCGGTTGCACCACCCGTGCTGACCTGTGCTTCTTCCGGCCCGGATGCGCTCTGGAGGGCGATTCGTCCTCGACTGTCAGTGGGCGCCGCTAGCCTCTCCGACATGGCCGCCCGCATCACCGATCCCGATCAGCTCAAGGAGCTCCTCGGTATCCCGTTCACCCCGGAGCAGACGGCCTGCATCATCGCGCCGCCCGCACCGCAGGTGATCGTGGCCGGTGCCGGGTCGGGCAAGACCACGGTGATGGCGGCCCGCGTGGTCTGGCTGGTCGGCACCGGCCAGGTCGCCCCCGAGCAGGTCCTCGGCCTCACCTTCACCAACAAGGCCGCCGGCGAACTCGCCGAACGCGTCCGCAAGGCGCTCATCAAGGCGGGCGTCACCGATCCCGACGTCATCGACCCGGACAACCCGCCGGGCGAGCCCGTGATCTCGACGTACCACGCCTTCGCGGGCCGCCTGCTGACCGACCACGGTCTGCGCATCGGGCTGGAGCCCACCTCCCGGCTCCTCGCCGACGCCACCCGGTACCAGCTCGCCGCGCGTGTGCTGCGCGAAGCCCCGGGCCCGTACCCGGCCCTGACCCGCTCCTTCCCGGACCTGGTCGGCGACCTCCTCACCCTCGACGCCGAGCTCGCCGAACACCTCGTACGGCCGGAAGCGCTGCGCGCGTACGACGCCGAGCTGCTGCTCTCCCTCGGGAGCGCCAAACTCACCAACGCCGACCTGCGCAAGGTCCCCGAGGCGGCCGCCGCGCGCCGCGAACTGGCCGAGCTGGTGGTCCGCTACCGCGCGGCCAAGCGCGAGCGCGACCTGCTCGACTTCGGCGACCAGATCGCCCTGTCCGCCGAGCTCGCCCAGATCGCCGAGGTGGGGCGCATCCTGCGCGACGAGTTCCGGGTGGTGCTGCTCGACGAGTACCAGGACACCTCCGTCGCCCAGCGAGTCCTCCTGGCGGGTCTCTTCGGCGCCGGCACCGGCCACCCGGTGACCGCGGTCGGCGACCCCTGCCAGGCGATCTACGGCTGGCGCGGCGCCTCCGTCGCCAACCTCGACGACTTCCCCGAGCACTTCGCCCACGCCGACGGCCACCTGGCCACCCGTCAGTCGCTCAGCGAGAACCGCCGCAGCGGCGGCCGCCTCCTCGACCTCGCCAACGGCCTCGCCGAGCCCCTGCGCGCCATGCACGCGGGCGTGGAGGCCCTCCGCCCTGCCCCCGGCGCCGAACGCGACGGCGTGGTGCGCTGCGCCCTGCTGCGCACCCACGCCGAGGAGATCGACTGGATCGCCGACTCGATCGCGCACCTGGTGAACACGGGCAAGGCGCCCGGCGAGATCGCCGTCCTGTGCCGCACCGCGACCGACTTCGCCGAGATCCAGGGCGCGTTGGTCGGCCGGGACATCCCGGTCGAGGTGGTCGGCCTCTCCGGCCTGCTGCACCTGCCCGAGGTCGCCGACCTGGTCGCCGTCTGCGAGGTCCTCCAGGACCCCGGAGCCAACGCCTCCCTGGTCCGTCTGCTGACCGGCCCCCGCTGGCGCATCGGGCCGCGCGACCTCGCCCTCCTGGGGCGCCGCGCCCGGCGTCTCGTGTCCCACGCACGCGTGGACGGCGACGACGACCCGGACCGCCGGCTCGCCGAGGCCGTCGAGGGGGTCGACCCGTCCGAGGTGATATCTCTCGCGGACGCCCTGGACACGTTCCTGGAGACACCGTTCGACGGCGACGGGGACGACGACGGGCTGCCCTTCTCACCGGACGCGCGCGTGCGGTTCGCGCGCCTGGCCACCGAACTGCGCGACCTGCGCCGCTCCCTGGCCGACCCGCTCATGGACGTCCTGCACCGAGTCCTCGCCGTCACCGGCCTGGAGGTGGAACTGTCGGCGTCCCCGCACGCCCTGGCCGCCCGCCGCCGCGAGACCCTGTCCAACTTCCTGGACATCGCCGCCTCGTTCGCCGCGGGAGACGGCGAGGCGACCCTGCTGGCCTTCCTCGGCTTCCTGCGGACCGCCGCCCAGTACGAGAAGGGTCTCGACAACGCCCTGCCCGGCGGGGAGAACACGGTCAAGGTGCTCACCGCGCACAAGTCCAAGGGCCTGGAGTGGGACGTCGTCGCCGTGCCCGGCCTGGTCACCGGCACCTTCCCGAGCACCCAGGGCCGGGAGAAGTGGACCGCCCAGGGCAAGGTGCTGCCGCACGACCTGCGCGGCGACGCCGACACCCTGCCCGACGTGGAGGCGTGGGACTCCCGCGGTCTGAAGGCCTTCCAGGAGGCCATGAAGGAGCACCAGCACACCGAGGAACTCCGCCTCGGCTACGTCACCTTCACCCGCCCCCGCTCCCTCCTCCTCGGCTCCGGCCATTGGTGGGGCCCCGCCCAGAAGAAGCCCCGCGGCCCGTCCGACTTCCTCCAGGCCCTGTACGAGCACTGCGAGGCCGGCCACGGCGAGATCGAGGCGTGGGCGGACGAGCCCACCGAGGACGAGGAGAACCCGGCCCTCCACGCGGCCACCATCGACCAGGTCTGGCCCCTGCCCCTCGACGACACGGCCCTGACCCGCCGCCGCACGGCAGCCGAGACGGTCCTGGCCCACCTGGAGCGACTCGCCACCCACGCGGACGGCCACCTCGCCGAGCACGACCCGGAGACGTACAGCGACCCGGACTGGCCGCCACCGGAGGACGACGAGCCTCCCTACGAGGACGAGGTCTTCCCCGACGACTCCGACGACTCGGCCGACTGGGACACATGGACGGCGGACCGCCCGACAGTCCCGCACCAGGCGACGGCACCGGACACCGGCGCGACCGCGCACGCGCGTGCCCACCCGGCGGAACCCGATCCGGACAGCGAGCCCGCCCGACCCCGCCTCACCCCGGAGGAGGCCCGCACCCTCGCTTCCTGGGACCGCGACCTCGACGCCCTCACCGGCGAGCTCCTCCGTGCGCGGGAGGCCGTCACCGACGTACCCCTGCCTGCCTCGCTCACCGCTTCCCAGCTGCTGCGCCTGGCGGCCGACCCGGACGGTTTCGCGCAGGAACTCGCGCGCCCCATGCCGCGCCCCCCACAACCCGCCGCACGCCGAGGCACCCGTTTCCACGCATGGGTGGAGGCTCGCTTCGAGGCGCTGACGCTGCCCATGCTGGAGCCGGAGGAGCTGCCCGGCGGCGACGCCGAGATCGCCGACGAACGCGATCTGGAAGCCCTCAAGGATGCCTTCGAGCGCACCGAGTACGCCCACCGCACGCCCCACCGGGTGGAGGCCCCCTTCCAGCTGGCCATCGCCGGCCGCGTGGTGCGGGGCCGTATCGACGCCGTCTACAAGGAGGGCGACGGTGAGACGGCGACGTACGAGATCGTCGACTGGAAGACCAACCGCGACCGCACCGCCGACCCGCTTCAGCTCGCCCTGTACCGGCTCGCCTGGGCCGAGCTCCAGGGGGTGCCCCTGGAGTCGGTCACGGCCGCGTTCCTGTACGTCCGCAGCGGTGAGATCGACCGGCCGGACGACCTCGCGGACCGGAGCGCGCTGGAGCGGCTGCTGCTGGAGGACCCCTCCGCGCAAGCGGACTGTGAGGAACCGCCCACCGAGGATGTCGGTGCGGGCCGATAGGCTCGTGACCATGAGCCACCCCGTTGACAGTGCCGTCAGCGCCGTCCGTACGTACATCGCACAGCACCGCACCGCCTTCCTCGGCGACCTCGCCGAATGGCTGCGCATCCCCTCCGTGTCGGCCCAGCCCGACCACGCGCCCGACGTACGCCGCAGCGCCGACTGGCTCGCCGCCAGACTCCAGGAGACCGGCTTCCCGACCACCGAGGTCTGGGAGACGCCCGGCGCCCCCGCCGTCTTCGCGGAGTGGCCCTCCGACGTCCCCGGTGCGCCCACGGTCCTCGTCTACGGCCACCACGACGTGCAGCCCGCCGCCCTGGAGGACGGCTGGGACAGCGAGCCCTTCGAACCCGTCGTCCGCGAGAACCGGCTCTACGCGCGCGGGGCGGCCGACGACAAGGGCCAGGTGTTCTTCCACACACTCGGCGTCCGCGCCCACCTCGCCGCGACCGGCCGCAGCACGCCCGCCGTGAACCTCAAGCTGCTGATCGAGGGCGAGGAGGAGTCCGGCTCGCCGCACTTCCGCGCCCTTGTCGAGGAGCGCGTGGAGCGGCTCGCCGCCGACGCCGTGATCGTCTCCGACACCGGTATGTGGGCCGAGGACACCCCGACCGTCTGCACCGGCATGCGCGGTCTCGCCGAGTGCGAGATCCGGCTCCACGGCCCCGACCAGGACATCCACTCCGGCTCCTTCGGCGGTGCCGTGCCCAACCCGGCGACCGCCGCCGCCCGACTGGTCGCCGCCCTGCACGACGAGGACGCACGCGTGGCCGTCCCCGGCTTCTACGACGGCATCGTCGAACTGACCGACCGCGAGCGTGAACTCTTCGCCGAGCTGCCCTTCGACGAGCAGCAATGGCTGCGCACGGCCAAGTCGTACGCCACGCGGGGCGAGGCCGGCCACACCACCCTGGAGCGCATCTGGGCCCGCCCCACCGCCGAGGTCAACGGCATCGGCGGCGGCTACCAGGGCCCCGGCAGCAAGACGATCATCCCGTCCTCCGCGATGGTGAAGCTGTCCTTCCGCCTCGTCGCCGGACAGGACCCCGATCACATCGAGAAGGCCGTCCGTACGTGGGTGGCCGAGCAGGTGCCCGCCGGGATCCGCTGCGAGATCACGTTCGGCGCGGCCACGCGCCCGTGTCTGACCCCGCTTGACCATCCGGCCCTGCAGTCCGTCGTCCGTGCCATGGGCCGCGCCTTCGAGAAGCCCGTCCGCTTCACCCGCGAGGGCGGCTCCGGGCCGGCCGCCGACCTTCAGGAAGTTCTCGGCGCCCCCGTGCTCTTCCTCGGTATCTCCGTCCCTTCCGACGGCTGGCACGCGCCGAACGAGAAGGTCGAGCTCGACCTGCTCCTCAAGGGCGTCGAGACCACCGCGTACCTGTGGGGAGACCTCGCTGAGCACTGGCGGCATGCGCCCTGATCATCCCGAGGCGTCCGGATCGGCATGGAGTGCGGGGCAGACTGGAAGAGCTGTCCCGTACCGCCGAACACCGGACGCGGTCGCCTCCCGCCGTACGTCCCGCCGCACCGCCCGCCGAAACAATCCGTTCCACCGGGGGAGTTGGAAGTACCCGTGACCACCTGGACCGACCACACCGCCGATCGACCCATCTCGCTCACCGCCCCCAGCGGCATCGACCGGGCCGCCCACCACCGGCTCGACGAGGCCTGGCTCGCGGCGGCGTGGAGCCACCCCACGACCCGCTGCTTCGTGGTGTCCGGCGGTCAGGTCCTCGTCGACGAGACGGCCGACGGCCGTACCGAACTCCTCATGACGCCCGCCTTCGAGGCTCCGCTCACCGAGGCGCACCGCTACTTCCTCGGCATCGACGAGGACGGCGTCAGCTACTTCGCCCTCCAGAAGGACGCCCTGCCCGGCCGCATCGACCAGTCCGCGCGCCCGGCGGGTCTGCGCGAGGCGGGCCTGCTGCTGTCGCCGCGCGAGGCGGGCCTGATGGTGCACGCGGTCGGTCTGGAGAACTGGCAGCGCACCCACCGCTTCTGCTCCCGCTGCGGCGAGCGCACGGTCATCGCCGCGGCCGGCCACATCCGCCGCTGCCAGGCCTGTGGCGCCGAGCACTACCCGCGCACCGACCCCGCCGTGATCATGGCCGTCACCGACGAGGACGACCGGATCCTGCTGGGCCGACAGGTCCACTGGCCCGAAGGCCGCTTCTCGACGCTCGCCGGCTTCGTCGAGCCCGGCGAGTCCATCGAGCAGGCCGTGCGCCGCGAGGTCTTCGAGGAGGCCGGCATCAGCGTCGGGCAGGTCGAGTACATCGCCAGCCAGCCCTGGCCGTTCCCGTCCAGCCTCATGCTCGGCTTCCTGGCCCGCGCCACCTCCACCGAGATCAACGTCGACGGCGACGAGATCGGCGAGGCCCGCTGGTTCTCCCGCGACGAACTGGGCGCCGCCTTCGACTCCGGCGAGGTCCTGCCGCCCTACGGCATCTCGATCGCGGCCCGCCTGATCGAGCTCTGGTACGGAAAGCCGCTGCCGACACGCAGCGTCTGACGACGCAACGCAGCTCTGTGGGAGCCGATTGTCGAGTTCGCAGGCTCCGGGGGTGATGCGGCTGCCCGTTGCGAAGCGGTGTCCCTGGTGGCTGAGTACCGGATTCA